>NZ_ANPE02000269.1 GCF_000328305.2 Arthrobacter crystallopoietes BAB-32 | reverse complement strand
GGCGAGGCCCCGCCGGTCGCACCGGGCTCCTCGGTCATCGGGGTCTGCGTCGGCTGAGCCGGCGTCGTCGGTCCCGGCTCCGCGGCATCGCACGCCGCCATCGACAACATAAGGCCCGCCCCGGCCGCAGCAACCGTCAGATTCTTCCTGAGCTGTTCCATGCCTCATTGTCCCGCCGACATACCGCGACGGCCAGAGCCGGCCCTACTCGATTCGCCCACCGGAAAGAGCATGCGGTTTGTCCGTGAAGACCCCGTCCACGTAACCCGACATGCGGAGGTCCGCCGCTGACTCGGCGTCGTTAACCGTCCAGACCCAGACTTTCAGACCTGCCTCCTTGAGCTCCCGCAGCCTCGCCTCGCTTGTCGCCTTGCTCGGGCCCACGTGGGAGATTCCGGCGGCAGCAATCTCTGCAGGGCTCTCTGCGCTCTTCGCGGTCATCAGAAACAGCGTGTCCAGTCCATGCCCGGCCAGCCGCTTTGCCGTTGCGAAATCAAACGACTGCACAATGACTCGGTCCTCCACACCCGCCCGGCGCACTGCCTCGGCGAAATCGTCGGCCGTGATCTTCCGGTCCTTCAGTTCGGGGACCAGCAGCACATCGTCCGGGAGTTCGTCGACGACCCAGTCCCAGGTCGCAGTCCGCCCGCTGCGCCCGCCGTCGCTGAGCCGGGCGGCGTCCCACTGTGCGCCGGTAATGTCCTCAATGGGACCGGAGACACTCCGAACCGAATCGTCCGTTGCGGGATCGTGGACAATGGCCCAGCCGCCGTCCCGCAGTTTCCGCAGGTCGAACTCGACGGGAAATCCGGCATCCGCGGCCGCCGTCAACGCCTCCTGCGAGGACTCCGGATGCATCTCGTCCCCGCCACGGTGCGCCACGAACACGAAACCGTCGTCAGGGCCGGATGTGCAGCCAGCAAGCATGGGCAGTAGCGCCGCGGCCAGCAGATAGCGAAACTTCACACCGGCAAGTCAAGCACGGGGCATGCCGGGAATTGGCATCCGCTGGGGGACACGTTTCACAGTGCCCATCACTGCGCCCGTCAGGCGTTTACCGGATCGGCTCCCCCGTCGCCGCGTTGATCCGGACCTCCTCGCTCCGCTCCTTTTCGACCCGGACCTCGACCTCCCAGACCGGGATGTCGTTCTCGTCGTCATCCAGCGAGGCCTCCTTGATCTCCCCGGCGGCCTCCTGCTGCGCGGCCCCAAGCGCCTCGGCCAGCGTCACCTTGGCCCCCTGCAGCTCCGAGCGGTCCTCCTCGTCGGCCTCGCCGAGCCACTCCTGCCCGAGCACCTCGCTGCCGTCCGGCGACACGCGCACCTCCTGCTCGGTGTCGGCGCTGACCAGCTCGACCTCCCACGACTTCCGGTCATCGCTGAAGTCCAGCTCGACGGCCGTGCCATTGTCCACTTCCGCCACGGCGGTTTCGACGGCGGCACGCGCGTCGGGCTTTCCATCACCTTTCGAACTGCTGGTGTCCTCGGTCGCGTCCGGCGTCGCGGCCGGCGAACCGCCGGGAGCCTCCACACGCTCCTGCGCCTTGTCCTCAGCCGGGGCCTGCGTGGCGGAACTGTCTTCCCCGCAGGCGGACAGCGCCAGGGCCAGGCCGGCGGCGATCGAGACAACGGACAGGTTCTTCTTCAGCGGTTCCATGGCCCCATTCTTGGCAGCTACCGGCGGCCCTTGCCAGAGCTTCCCCGGAATCGGCGGCAATTGAGTCTGGTCACTTCGGGCAATTACGACGGCGGCGCCCTGCTTCCCTGCGTCAGGCCGGGACCGCTGGCGGCAGCAGTAAGCCCGGTAGCCACCGAGGGGCCACCGGGCTCACTGGCAGAGGAAGCGCGCCGTCAGACGGAGGCGGCTTCCAGCTCCTCGTCGAGCGCCGAGACGACCTTGCTGCGGTTGACCATCAGGGCCAGCAGGTCGAAGACCACGGTGGCGGCGGCGAGCGTGGTGATGTCGGCGTGGTCGTAGGCCGGGGCGACTTCGACGACGTCCGCGCCGACGATGTTGATCCCGTTCAGTCCGCGGAGCAGGGCCAGCAGCTCGCGGGAGAGCAGGCCGCCCATCTCCGGCGTGCCGGTCCCGGGAGCGAAGGACGGATCCAGCACGTCGATGTCGATCGACAGATAGACCGGGGTGTCACCGAGCCGCTCCTTGATCCGCTGCACCGCGGCCGGGACGCCGATGACATCGAGGTCGGAGCAGCGGATGATCTGGAAGCCGAACTCGTGGTCCCGCAGGAAGTCATCCCGGTCGTACACCGGGCCGCGGATGCCGATGTGCATGGACTTGTCCTCCACCAGCAGCCCTTCCTCGAACGCCCGGCGGAACATGGTGCCGTGGGTGACGGGCTGGTCGAAGTAGGTGTCCCAGGTATCCAGGTGGGCGTCGAAGTGCAGCAGCGCCACCGGCCCGCGGACCTTGTTGAGCGCCCGCAGCATCGGCAACGCGATGGTGTGGTCGCCGCCGATCGAGATCAGCCGCTTGTCCTCACCGAGCAGCGGCAGGGCCTGCTCCTCGATCTCGCGCACCGCCCGGGTGATGTCGTAGGGGGTGCAGGCGATGTCGCCGGCGTCCACCACCTGGGTTTCGTTGACGGGTTCGACGTCGAGCTCCACGTGGTAGCCCGGCCGCAGCAGCCGCGAGGCTTCGCGGACTCCCGCCGGACCAAAGCGGGCGCCCGGGCGGAAGGAGGTTCCGCCGTCGAACGGGACGCCGACAATGGCGATGTCATAGTCCGGCACGCGGTCGATCTGCGGCAGCCGGGCAAACGTGCCCAGGCCGGCGTAGCGGGGAACCTTGGTGGCGTCGACGGGGCCGATCGGCTGGTGGTTCGTCATGAGGGGTGCTCCTTACTTAGCGGTGGCTTTGGCGACGGCGGCGGGGGCGGCGGGTGCCGCCGGAACCCCCGGCGCGCCATCCGAGGTGAGTTCGTGCAGGGATTTGTTGGCGGTCTCCGGAGCCAGCAGGAAGGTCGCAACCAGGCCGGCCAGGGAGATCACGGCGCCGATCAGCAGCGAGCCGGCGGCACCGAAGTTGAGGATGGCGATCGGCATCAGGTAGGTGCTGGCCGCCGAGCCGACCCGGCTGATCGCGGTCCCGAAGCCCACCGCCGTGGCGCGGACCTCCGTGGGGAACAGCTCGTTCGGGTAGACCACCTCCAGGAAGCTCGAGGCCCCGGAGGCCACGGCGAAGATGGCCAGGGCCAGGAACAGCGGCCCGGCCTGGACGTCCGGGATGAACGCCGGGATGGCCAGCGCCACCGCGATGATGCCGAAGGTCCACAGCAGCAGCTTGCGCCGGCCGATCTTCTCCACCAGCCACAGCCCCGGCACGCCGCCCACCACAAACAGCATCGAGATCAGGAACGATCCGCCGTAGAGATTCGCATCGCCGGTCATCCCGAAGGAGGCGAGCAGGTCGGGCGCGAAGGTGTAGACGGCGAAGAGCGGGATCACCTGGGCGGTCCAGAAGATCGAGACGAACAGCGTGCGCTTCCAGTACTGCCCCTTGAAGATGTCGGTGAACCGGCCCTGCTTCGACTCGGCGCCGCCATCCGAAGCCACATCGGCCACGGAGTACTGCGGCCCGTAGACCTTCTTGATCACCGCGTCTGCCTCCTCCACCCGGCCGCGGGAAAGCAGCCAGCGCGGGGACTCCGGCGTGCCCAGCCGGCACAGCAGCGTGATGATGGCGAAGATCGCCGGGCTCGCCACCATCCAGCGCCAGGCATCGGGCCCCAGATCGCGCAGCAGGAAGCCGACGGCGTAGGCCACCGCAGCGCCGACCGCCCAGACCACGAACGTCGCGCCGAGCAGCCGCCCGCGGACCTTGCGCGGCAGGAACTCCGCCAGCAGCGACGTCGCAATCGGATAGTCCGCCCCGATCGCCATGCCCAGGAAGAACCGGCAGAGGACCACCTGCCAGACCTCGGTGGCGAAACCGTTGAGCAGCGAGAAGACCGCCAGCGCAATCAGGTCCGCGATGTACATCTTGTGCCGGCCGATCTTGTCGGTCAGCCAGCCGAAGACGGCGCCGCCGAAGAAGATGCCGATCAGGCTCGCGGCCCCGATCAGCCCGATCTCGCCCGGGCTCAGGTCCAGCCCGGGCGTCATCGTGATCAGCGCGATGCCGATGATCGACAGCGCGTAGCCGTCGATGAACGGCCCGCCCGAGGCGAAGAACGTCAATTTCTTGTGGAACCTGGTCAGCGGGGCGTCGTCAATGAGGTTGCTCGTTGCGCTCATTGCAGCTCTCTCTCGTGAATGCTCACTCCGGAGCGGAAACATCGTGCGTTCATCATTCGTGATGGGCGCCACACGCAACACCC
This sequence comes from Arthrobacter crystallopoietes BAB-32, assembly GCF_000328305.2. Classification (GTDB taxonomy): domain Bacteria; phylum Actinomycetota; class Actinomycetes; order Actinomycetales; family Micrococcaceae; genus Crystallibacter; species Crystallibacter crystallopoietes_A. The sequence goes on along the minus strand of NZ_ANPE02000269.1, from coordinate 3,132 downwards.
GCTGATTGACTACAATCGGAGGGGCCGTTTAGTCATTTGTCTAACCAACGACGACGGCGGGCCGCCGGACGTTCAGGGAGGAGCCTTAGGTGTCGATCACCGTTGCGGAACTGCTCGCCGAGCCGCAGCTGGGGCTGAGAATGCTCGCGGGCGAAGCCGGCCTGCAGCACCGCATCACCTGGGCGCACACCTCTGACCTGCCGCGGCTGTGGGAGTGGGTGACCGGCGGCGAGCTGATGATGACCAACGGCCTGTCCATCCCGGCGGACCCGCAGGGCCAGGTCGAGCTGGCCGAAGCACTCGTCGCCGCCGGGGCCAGCGCGCTGGCCATCGGCGAGAAGATGCACGCCCCGGAGCTGACCGCCGAGTTCATCGAAGCCTGCGAGAGGCTGCCGCTGCCGGTCCTCAACGTGCCGTATCCGCTGCCCTTCATTGCGATCGCGCGGTCGGTGGCCGAATCCTCGTTGCTGGAGGAATCACGCCGGCTGCGCCAGACCGCCCGCATCTATGACCTGCTCCGGCTGGCCGCCGCGCCCAACCAGTGGCAGGCGCTCGTAAGGGGCCTGGCCGCCGAGCTGGATGCGCAGCTCTTCGTCGTCGACCGGAACTGCCACCACCCGTGGCATCCGGACGGCGCCCCGCTCCCCGGGAACCTTGCCGCTGCGCTGCAGCCCTTCATCAGCAGCTCCCCCACGGCGGGCAAGAAATTCCAGTGGCACCACACCGCCGCCGGCCACGTGCTGATGATGGACATCCCGACGCACGAGGACGCGCTCCTCGTCGTCGTCCCCGCCTCCGAGCCGCACCCGGACGCCGTCGTCCTGCTCCACGCAGCGTCGGTGCTGGGACTGGAGCTCTCCCGGAGCATGCTGGCGCTGGAAGACGAGCGCCGGCTCGGCTCGGAGTTCCTGGCCGACGCGCTCGAAGGCCGGTACGGACTGGCGGACCTGGAGCGGCAGCTGGCGAAGTTCGGACTGGAACCCGGGCACTTGGTCGTCGCTTCCCTCCGCGGCGCCGATTCCGGCCAGTCCGCCGGCGTCCCCGTCGAGCTCTGGCGCCACGGCCTCCCGGTCATCAGCCTCCAGCAGGCCGACACCCTGCACCTCGTGCTGCCGGCGGATGCCCCCGACGCCGCTCTTCTCCACGCCATCCCCCAGGACGCCCGGGTCGGGCTCAGCCGGCCCGCTGACACCACCGGCCTGCAGCGTGCCCGGCAGGAATCGCTGTGGGCCGCCGGCGCCGCCGCCCGGAACGGCGAGCGCCTGGCCCGCTACGCGGAGGGACCCAGCTGGCTCGGCCTGACCGCTGTCGAGGAAGGCCAGGCCCTTGTGCAGCGCCTGCTCGGGCCGTTGCTGGAACACGACCGGGACAAGCACTCCGAGCTCGTCCGGACCCTGCGTACTTACCTTGAGCAGCAGCGCTCCTGGCAGAAGACCGCCGACGCCCTCTTCACCCACCGCCAGACCGTCATCTACCGCATCCGGCGGATCGGCGAACTCACCGGCCTCGACATGACCGAAACCTCGACGCTCGCCCAGCTCTGGTTCGCCCTCCAAATCCACGAGGCCCTGCCCGGCTGATCGCAGGCGCGCGCCAGTAGACTGGGACCCATGACCGAGCAGGAACCGGGCGGTCCCGCGGCTGCTCCCGCCGCCGTCGACACCTCCGTACGCTCTCCGGCACAGCGCTCCCGCACCTTCGCCGGGATCCTGGTCAACACCGGGCTGGCCAACACCACCACCAGCTACCTGTGGTTCGCCCTGACGTTCTGGGTGTATCTGGAGACCCGCAACGTGATTGCCACCGGCGTGATCGGCGGCGCCTACATGCTGCTGATCGCGCTCTCCAGCATCAGCTTCGGCACTTTCGTGGACCGCTACCGCAAGCTGGCTGTGATGCGCTTCGCCGCGGCCTTCACTTTGGTGATGTTCGCGCTGTCCGGGGCGATGTTCCTGCTGACGCCTGCTTCCGCGATGCTGGACCTGACCCAGCCGTGGTTCTGGATCTTCGCGCTGATCATCCTGGCTGGCGGAGTCGTGGAAAACATGCGCAACATCGCCCTGTCCACCACGGTGACCATCCTCATCGAGCCGGACCGGCGCGCCAACGCCAACGGCCTGGTGGGGATGGTGCAGGGGCTGATGTTCATTGTGACCTCGGTGCCCTCCGGCCTGTCGGTCGGGCTGCTGGGCATGGGCTGGACGATCGCCGTCGCCGTGGCCCTTACCGCGCTGGCGTTCGCCCACCTGCTCACGCTGCGGATGCCGGAGGAGGTGCGCGCAGCTGCCTCGGACGCGCACGGCGGGTTCGACCTGCGCGGCTCCTTCGCCGCCGTGCTGGCGATTTCCGGACTGTTCGCCCTGATCCTGTTCTCCACATTCAACAACTTCATCGGCGGCGTCTACATGGCGCTGATGGATCCCTACGGTCTGGAGATGTTCCCCGTGGAGCTGTGGGGAACGGTCTTCGCGCTCGGAGCCACCGGGTTCATCCTCGGCGGCGCACTGATCGGCAAGTTCGGCCTCGGGCGCAACCCGCTGCGCACCATGCTCATAGCCGTAGTCGTGATGGGCTTCCTCGGCGCGGTGTTCACGCTGCGGGAGTGGGCCTGGCTGTACATCGCCGGCATCTGGCTGTACATGGTCCTGATCCCCTTCGTGGAGGCCGCCGAGCAGAGCGTCATCCAGCGGGTGGTGCCGCTCCCCCGGCAGGGCCGGGTGTTCGGCTTCGCCATGGCGTTCGAGTCCGCGGCGGCGCCAATCACCGCGTTCCTCATAGCACCGATCGCCCAGTTCTGGATCATCCCCTACGCCCGGTCCGCCGAGGGTTCCGCGCAGCTCGCCCCGCTGCTGGGCGAGGGCACCTCCCGCGGCATCGCCCTGGTCTTCCTGGTGGCCGGCATGATCATGATCGCCGCCGCCCTGCTGGCCTTCCTGACTCCGGTCTACCGCCGCGTGTCGGCCTCGTATGCCCGGGCGGCCGAAACACCCGCGGACGCGGACCCGTCATAGCCGGCCAGGCAGTTCAGTTCAGCAGGAACGCGTAGGCGGCCGCCACCAAGGTGGCTGCCACCGCCAAGGCCAAGCCGGGGGCGAGCGAAACGGGCTCTTCGCGTTTCGTGGTGAATCCCTG
>NZ_ANPE02000270.1 GCF_000328305.2 Arthrobacter crystallopoietes BAB-32 | reverse complement strand
CCGCGGAGAACCGGACCCGCTGCCCGCCGACGCCGCGCCCGAACGCCCCACCCCGGATCCTGCGCCCGAACGCCCCATTCCGGATCCTGCGCCGGAACCGGTGGTTTCGCTCCAGCTGCGAGGTGCCGGCTACGCCTATCCTGGGCAGCGGCAGCCGGTGTTCGCCGGATTGGATCTCGACCTGGCGCCCGGCGACTGGCTCGCTGTCACCGGTCCCTCCGGCAGCGGCAAATCCACGCTGCTGGGCGTGCTGCTGGGCTTCCTGGCCCCGCAGCAGGGACAGTACCTGGTCAACGGCAGCCCGGTCGGCTCCGGGACGCGGCTGGCCGGCCGGATTGCCTGGACGCCGCAGGAAGCGCATCTGTTCAACTCCAGCCTGCGGGCCAACCTGCTGCTAGCCCGCGGCAGGGAGAACCCGCCCTCGGACGCCGAACTGTTCCGTGCGCTGTCCGCCGTGGGACTTGGTTCCTTCGCCGCGGCCCTGCCCCAGGGGCTCGACACCCGGCTGGGCCCGGGCGGAGCCTTCCTCTCCGGCGGCCAGCGGCAGCGCGTTGCGGTGGCCCGGGCACTGCTGACCGAAGCGGAAGTCGTGCTGCTGGATGAGCCCACGGCGCACCTGGATCCGGAAGCCGCGGAGAGCCTGCTGGCCGACCTGCGTTCGGCACTGGCCGGCAAGGCGGTCGTGATGGTCACCCACGATCCGGCGGAAGCGGCCGCCTGCCCGCGCAGCCTGCGCCTGGGTTCCGCGGCGGAGGAAGCTGCCCTACGCTGAAGGGCATGACCTCTGCTGCACCCCAGCCGTATCCCGACCATGGCCTGCGCTGGCGCCCGCTGACCGAACAGGACATAGACGACTGGCACGCTTTGGTCGGGCGGATGGCCGCCGTCGACAAGCCGGTTTGGAGCGAGACCCGTGCGGACCTGGCGGAGGTTTTCGATTCCGGCCACAACGATCCGCAGCTGACCACCGCAGCGGGTTTCGACGACGGCGGGGTGCTGCGCGCCGTCGGTCGGGTGCACGCCAACCCCGGATCCACGCTCGCGTACACCTGGGGCGGCGTGGACCCGCAGTGGCGCCGCCGGGGCCTAGGCCGCGACCTCTATGGCTGGCAGGCCGGCTGCCAGCGCGCCCGCTTCGAAGCCGCCGGCATCAGCGGCGGCGTGCTCCGGACCTTCACGGAGGAGCGGAATCCCGGGCACAATGCGCTGCTCAAGGCCGCCGGCGCCGGAATTGTCCGCTACTTCACCGAGATGACCCGGCCGCTGGACGAGCCGATCCCGGAGCTGCCCCTGCCGGACGGTTTCGAATTCCGCACGCTCGTGCCGGCCGGGAGCGAGGCGGTGCGGCTGGCGCACAACGAGGCGTTCGCGGACCACTGGGGCAGCGAGCCGCGGGACGAGCAGCGGTGGAAGTTCACCGTCGAGCACCCGCAGCTGAAGCCGGAGTGGAGCATGGCAGTGGTCGAGGCCGCCACCGGCGAGACCGTGGCCTACCAGCTGGCCAGCTTCGATCCGGCCTACCGCCTGCACTCCGGCTACGACGAAGGCTTCACTGATCTGCTCGGCGTCCGTCCGGCCTGGCGCGGACGCGGCCTCGCCCCGGCCCTGCTGGCCGAAGCCATGCGCCGGTTCAAGGCGGCCGGGATGGCCAATGCCGGCCTGGGCGTGGACACGGAGAACCCCAGCGGCGCCCTCGGCCTGTACACCAGGATGGGCTATCGCCCGACCATGCGGAACCTCGCCTGGCAACTGCCGCTGACCTGACCCGCAAACCCGCGCCCCGCCGTCGTACGTTTGGAAATAACGACGGCGGCGGGCCGGTTTGGTGCGGCAGGTTACCCGAGGGCGGGGCCCACGGCGTCCACGGCCTGGGACAGCGGAACGCCTGAGCCGTCCCGGCGCCCGTGTTCGGTGGGCAGGCTGCGGACGACGCCGCTGGCGGTGGAGGCCTTGGCCGGGCCACGACCGGCCCAGCCGAGGCTGAGCTGGTCTTCGCCCTTGAGGAAGCGGTGCGCACGGACGCCTGCGGTGGCACGGCCCTTGGCCGGGTACTCGGCGAAGGCGGTGACCTTGGCCGAGCCGGGGGAGGTGCCGGGCAGGGCGTCGGAGGCGGAGGCAATGGTTACCACTACGGCGGCCTCGTCCGCAGGATCCACCGCGCCGAAGAAGACCACCGAGTCGTCGGCCGCCAGCTTGACGCCGGCCACGCCGCCGGCCATCCGGCCCTGCGGGCGGACCGTGGCTGCCGGGAAGCGCAGCAGCTGCGCCTGCCGGGTCAGGAACACCAGGTCCTCGTCCTCACGCGCGGCACACACGCCGACAATCTGGTCCTGTGGCTTGAGCGTGATGATTTCCCAGTCCTCGCGGTTCAGCGGATAGTCCGGGCTGACCCGCTTGACCACGCCCTTGGCGGTGCCGAGAGCCAGGACCGCGTTCAGCGGCGCGAGGGCCACCAGCGTCTCGCCCTTGGCCAGCGTCACGAATTCCCGCGCCGGCACGCCGCCGGCGAGGTTCGGCGTGCCGTCACCGGGCGCCAGCGCGGGTATGTCAACGACCTGCAGGCGCAGCATCCGGCCCAGCGACGTGACGGCGCCGATCTCGGCGCGGGCCGAGGTGCGGACCACGGAGGTGAACACATCGTGCTTGATGCGCTGGCCGCCGTCGGTCAGTTCATCCTGGCTGGCGGTGCGGGCCAGCTGGCCGGAGGCTGAGAGGATGACCCAGCACGGGTCGTCGGCGATCTCCAGCTGCACCGGCGCGCTGGCCTTCTTGCCGGCCGCGGCCGGGGGCGGCGCCGGCGAGCGCGGCGGAGGCTTCGGTCTCCAGCAGCACGGTGCGGCGCGGGGTCGAGTACTCGGCGGCGATGGCGCCGAGTTCGTCGGAAACCAGCTGGCGCAGCTTGGGCTCCGAACCGAGGATCTCCTCCAGCTCGGCGATGGCCTGGCGCAGCTCCTCCTGCTCCTTCTCCAGCTCGATCCGCGAGTACTTGGTCAGCTGGCGCAGGCGCAATTCCAGGATGTGGTTGGCTTGGATCTCGGTCAGGTCGAAGACGCCCATGAGCCGTTCGCGGGCCTGCGCGGTTTCGTCCGAGGAGCGGATGATCTGGATGACCTCGTCGATGTCGACGATGGCGATGAGCAGGCCCTCGACCAGGTGCAGCCGGTCCTTCTTCTTGCCCAGGCGGAAGGTCGTGCGGCGGCGGACCACATCGATGCGGTGGTCAACGTAGACCTGGAGCAGTTCCACCAGGCCGAGGGTGCGCGGCTGGCCGTCGACGAGGGTGACGTTGTTGATGCCGAAGGAGTCCTCCATCGGCGTGTAGCGGTAGAGCTGCTGGAGCACCGCGTTCGGATTGAAACCGTTCTTGAGCTCGATGATCAGGCGAAGGCCGTGGTTCCGGTCCGTCAGGTCGACGACGTCGCTGATGCCCTGCAGCTTCTTGGAGCTGACCGCGTCCTTGATCTTCTCGATCACTTTTTCCGGGCCCACCATGTAGGGCAGCTCGGTCACGACCAGGCCGGTACGGCGGGCGGTGAGCTGCTCGACCTGGACGGTGGCGCGGGTCTTGAAGGAGCCGCGGCCGGTGGCGTAGGCGTCGCGGATACCGTCCAGTCCGACGATCTTGCCGCCGGTGGGCAGGTCCGGTCCGGGCACGAACTCCATCAAGTCCGCCAGCTTAGCGTCGGGGTTCGCGATCAGGTGCTGGGCGGCGGCGATCACCTCGCCCAGGTTGTGCGGGGCCATATTCGTGGCCATGCCGACGGCGATCCCGGAGGAGCCATTGACCAGCAGGTTCGGGAAGGCCGCGGGGAGGACCTCCGGCTGCGTGAACTGGTTGTCGTAGTTCGGAATGAAGTCGACGACGTCCTCGTCGAGGTGGTCCGTCATGGCCAGCGCCGGGGCCGCCAGCCGGGCCTCGGTGTAGCGGGGGGCAGCCGGTCCGTCGTCGAGGGAGCCGAAGTTTCCGTGGCCGTCGATCAGCGGCATCCGCAGTGCGAAGCCCTGGGCCATGCGGACCATCGCGTCGTAGATGGCGGCGTCGCCGTGCGGATGCAGCTTGCCCATGACCTCACCGACCACGCGCGCCGACTTCACATGGCCGCGGTCAGGGCGCAGCCCCATGTCCGACATCATGTACAGAATGCGCCGCTGGACGGGCTTGAGGCCGTCGCGGGCGTCCGGCAGGGCCCTGGAGTAGATCACCGAGTAGGCGTACTCGAGGAACGAGCCCTCCATTTCGGAGGTGACGTCGATGTCGACGATGTTCTCGACGAAGTTTTCGGGCAGTTCCTCGCGCGGCGTGGATTTGGGTCGGCGGGCCATATGGAGAGTTCGGGTCCTTACATCTGTTGAAGCAGTTAAAGTGAGTTTATGGCTCAAGAGGCGCAATTCCGGGATTATCCCGACTACTGGGAGGCCGATGTCGTGCTGCGCGACGGCGGCACGGCCCATTTGCGGCCCATCGTCCCCCAGGACGGTCCGGCCCTGCAGGCATTCCACATGGGCCAGTCGGAAAGCTCCATCTACCTGCGCTTCTTCACCTTCAAAGCCAAGCTGAGCAGCCGCGAACTGGAGCGGTTCACGAACGTAGACCACCATAACCGCGTGGCCTTTGTCATTACGATCGCCGGCGACATCATCGGCATCGGCCGCTATGACCGGCTGGACGATCCTGACGAGGCGGAAGTCGCCTTCAATATCTCCGACAGCCACCAGGGCCGCGGTCTCGGCTCCATCCTGCTCGAGCACCTGGCGGCGGCCGCCCGGGAAAACGGCATCCGCCGGTTCTCCGCCGAGGTGCTGCCGGAGAACCGCAAGATGATCACGGTCTTCAACGACGCCGGCTACGAGGTCAGCCGGCATTTCGACGACGGCGTGGTCATGCTGGAGTTCAATATCGACCCGACGGAGCGGTCGCGAGCCGTGATGGAATCACGGGAACACCGCGCAGAGGCGCGCAGCGTGGCCGGGCTCCTGGCGCCGTCGTCGGTAGCTGTAATTGGCGCCAGCCGCGAGTACGGCAGCATCGGCTATGCCCTGCTGGAACACATCGTCGAAGGCGGCTTCAAGGGCACGGTCTACGCCATTAATCCGCAGGCCCTGGAGCTGGGCGGCATGATCTCCTACGGCTCGATCGCCGAAGTGCCCGAACCGGTGCAGCTGGCCATTATCGCCGTGCCCTACGACCAGGTGCTCAAGGTGGTCCAGGAGTGCGCGGACGCCGGTGTCAAAGGGCTGGTCGTGGCCACCGCCGGGTTCGCGGACAACGGCCAGGAAGGGCTCGCCCGCCAGCGTGAGCTGGTGCGCAACGCACGGGCGAACGGGATGCGGGTGGTGGGACCGGCGTCGCTCGGCCTCATCAACACGGATCCGGCGGTATCGCTGAACGCCTCGATGGCGCCGCAGCTGCCGCAACTGGGCCGGCTGGCCCTGTTCAGCCAGTCCGCCGCCATCGGTGTGATGCTCTACGCGGCAGCCGCACGGCGCGGCCTGGGGCTGTCGTCCATGGTGTCTGCCGGGAACCGCGCCGATGTCTCCGGCAACGACGCCATGCAGTACTGGGAAGACGATCCGGCCACGGGCGCCGTCGGCCTCTACCTCGAGTCCTTCGGCAACCCGCGCAAGTTCTCCCGGATCGCCCGGCGGTTGTCCCGGAGCAAGCCGGTCGTCGTGGCGAAGTCGGACCTGATGGGGCTGCAGCTGCCGCCCGGCCACCATGTCCGGACCACCCAGGCTCCCAGCGGGGCGCTGGATGCGATGCTGCGCCAATCGGGCGTTGTCCGTGTCGAAACCTATGAACAGCTGATGGACGTGGCCCAGATCCTGGTCAGCCAGCCGTTGCCGGCCGGTCCGGGTGTTGCCGTGCTGAGCAACTCGCTCGCCCTGGGGAAAGTCATTGCGGACGCTGCGACGACCCACCAGCTGAAGGCCGTGCACCTTGCCACTTCGCTGGGCCTGGACGCGGCGCGCAGCGAGGCATTGGAACTGCTGCGCCGCGAGCTGAGGGAGGCGCTGGGACTGCCGGAAGTGCATTCGGCGATCGTGACCCTGCTGCCAGTGAATGGACTGGCCAGCGACGAGATCGCCGCCGTCCTGCGCGAATGCGGCGAGGAAGCCGGCAAGCCCGTAGTCGCGGCCTTCACGGGTGTGCTGGATCCGCACGCAGTGTCCGAGGGGCTGCTGGCGGGGGACACTGCTGCCGGGACCGGCGCGCGGCAGCCGGCCGTGCCGACCTTTGCCAGTCCGGGCGGCGGCATCGCGGCCCTGGCCGCAGTCGTGCGGTACACCGAGTGGCTGGCCCGTGACCAGGGCGAGGTGGTCGAGCCCACCGGCCTGCAGCGCGACCGGGCGGCGGAGCTGATCGATGCCCTGGTACAGGGAGCCTCCGGCGACCAGCTGGTCAGAACCACCACCGAACAGGCCAACGAACTGCTGGGCTGCTATGGAATCTCCGTGCTGCCATCAGCCGTCTTTTCTACTGCGGACGAAGCCGTGGCTGCGGCGGACCGGCTGGGCTGGCCCGTGGCGTTGAAAGCGACGGATGACAGGCTCCGCCAGCGACTGGACCTCGGCGGCGTGCGGCTGAACATCGTCGATGCGGATTCGCTGCGGCGCAACATCGAGCACATGCGCCAGGTGCTGCGGCCGTTCGGCGAGATCGGGCTGGAGATCCAGTCCATGGCGCCTTCGGGGCAGTCGTGCACCATCCGCGCGATCGAGGACCCGCTGCTCGGACCGGTTGTTTCCTTCGGGCTCTCGGGCGACGCGGTCAACCTGCTGGGCGACTGGTCCCACCGCATACCCCCGCTGACGTCGGTGGACGTGGCGGACTTGGTGCGCAGCCCCCGGGCTGCGCCCAAGCTCTTCGGCTACCAGGGGCTGCCGGCGGTTGACGTGGCAGCGCTGGAGGAGCTTGTGAACCGGGTGGCGCTGATGAAGGACGACCATCCGGAGATCGCCCTGCTTGAGTTCAACCCGGTGCTCGTAGCGCCGCAGGGCCTCACCGTGCTCAGCGCCGATTTGCGCTTGGCGAACCATGCGCAGCGGACCGACAGCGCGCGGCGGGCCATGCGCGACTGACTCCCACAGCCGACCCGCTGCCACCGGCCGGCCGCTCCGCGCGGGTTCGCAATCGCGCAGCCACTGAGCCAGAATGGAATCCATGAGCCATTTGCCAACCACCGAAGAACGCAGCCTCGACGAGGACCTCAACCGTGCCGGTTTCTACCCGGTGCTGGTGGCCGACGTGGTTCATGACGCACTCGACGGACGCGAACCGCTGTCGCACGTGGTCCATCTGGAGACCCACTTCGACCGCAACGAAGTCCACCGCCACATCACCGTGCTGGTGCTGACCGACGACATGCTGGTCATCACCCACGTCGACGACCAGCAGCTGGACGAGGCCGGCGAACAGGTCATGGCGCAGATCTCCACCGAGTCCGTACCGGTCAGCCAGATCCGGTCCGTCGTGCTCAGCTACATCTACGCCCAGCCGCAAAACTACAAGCCCTCCGACCAGGCCCGCGAACTGACCCTGGCCATCGCCTGGTCCGGCGGCCAGCGGCTGGACATGGGGCCGGCAGGCTGTGCCGACCCGCAGTGCGAGGCGGACCATGGCTACACTGGAAACATTGTGCAGGAGGACATCGTGCTCCGCGTCAGCGCCGAGGCTGACGGAGCGCAGGCGGTCCAGAACGCCAAGGCCTTCGCCCGGGCCCTGCGCAAGGTCAACACGGCGCCGCCCGCCCTGCCGCGCCTG
>NZ_ANPE02000271.1 GCF_000328305.2 Arthrobacter crystallopoietes BAB-32 | reverse complement strand
GGAGTTCTCGCAGCTACTTCTGTTCCCGTAGCTTTAACACCGATAATTGATATTATGTCAAGTAGTAGTACTTGAATGATCAACTATTAGCTTCGTTCGCAACTCTACCTGTCCTGTATCAATTTAGTTGGCCACTTTCGCAACTTACTTGGCCACCTACGGGTTTTAGGGTCTGTCTCAGTCTGGCCACCAGGCATCCTGCTCGCGTGCCGCACCCGCGCCATCAGGGGTGCTCGTGCTGCAGTAAGGCTCCAAAGCGATCGAGGCGGAATGCCCAGATAAATTGAGACGGTTCCTTGCCGATCCGTCTCAATTTATCTGGCCTTTTCCCACGTCCAGGTGGCCAACTAAATTGAAAAAGGAGTAGTGCCCTGAAGGGCGGACTGGGACCAATCATCTGGTGAGTATCAACATCAGGGACGTTGGCGGAGTGTAACGCTTTCGTTTCGTTCGTCTCCGGACGGAAGATGGGTGGAGGCGCTTGGCTGGAAGACCCTGCACATCGTGACCACCAGCGCATCTCGTTCAGCCCGACCAGCCGTGGTTACAGTTGCAGAGGGCTGTCAGTCGCCCTGTGCTAGACATTACCCATGGAACGCCGCTACCAAGTCTTCGTCAGCTCAACCTTCCGTGACCTCATCGACGAACGCCGTGAAGTCATCCAGGCCCTGCTGGAGATGGACTGCCTGCCTGCCGGCATGGAAATGTTTCCCGCTGCCAGTGAGGACCAATGGTCACTCATCCGCAGGGTGATCGACCAGAGCGACTTCTATGTGGTGATTGTCGGTGGCAGGTACGGCAGCATGTCCGCGGAGGGTATCAGCTACACGGAAATGGAATACGACTACGCCGTTGAGTCAGGGAAACCCGTCCTGGGCTTTGTGCATGCCGATCCGGGAAGCATCCCCATCAGCAAGTCCGAGATGGACGCTGCCGCCCGTGATCTCCTGGATGCTTTCCGAGCCAAGGTCCAGACCTTGCACGTCAAGATGTATAACAACGCTGAAGACCTGGGGTCCAAAGTTTCCAGGGCGCTCAACATCGCGATGAAGAACACCGCTTCCGAAGGTTGGGTTCGTGGCCGCTTTGCGATGACGCCCGAGACGCTGGCCGAGATAGCGGAACTTCGGGCTCAAGTTAGTGAGCTGAAGCTGTCTAACGAGCTGTCGGCTGCCCAGTCTAAGAAAGGGGCCATACCCGAAGACTTGGCCTCGGGCAACGACAAGTACGAGATGTATGCAAACCTCTTTTACTACACCAAGGACACGGTCAAAATAGGGGTTTACAGCCACTCCCCGAAGGCCAGGCAGCAGCTAGCTTTTTCCGTAACCTGGAACGAGATCTTTTACGATGTCGGAGCTTCTCTAATAAACGAAGCCAGCGAAGAAGACCTCGATGCCGTTTTGGATCGCTTCGCCCTAGGTGTCATTGTCAACGGTGAACAAGGACTTCCTAAAGACCATGGTCGAACACACAGGGCAGAGGTCATAAAAGAATGCTTCGACGACGTGCTTGTGCAATTGTTTGCCCTGGGTCTCATTACCCACGGGGTCAAAAAGCGCTCGACTACCGACCGCAACAAATACTGGTCGCTGACTTCTCTAGGTCAGGATGAGCTGATGAAGCTCAGGGCAGTCAAGAAGGGCGAGGACATTACACGCTGACGATCTTCCTGCCAGAAACTAACCGGTGCCCCAGCTGCACGCGCTGTCACCGCGCAGCTGGGGAATTCTCTTCCATGCTCAGCGGGCCGGACCGCTCTTGGACCGCTCTGCTCCCATGGCCACCCCTGTTTGGGTCTTTTTGGCTTTGGCTGCGCCTTTGCTCATGGTGACGGCTGCGCTGGGGTGTGTACCTTCGCTGCGCTCTGCCGCGGCACGACCCCGGATTTGGGTTTCATTGGCGCCAGTTGTGACCAGGGATGCCTCGAATACCGTTTGGCGTTCTGCCGAGCCGTAGTCGGCGGCCGACGTGCTTTCCGCTTCCAGGCCCTGACCCTTGAGTCGGGTGCTGTCGTTGCCGGTGACACGGTTCTCGATTTCGCGACCGACGCTTTCGAGGCGAGCGAAGAGTTCCTTCTCAGCTCGTTCGTAGCGCTGTTCCATTGACGCCTGCTGGGTGCCTGTGAATCCGCCTTCCGCTAGGAGCCTGGCCTCGTGCATTTCCTTGGCGGCGTTCACGAACTCGGGATCCTTGAACTGCGAGTCGACTGCGCCGTTGATATTGTCCATCGTGGCTTTGCGGAGCTGGTCAATGTCGGGTCCGTTGATGCCGTCCTTGCCGATGAGGAACATGCGTTCCTTTACCTCAGCGTCGGCTGCTGCAACTGCTTTGGGGGTTTTCGCGTTGTGGGCCCGCTGCAAGGCTTGGGCCAGCTCGGGGTTGGCCAGATACTCCACGGGTACCTGGTGGCGCTCCATTTCAGGGGCCAGTTTCTCTGCCTGGGCGCGGAGTTCTTCGGCCCGGGCCGCTGCGAGCAGCTGCGTGGCCTTCTCGTGTTCGGCGGCCGCTTTGCGTGTCTCTTCCTGACTGGCTGCCAGAGCAGCCTGCCGGGCCTTTTCCGTGGCGATGATTTGGATACCTGACTCCAGATAGGCGGTGTCCGCGCCAACGTCGTGGGTGTCGATGCCATAGCGCGTCAGGACTTCCTGACGGATTCGTTCTGAGACTGCCAGTGCGGTGGGGTCGTAGTCCTTCCAGCCCTCGGCGACGGCGTATGCGGTTGCAATATCGCTGGGCTCCGCTTTGTCCCACCATTGATCTTTCTCCACAGGTACCAGAGCCGCGCGCGCCGCCGTCCGCTCGGCCGCGAAACGTGTCTCGGCTTCGTGTGCTGCCTGGGCGTCCTGGTGTTCCTGCTGCCGCTGCGATTCCTGCCGGCGGCGGGCCAGTGTTTCGGCAATCCGCGAGGCGATCAGCAGCGACTGCCGCATCCCGTTTTCCAGAACGTCATCCATTCCATCTGAGTCACTCATGGTGTTCCCCTTGCACTTGGTGGATTCTTATCGGTCGAGCACAGGTCCGGACTCGCGGCCGGTGTGTTGGTGAGTTTTGGCAGGTGTAGGAGTGGTCGGCACGGCCGACCCCGGACGAATGGGAGCCATGCCGCGAAGGCCAATCTCCACGGACTTCGGTACGACGGACTGCTCTGCTGCTGCCTGCTCCGGTGAGCCGACCGTCGCAGTTCTGGGCATGGAGGCTGCGAACTGTTTCAGCTGCCCGGTGACGATGGCCCGGAGCCGCTGTGCTTCCCTCGTACGCCCGGACTGTTGGTGCATCTCGTGGATCGCGAAGGCAGCGTTGACGAGCTGCAGCATGAGCGCCGATTGGGCCGCCGTCTTGTTCTTGCTCGAGGCCGCCAGGAACAACATCGCCGTACCGGCAACGGACGGCAGGGAGACCGGCTTACTGTGATGCCGGGGCGCCCGCAGCTGCGCTGTGCGGGACAGTTCAGCCGCGGTGGCCGCCAGCGGTCCGGGCGTCGCTTCGAGGCGGTGCGACCACGCAGCAAATGCACCGGATACTTCCCGTGCAGCCTTCGCCCACGTGGCGTGATCATCGTGCGGGAGTACTCGCAGCTGCTCGACCAGCGCTGTTGCGTTACGGGTGTACTCCACCCACATTTCTGCCGGCGGTGTTACCTTCTCCGCGCCGGTCCTGGACACCTTGCGCTTGTTGCGCGCGGCCGCGTTCCACTCGGCCGCGGCCTCCATCGCTGACTGCGGTGAGTCGGCCCAGTGCTGGCGCAGGTGCCCCAGTTTCAGGTCTGAGGCCAGCTCTCCTCCGCCGAACCAGATCGGACGTTCCCCGCGGGCCGGACGTTCGGCCACGGAGTACCCGGTGATGACCTCGGTGGTGTTCTTTGCATAGCGCGGGCGCAGGAGCATCCCGGTATCACGCGCCCGGCGAACGAACTCTGCTTCACAAGTCGAGGCGCCGAAACTGGCACGCACCTTGCGCTCCAAAGACGGACGATGCATTTCGCGTTCCTCGCGGGCCGCCCGGGCCTTCTCGGCCCGGTCGTAGCCCCGGGTGGCGTGAAGAGTGGAGAGCTGTTCCAGCCCGTACTTGACCTCCAGCTCGCGGCAGGTCTTTTGTGCACGCTTGTAATCACCGTGTGTGGAGGCTTTAGTGCCGTCTTCGCGGACGAGCGACACCGCGATGTGGATGTGGTGGTTGCCGTTCTCGCTGGTGCCGTGGTTGATCGCCGCCCACCGGCAGCGTGCCCTGCCGCTGGTCTCGGTGAAGCCCATCGCGTCCACGAAGTCGTTCGCGATATCACCCCACTGCTGGTCCGTCAGGGCGCCTTCTTCCGCGCGTAGGCTCAGCGAGCAATGCCACACGCTCGCGTCCTTGTAACCGACGTGGACGCGCTCCTTCTTAACTGCATCCCACTGCATCTCTTTGATCCGGACGGCGACGCCGAAGGCCTTCCGTGGCCGGTCCAGATGC
>NZ_ANPE02000272.1 GCF_000328305.2 Arthrobacter crystallopoietes BAB-32 | reverse complement strand
GGCAGCGGGAACGGCTTCGGTGCGGCGGCCGGCAGCGGCCGGTCAACGGCGCCGCTCCTTCAGCTGCTGCGTGATTTTGTGAGCTTCCTCGAGCAGCAGCTTGCCGAGGAACTCCTGCCGGTTGGGGCGAAAGCGCTGCTCGATGCCGGTCAGCGAGAGCGCCCACGCCGGATTGCCGTTGGCGTCGAACACGGCCGCGCCCATCCCCCAGCTGCCTTCCAGGATGAGCCCTGGGTTCACGGTGTAGCCGGCACGGCGGGTTGCCTCGAGGTTGGCCCTGATGTTCTCCGCCGAATGTGCCGCACCAAAACGCGAAACCCGCGCACCGCCGTCGTCAAGCAAACGCTCCACCTCCTCCTCCGGCAGGAACGCCATGATGGCCAGCCCCGCTGAAGCCACGCCCAACGGGAAGCGGACACCCTCGTGCAGCACGAAGGAACGCACCGGGAAGCTGCCTTCCACCCGGACCAGGCACACCGTTTCGTCGCCCCGGCGGATCGACAGGAAGGCGCTCTCCCCGGTCTCGTCCGCCAGCCGCTGCAGGCTCGGGCGGGCGAGGTCCTCGATCGCGTACCGGCCGGCGGCGACGGCGCCCATGACGTACAGCTCCGGCCCCAGATGCCACGTGTTGGTTTCGGCGTTGTGGTCCAGCAGCCCTTCCGCGGCCAGCGAATTCAGCAGCCGATAAACCGTCGGCCGGGTGAGGCCGGCGGCGTCGACGATGTCGGCCAGCGCAACACCCGTTTCCGGGACGCGGCCGACAATGCGCAACAATCGCGCAACACGGGAGACCACCTGCGCCCCCTGGACCGCCTTTTCCGCCATAGCCTGCCCTTCAATCCACAATGTGGACAACCTCCCGTCGGGCGTCCACAGTATGAATGTTACCCGCTGGGGCCGGTTGACGCTCGCTGCGACGTGACGCTAGTCTCCTTGCCAACCAACTTGTCCACTACATGGACAACGAAAGCTCCCGGCCCGCGCCGGCAACTCAACGAGGAGGAAGCAATGTCCAAACTGATTCCAGGAGCGGCCGAGGCGCTGGAGGGCCTGCTGCACGACGGCATGACCATCGCCGTTGGAGGTTTCGGGCTCAGCGGCATCCCCGCCGACCTGATCGACGCGGTGCGTGATTCCGGCGTGAAGGACCTGACCGTCGTCTCCAACAACATGGGCGTCGACGGCAAGGGCCTCGGCGTGCTGATCGAAGCCGGCCAGGTCCGCAAGGTCCTCGCGTCCTATGTGGGCGAGAACAAGCTCTTCGCCGAGCAGTTCCTCGCCGGCACGCTGGAGGTCGAGTTCAACCCGCAAGGCACGCTCGCGGAGCGGCTGCGGGCAGGCGGCGCCGGCATTCCCGCCTTCTACACCAAGACCGGCGTCGGCACCCAGATCGCCGAGGGCAAGCCGCACGCGGAGTTCGACGGCGAACTCTACGTCCAGGAGCGCGGCATCGTCGCGGACCTGGCCCTCGTGCACGCCCACACCGCTGACACGGACGGCAACCTCATCTACCGCTACACCGCCCGCAACTTCAACCCGGTCGTCGCCACCGCCGGCAAGATCACCGTCGCGGAGGCCGAAGTCATCGTCGGACCCGGCGAGCTGGACCCGAACCACATCGTCACCCCCGGCGTCTACGTGCAGCGGCTGGTCCAGGCCACGGTCCGGACCAAGCACATCGAACAGCGCACCACCCGCCCCCGGCCCGCCGCCGTCGTCGGCGCCTAAGAGAAGCGAACGCAAGGAGAAAACCATGGCTTGGACACGAGATGAAATGGCGGCCCTCGCCGCCACCGAACTGAACGACGGCGACTACGTCAACCTCGGCATCGGCATCCCCACCCTGGTGGCGAACAACCTGCCCGAGGGCGTGCGCGTGGTGCTGCAGAGCGAGAACGGGCTGCTCGGCATGGGCCCCTTCCCGTACGAGGGCGATGAGGACCCGGACCTGATCAACGCCGGCAAGCAGACCGTTACCGTGCTGCCCGGCGGCTCCATCTTCGACTCCGCGACCAGCTTCGGCATGATCCGCGGCGGCCACGTGAAGGTCGCGATCCTCGGCGCCATGCAGGTCTCCGGCGCGGGCGACCTGGCCAACTGGACCATCCCGGGCAAGATGGTCAAGGGCATGGGCGGCGCGATGGACCTGGTCGCCGGCACGCCTCGCGTGATCGTGCTGACCGAGCACGTCGCCAAGGACGGCACCCCGAAGATCGTCAAGGAGTGCAGCCTGCCGCTGACCGGCGTGCGGGTGGTGGACCGGATCATCACGGACCTTGCGGATTTTGACATTAACGACGACGACGGCACGCCTCGGCTGGTGCTGACGCAGCTCGCCGACGGTGTCACGCTGGACGAGGTCCGGGAGAAGACCGAGGCCGAGTTCAACCTCTCGCCCGAGCTGGAAACGCAGCTGGAAGGAGCCAACGCATGAGCCTGAAGGAGCAGTTCGGCAAGGACGTCCTGCTGACCGGCTGGGGCCACAGCCCGTTCGGCAAGCTGGTCGACGAGACCTTGGAGTCGCTGATCGTCGGCGTGGCGCGCGAGGCCATCGCCAACGCCGGGCTGGAGCCGGGACAGATCGACGAGATCTACCTGGGCCAGTTCAACTCCGGCATGGTGCCGCTGGGCTTCGCATCCTCGCTGGCCCTGCAGGTCTCCGACGACCTGGCCAATGTGCCGGCCACGCGCGTGGAGAACGCCTGCGCCTCCGGTTCGGCCGCCCTGCAGCAGGGCGCGAAGGCACTGCTGGCCGGGACCGCCCGGAACGTGCTGGTGATCGGTGCCGAGAAGATGACGCACGCCGGTGCGGACGTGGTCGGCGCGGCGCTGCTCGGCGCGGACTACGAGGCCGCCGGCAAGCCCTCGACCACCGGATTCGCCGGGCTGTTCGCCGAGACCGCCAAGCACTACGAGAAGCAGCACGGGCCCGTCGGCGACGTGCTCGGCTCCATCGCCGCGAAGAACCACCGCAACGGCGTGGCCAACCCGTACGCCCAGCTGCGCAAGGACCTGGGCGAGGACTTCTGCCGGACGGTGTCCGACAAGAACCCGGTGGTTGCCGAACCGCTGCGCCGCACGGACTGCTCGCCCGTCTCGGACGCGCCGCCGCCGTCGTGCTCACCACGGAAGCCGCCCCGTCGGGTGCCGCGACAGCCCCGGTCCGGCTGGCCGGCTTCGGCCACGCCAATGACTTCATGCCGGCCGCCAAACGCGACCCGATTGCCTTCGCCGGAAGCGTGGCCGCCTGGCAGCGCGCCCTCGGCATGGCCGGCGTGGCGCTGGAGGACCTGGACCTGGCGGAGGTGCACGACTGCTTCACCATCGCCGAGCTGATCATGTACGAAGTGATGGGCCTGGCTCCGTCCGGCCAGGGCCGCCGTGCCATCGAAGAAGGCTGGGTCTACCGGGACGGCAAGCTCCCGGTCAACCTCTCGGGCGGGCTCAAGGCCAAGGGCCACCCGGTCGGCGCCACCGGCGTCTCCCAGCACGTGGTCGCAGCGATGCAACTCTCCGGCACCGCCGGCGACATGCAGCTGCCCGGCGCCCGCCGCGCCGCCGTCCACAACATGGGCGGCCTCGCCATCGCCAACTACGTCAGCGTCCTCGAAGCCGTCTAGCCACCAGGCTGGTTGGCCGTCCAGCGAACCTACTGCTGCAAGCCACCGGGCGCCGCTCCTTCCACCTCGAAGGAGCGGCGCCCTTGGTTTATCCACAAGCCGCAGCTGCTGCATAGTGCCTCGGTTGATGAGACGGCAGGGTGGAGGCATTCCCAACCGAAAGGCCGCAGCATGAGCCGCAAGAAGAAGTCCCCCTCGCGCAGACCCCACCCGCCGCAGCGTCAGGACAGGCTCCCCTCTGTCATAGCGGAGATTGATGCCCTGATCCCCGAGTTCGTTCGCTGGGTCGGCGATGAAGGCCAGGCCGCTCGAAAAGTGATCGACGCCTGGGTAAAACCCGTTCTCGCGATCCATCAGGTGCTGCGTCCGGCCTCCAACAGTACTTCGTTCAGTGCGCTCACCATTGAGGCATCTATCTGCTTATGTCTGGACCGGTATGGCGGCGGCAGGGATTGCCTCTACATCCCTTATGTAGTGGCAATGTCTGTCTACACGACATTTCTCGAAAGAACGCAGCGCTGGACCGGAACGATCGAAGAACTCCTGGGATTGCACCTCTTCTTCGATAGAACCGATGCAGCTTTCGCCGCCTTCCGGCCGCGGGAGGTCTCGAAACGCCTGACGTTGCCGACGATGGGAATCAGCAGTTCCTACAAACAACACCTCTAACGAGGTTGACTAGCCTCCTGCTCGCGTAGACTCGACCCGCTGCCGCGCGAGGGGCTGGTCCTTCCAGAGCGCAAGGACCAGCCCCGTCAACGACCCTTCAAACGCCGGTTTACGGGTAGAGACCGCGGGTCAGGTGCGCTTCGGCCACGCGCTCCACCGCCGTCACGGTCGCCGCTTCGCGCAGGGTGATGCCGCGCGCCTTCGAAACCGCGAGCACGTTCTCCCAAGCGGCGAGCATGCGTTGGGCCAGCCGGTCCTCCACCTCGCTGGCGGTCCACCAGTAGGCCTGGTTGCCCTGCACCCATTCGAAGTAGGAGACAATCACACCGCCGGCGTTGGCCAGGATGTCCGGCACCACCAGGACGCCGTTGGCCTGCAGGATGGGATCGGCCTCTGCCGTCGTTGGCCCGTTCGCCCCTTCCACCACGACCTTCGCGCGCACGCGGTCGGCGTTGCCCGAGTGCAGGACGCCTTCGACGGCGGCCGGCACCAACAGGTCCACGTCCAGTTCCAGCAGCGCATCGGCGTCCATCGCCTCCGCCCCGCCGAAACCGACCACGCTGCCCGTGGCCTCGACATGTGCGGCGAGCGCCGGAACGTCGATGCCGTCTGCGGCGTAGATGGCGCCGTACTGGTCGCTGATCGCCTGGACCTTGACGCCGGCTTCGGCCAGGAACAGTGCAGCTCCCGAGCCGACCTTGCCGAAGCCCTGCACCACGGCGGTGCTGCGGCCCGGCTCCAGCCCGGCATGCCGCAGCGCGGCCAGCGCGATCTGGACCACGCCGCGCGAGGTCGCGCTCGGTCGGCCGAGCGAGCCGCCGACACTCACCGGCTTGCCGGTCACGACGCCCGGCACCGTGTAGCCGACATTGACGGAGTAGGTGTCCATCATCCACGCCATGGTCCGCTCGTCGGTTCCGATGTCCGGGGCCGGGATGTCCTTCTCGGGCCCGATGATCGGCAGGATCTCCGAGGTGTAGCGGCGGGTGACGCGCTCCAGTTCCCGAGCCGAGTAGTTGCGCGGGTCGATCGTGATGCCGCCCTTGGCCCCGCCGTAGGGCACGTCGAGCAGGGCGCACTTCCAGGTCATCCACATCGCCAGCGCCCGCACTTCGTCCAGGTCCACCGCGGGGCTGTAGCGCAGGCCGCCCTTGGCCGGACCGCGGGAGAAATTGTGCTGCACCCGGTAGCCGGTCAGCAGCTCAACCTCGCCGTTGTCGCGGTGCAGCGGAATCGAGACAGTCATTTCGCGCCGCGGGCTGGCCAGCAGCTGATGCAGCCCGGAGCTGTAGCTGAGGGTCTCCACGGCGGCCGTCAGCTGCGCCTGCGCGTTGGCCAGCGGGCCGCCGGCTGGCGCAGAGAGGGGCGTGGTTAAGAGTTCTGTCGTCATTGACATGCGTCCTTGGGGTCAAGCGGGATAAGTACACCTCGACGCTATGGGCCCCGCCGCCGCCTGTCAGTGTGGCAGTGCACACAGAACATGTTGCTTGCTGTGCAGAAGTACGATGCCGGTTTCAGTACAGGAAGATTGGCAGCCAGTCGCGGTTGTGCGCGTGAACGAGCGCGAGGAACAGGACGAAGTCGAAGATCAGATGTACCGACACGACGTACGTGAACGACTTCGTCAGCTTGAAGGTGTAGCCCTGCAGCAGCGCGAACGGGAAAGTCAGCAGCGGCCCCCAGGCTTCGTAGCCGATCTCCCACAGGAAGGACGAGAAAATCACGGCCTGCAGGATGTTGGCGAGCCAGTCCGGGAAGTGCCGGCGCAGCAGCGTGAAGGTGGTGCAGATAAAGAACAGCTCATCCCAGATACCAACAGCGTTCACGCCGAGGAAGAGCCGCCAGAAGATGGTGGGATCGGAGGCGTCCGGCCAGTTCCGGTAGACGCCGGTGCTGACCAGGTACACCGGCAGGATGAAGTAGCCGAGTGCTACGACGCCGATCAGGTACAGCTTCGCCGTCAGAGGCCATTTGCGGCCGGTGTTCACCGGAAACTTGATGATCCTCTCGCGGTAAACGAAACGCGACACCAGCCACGGCACCAGCACGGCCAATGCGAGGGCGCCGCCCATGAGGGTCATGTGCTGGAGGCTCAAATCGGCGTGCAGCGGCACCAGGCTGACAATGACCATGCCAGCCGCGACCAGCGCGAGGTGCCGCATGAGCTCGCGGTCGATGACCGCCGAGGCCATGAGGGCCAGGGCGAGCAGGCTGTAGCCCACCGGGTCGTTCCCGAGGCCGAACAGCAGCAGTCCGGACGCCGAGACCAGCACCGCCGGCACCAGCTTCCAGCTCAGCGCGGTACGGGGCAGCTCGGTCGAGGTTGATGTCACCCCACCAGCATCTCAGGAGGGCCTGCGGCGCGTCATATACAGGTTCCCGCCGCTGGACCTGAAATCGCGACATATGACGCACAGGCGGTTGACGCCGTCGTACGTGGCCTGAAGGCTGGACAGGAGAGCGGAAGCCCGCCATCACCCACGATTAGGAGAACCATGAGCCTCTACGCCGTCACCAATCCGGCAACCGGCGAAACCCTCGCCGAATACCCCACGGCCACCGACAGGCAGATCCAGGACGCCCTCGCCGCCACCGGCAACGCCTTCAAGCAGTGGAACGGCAGTCCGGTCGAGGAGCGCGTGAAGCTGCTCAACCGCGTCGCCGAACTTTATGCCGAGCGCCGGGACGAGCTCGCCGCGATCATCACGCGCGAGATGGGCAAGCCGATCCGCCAGGCCGGCTTCGAGATTGACATCTGCGTTTCGATCTACCGCTACTACGCGGAGAATGGCCCGAAGTTCCTCGAGGACGAGGAGCTGGACGTCGTCGCTGGCGGCACGGCCATTGTCCGCAGGGAAGGCCTGGGCGTCATTCTGGGCATCATGCCCTGGAACTACCCGTACTACCAGGTGGCCCGCTTCGCCGCGCCGAACCTGATGAACGGCAACACCATCCTGCTCAAGCACGCCCCGCAGTGTCCGGAATCGGCGCTGGCCATGGAGCAGATCTTCAAGGACGCCGGAGCCCCGGCCGGTTCCTACGTCAACATCTTCGCCACCAACGAGCAGGTCGCCGACATCATCGCCGACCCGCGCGTGCAGGGCGTCTCCCTCACCGGCTCCGAGCGCGCCGGCGCAGCCGTGGCCGAGATCGCCGGCCGCAACCTGAAGAAGGTCGTACTGGAGCTCGGCGGCTCGGACCCCTTCCTGCTGCTGGACACCAAGGACCTCGACAAGTCCGTCAAGACCGCCGTCTTCGGCCGGATGACCAACGGCGGCCAGGCCTGCAACGCGTCCAAGCGCTTCGTCGTCATGGAGGACCTCTACGACGACTTCGTGGAGAAGTTCAGCGGCGCGCTCTCCGCGATCACCCCCGGTGACCCCACGGACGCGAAGACCTTCCTCGGGCCGCTGTCCTCGCAGGCCGCGGCGAACACGCTGGACAGCCAGGTGAAGTCGGCGGTGGCCGAGGGCGCCGTGGTGCGGACCGGCGGCGGCAAGGTGGACGAGAACTCCGCCTATTTCCAGCCCACGGTGCTCACCGACGTCACCCCGGACATGGCGGTGTTCCAGCAGGAGCTCTTCGGCCCGGTCGCCATGGTCTTCAAGGCCTCCTCCGAAGCCGAAGCCGTCGAGTTGGCCAACAACAGCCCGTTTGGCCTGGGCGCCTCCATCCACACCGAGGACAAGGCGAAGGCCGAGCGCATCGCCGACCAGCTCGAGGCCGGCATGGTGTTCATCAACGAGCCCGGCGGCACCGCCGCAGAGCTGCCCTTCGGCGGCATCAAGCGCTCCGGCATCGGCCGCGAGCTGGGCAAGTACGGCATGGACGAGTTCGTCAACAAGAAGCTCATCCGCACGCCCAAGTAAGGCTGCAGGACACTTACGACGGCGGCATATGGGCCAGGCGGCGCCCGTCCCCTTTGGCGGGGCGGGCGCCGTTGCCGTAGCGGGCCAGCCACCCGGACCACCGGGTATTGCCGCTGGCAGGGGCGGCTATTAGAGTCGCAGCTGTCCGTACCTCCCATTCTTGACAGGAGTACCGCATGCCCACGCCCAAAATCGAGAACGGCGCACCCTGCTGGATCGACCTGATGACCGCCAACCCGGCACAGGCCAAGGACTTCTACCAGCAGCTGCTGGGCTGGACCTACGAGACCGGCGACGAGGAAAAGTACGGCGGCTACATCATGGCCTTCAAGAACGGCCAGCCTGTCGCCGGTCTGATGAAGAACGACGGCCAGTCCGGCTATCCGGACGTGTGGAGCACCTACCTGCGCGTGGACGATATCAACGCCGCAGTCGAGGCGGCCACGGCGTCTGGAGGGCAGGTCTTCCTGCAGCCCATGGAGGTCCCCGAGCAGGGGCAGATGGCGATGCTCGGCGATGCGGGCGGCGCGGCAGTCGGCCTGTGGCAGTTCGGCGAAATGACCGGCTTCAAGATCCATGATGAGGCCGGCGCGCCGGTCTGGCACGAACTGCTCACCCGCAACTATCCGGCCACGGTGCAGTTCTACCGGGACGTCTTCGGCTGGCAGACCGATGTCATGAGCGACACCCCGGAATTCCGCTACACCACTTTGGGCACCGGGAACGATGCCCGGGCCGGCATTATGGACGCCACGGCCTTCCTGCCCGAGGCGCGCCGTCCAACTGGCAGGTGTACTTCGGCGTCGAAAATATCGACGCCGCCATCCAGACGGCCCTCGGCCTCGGCGGGCAGCTGCTGCAGCCAGCCGAGGACACTCCGTTCGGCAAGATGGCTACGCTCGCCGATCCCACCGGGGCCGTCTTCCGGCTCAACCAGGTCCTGATCGGCTCCTGACCTACGCCTGCTTGGCTCGCCGACATCAGCGGGAGCGACCCAGTGTGGCCAGGAGGTCTTCATGGAGTTCGAACCAGACCCGGTGTGCGGACTCGC
Source organism: Arthrobacter crystallopoietes BAB-32 (assembly GCF_000328305.2). Lineage (GTDB taxonomy): Bacteria > Actinomycetota > Actinomycetes > Actinomycetales > Micrococcaceae > Crystallibacter > Crystallibacter crystallopoietes_A. Next base: position 5,932 of record NZ_ANPE02000272.1, on the reverse strand, counting down.
GGTCGGTGGCTGCCACCCATACGGGATCGGTGCGGGCATGCTCGACAGCGACGCTGAATCGCTCGTGGTAGCCGTCGAACCGCGGCAGGCGGCGCACTAGATGCTCTTCAAGCAGCGCCCATGCTTCGGCCGCACGGGCGAGTTCCTTGACGGTGTCGGCGAGGTTTTTGGACGGCTCGGCGATGCCCATCTCGGCCAGCTGCCAGTTTGTGCAGGCGGTGGTGACCTGGCGGTTGAGCGGTTCGAACCCGGTCATCACGGACTCCACCTCACCGCGGGCATCTGCGCGTTCCAGTTCCTCGGCCAGGAGTCTCTCGCCCAGGGCTTTGCCGGCTTCGGTGAGCGACCATCCGCCGTCGTCCTCGAACCGGGTCCAGATGACCTGCCCCGCTGCCTGGGCATCGAGCAGGGCTTGGTCGACCTGGACGGCAGGTAGGCCCGCGCGCTTGCTCACGCGGGAGGTTCCGGCGTAGCCGAGGATCCGCACCGTGTGGAGGACCTGCAGTCGGACGTCGTTTGGTGAACTCATCGGGACTCCTCCAGTGCGGTGATGGTTCCGGCGGTGCCGTCGACATGGACCCGCGCGCCGTCGGGCAGGCCCATGGCTGAGGGGACGTCGGTGATGGCAGGGATGCGCAGCTCGCGGGCGATGATCGCGGCGTGCGACAGCAGCCCACCGCGCGTGGTGACGACCGCCGCCGCGCGGACAAGCAGCGGTGTCCACGCCGGCGACGTGGCCCGGCACACCAGCACCTCACCTGTTGCGAACCGGGAGAAGTCGTCAAGGCCCTCGATGATGCGCAGACGCCCGTGTGCGGTGCCCGGACTCGCAGGCGTGCCGAACGTTGGGCCTACCGCCGTTGTCGTCGCGTCCGGGCTTGGGGCTGCGGCGGTAGCGTTTTCGGTGGCCGAGATTGCGGTAATCGGCCGGGCCTGCAGCACCCACACCTGACCGTCCGCTATCGCCCACTCCACGTCCTGGGGGCCGCCGAGGATCTTCTCGGCCAATGCCGCGACCCGGCTCACCTTTGTTGCCTGTTCGGTGTTGAGCACCTTGCGTGTCGTCAGGCACCGAGGGTCGTTGCCGGGGGTGATTCGCCACCGCTCCGGGTGCGCCTGTCCCGATACGAGCTGGTCACCCAACCCATGGACGGCCTCGATGACGATGCTCCGTCGTCCGGTGACGGGATCGCGGGTGAAAGCGACGCCGGCCGCGGCCGGGGACAGCATTCGCTGCACGATGACGGCCACCTTGTCAGCGGCTGGCTGGCCGATAACGGTCGCGTATGCGCGCGCCTCCTCGACCGCAACAGCGGTCCTGCGCACCTCGTCCTCGACCTCCGCAGACGGCACGTCCAGACTCGTGTGGAACTGGCCCGCGTACGACGACTCATGCCCGTCTTCGGCCATCCCGGAGGACCGCACGGCGAAGCTGGACCCGTCGAGCGCATCCAGGACTCCGGGCAGCTCCTGCTCCCAGCCCGCGCCTGAATCGACCGGCAGGACGAATCCATTCGGGACCGCGAACCCGGTCCGTAAGAGCTTGCCCAGCACGACGGCCTTCGACCCGCATGCCGCGTCGGCCGCACGGAGCGGGACGAACGCGGTCACGACTCAGCACCCAGACGGCCCAGCACGCGCGACATCCGTTGCTGCGCGGCTTGTCCCGATCCCAGTCCCAGGGCTACGGCGATTTGCTGGAACGTGATGCCTGCAGCCCTGGCGGCGAACAACAGGCCAGCCTCGACTTGGTCCAACTCAGCCCGGGCAGCGCCAATCAGCCCCAGCCCAGCCATCACAATGTCAGGATCGACGCCCTCGTTCCCCGCCCTCCACACCGCCAGCCGCACGAGATCGCAGTCGCTCGCCGGCTGTCCAGGATGTTGCCACGGCCGCTCGGACAACTCGTCGCCACCGACAGCACCCAAGACGGCGCGGTGAGCAGCGAGAGCAGCGGCATGGGATTGGTCATCCGAAGTCATGCATCAATCCCAAGCGATCAACACGGTGTTGTCAACACTGTGTTGTCAACATTATGTTGATACCGTCGGGCAGGACGCGACGGCTGCTGCATCAACAGAGCGGTGCCGAGAGACCGACGGGCATCATCCGCGCACTCGTCATGCGGGTTGGCCTGAAGCTGACGGGACCGGCACACCGCAGCGCAGCACGACGTTGGCGAAGGGCGTCGCTTCGCCGGTCCGGATGATCAGCGCCGCCTGCGGCAGCATCGACTTGAGCTCCTCATGCTCGATGCGCACCGGCGCCAGCCCGCCGGCCTCGAACCAGCCGCCGACTTCCGCGCCGGCCTCGGTCGCCGCGAAGCTGGCCTCGATTTCCAGCTCTGCCAGCACGGCCTCCAGCACATCAGCGAACCGCGGCACACCCCGCACCAGGCTGAGGTCCACCACCGGTCCATCGGCCGGCAGCGGCAGCCCGCAATCGGCAATGACCACCAGATGCCCCTCGCCCAGCCGGGACAGGCCGGCATTGAGCGCCGGATTGAGGATGCCGTTCTTCTTCATTCAGGCTGATCAAGCCTCCTTCGCGTACTCGGCCGCGCTGAGGAACTCGTAGCCGACAAACGGCTCGTCGCCCTCGACCCACGCATTGTGGCCGGGCGGGATCGCGTAGGAATCGCCGGCCTTCACCGTGGCCCGCGTGCCGTCGGACAACTCCACGGTGAGCGTGCCGGAAGTGCACATGCCTACATGGTTGCTCTGGCAGGACTCGGTCTTGGCCACCGGTTTGATGCAGTCGGCCCAGCTCCAGCCCGGCTGGAAGCGCATGCGCGCCAGCGTGTAGCCGCTGACGGTCACCACATCCACCTCGGTTTTGTCCGGACGGCGCTTCTCGTCCGGGTCGTCGAAGGAACGGGACTCCAGGTTCGACACTGTATTCGCAGGCATGGCGGTTGCCCCCTTGATGCTCTTGGTTCTGACAGCATCAAGGTTCCTCCGGTCCGCCCGCCGTGTGAAGACCGGGGTTTAGGGGGTCCCGGGCAGCGTGCCCACCGGATCAGCCGGCAGGGTACGGCGAGGCTTTCAGCGCGGCAGCCAGGTGCACAGCGTTCCTGGCTGCCGTCGCCGTCGTCCCCGCTGTGGCCTCCGGAGTCTCGGCCAGGTCCTGGAAATCCGTCCCCTGCATGGCTTCGCCAACCCAGTACGTGACCCCTTGGGCCGGGATCGTGAAGCCCACGTCCCCCAGGCCCTGGTAGAGCTGCGCCGTCACATGGTGCGCACCGTCTTCATTACCGACGACGGCGACAAGTGCCACCTTGTCGAACATGCTCGGCCGGCCCTGGCTATCGGTCTCGGAGAGCTCTGCATCCAGCCGCTCCAGCACCTGCTGGGCCAGGCTGGACGGTGGCCCAGCCAGATCGGCGTGGCGAGGACCAGAATGTCGGCCCCGAGCACGCGCTCCCGAATACCAGGCCAGGCATCGCCGTCGCCCATATCGGTCTGCACGCCGGGCTTGATGTCATGGTCGACCACCCGAAGCAGATCGCACTCCACCCCGTGCGAGGAAAGCTGCTGCACCACCTGCCGAGCCAGCAGCTCGCTGCTGGAGGGCTTGGGCGAGGGCGTCAACGTGCAGACCAGGGCCAGGGCTTTCAGCGGTGCGGAATCCATGCGGCCATTCTTCCCGCCACGGTATGTACCCGCTACCCGAACCCGGGAATCGGCGCGCAGCTCAGAACATTGGCCCTGTAACCAGCTTCACATAACCGGCTGGACGGTACATTATTATTGGAGACGCCGGACGAGACCATTTCCGGCGTGCTGCCGTCAATAAAAGGAGACAGTGCCCGTGACTGCCACTTCGCAAGCCCGTTCATCCGCCCAACCCGGCTACCGGGTGCTCAATCCGGCCACCGGCGAGGTCGTGGAGGAATTCCCCACGGCCACCGATGCCGAGGTCCAGGACGCACTGGCCCGCTCGCAGCAGGCGTTCCAGTCGTGGAAGGACGTGCCGATCACCGAGCGCGCCAAGATCGTCGCCAAGGTGGCCGAGTTGTTCTCCGACCGCGCCGATGAACTCGCCGCGATCATCACCGAGGAAATGGGCAAGCCGCTCTCCCAGTCCAAGGGCGAGGCCGAGTTCTGCACCGACATCTTCAACTACTTCGCCACCGAAGGCCCCACCCTGGCCGCGGACCAGGAGATCAAGCCCATCGGCGGCGGCCGCGCCATCATCCAGCGCCGGCCGGTCGGCCCGCTGCTGGGCATCATGCCGTGGAACTACCCGTACTACCAGGTCGCGCGGTTCGCGGCGCCGAACCTGATGCTGGGCAACACCATCATCCTCAAGCACGCTGAGACGTGCCCGCGTTCGGCCCTGGCCATCCAGAAGATCATGGACGACGCCGGTGTCCCGGCCGGCGCCTACATCAACCTGTTCGCCAGCCACGAGCAGATCGCGGACATCATCGCCGACCCACGGGTCCAGGGCGTGTCCCTCACCGGCTCGGAGCGCGCCGGTGCGATCATCGGCGAACTGGCCGGCAAGAACCTGAAGAAGGCCGTGCTCGAGCTCGGCGGCTCCGACCCGTACGTGGTGCTCGACAGCGACGACGTCGCCGCCGCCGCCGCCAACGCCTGGGAGACCCGGATGGAGAACACCGGCCAGGCCTGCAACTCCAACAAGCGCATGATCGTCATGGACGACATCTACGACGACTTCGTCGCAGAACTGACCAAGCAAGCCAAGGACCTCAAGCCCGGCAACCCGGCCGAAGAAGCCGAAGGCACCTACGCCCCGCTTTCTTCCCGCGCCGCAGCCGAGGCACTGGCCGAACAGCTCAAGGACGCCGTCAACAAGGGCGCCACGCTGCACGCCGGCGGCCAGCTCCAGGACGGCCCGGCCGCCTACTTCGCCCCCGCCGTGCTGACCGGCGTAACCCCGGAGATGCGGGCCTACACCGAAGAGCTCTTCGGCCCGGTCGCCGTGGTCTACAAGGTCTCTTCCGATGAGGAAGCGCTCAAGCTCGCCAACGACACCCAGTACGGCCTCGGCGGAGCGGTCTTCTCCACCGACGAGGAACGCGCCCGCAAAATCGCCGCGCAACTGGAAGTCGGAATGACCAACGTCAACGGCGTCGGCGAGGCAGCGGACCTGCCCTTCGGCGGCGTCAAGCGCTCCGGCTTCGGCCGCGAACTCGGCCCGCTGGGCATGGACGAGTTCGTCAACAAGCGCCTCTTCTACATCGGCGAATAACCCGGTCCGGAATCACTGAGCAGCAGGGGCCCTTTTTGAGCGCGAAAGGGGCTCCTGCTGCTCACTCATTGCAGTGTCTTCTATCTGCCGGGGCGGGTTGATCATCACGGCTCCGGTCAGCATCACAAGAATGCAGACGCCGAGCATGGCAAAGGACGCGGTCCAGCCGCCGGTGGCTTCCTGGACGATGCCGAACAGCAAGGGTGCTACGCCGGCGCCAGCGTAGCCGATGCCTTGGCTGAACCCGGCCAGCACCGACGCGCCGTGCGTGGTCCGCGAGCGCAGGTTCATCATCAGCAGGGCCATCGCGAAAGTGCCCTGGCCAAGACCGGCCAGCGTCACCCACCACCAGGTTCCCGCCGTCGGCGCGGCGTAGAGCCCGATGTGCCCGCTCGCCCAGCAGGCAGTGAAGACCAGGACGGCGAAAATCGGATGCTTCATGCGCGGCACGATCAGCGGGACCAGCAGGCTGACCGGCAGCCCCAGGACAGCGAAGTAGGCCAGCGCCGAGCCCGCCGCGGCGGCGTCGACGCCCTGGGCGGAAAGGTACGGCGGCAGCCAGGTGAAGTACACGTAGGTCTGCGCCGAGTTGCCGGCGAGGAAGATGGCCAGTCCCCACGCCACCGGCGACCGCCACGGGTTCAGGCGCTGCACTGCCGGCGCCGCGGACGAGGTTGCGCGTCCGCGGCCTTGGCAGGGGCAGTCGCTCCCGGCA
>NZ_ANPE02000273.1 GCF_000328305.2 Arthrobacter crystallopoietes BAB-32 | reverse complement strand
TGATCGTGGACGAGGCGCAGTCGCTGGAGAAGAACGTGCTGCTGACCGTCATGAGCCGCATCGGGCAGAACTCGAAGATCGTGCTGACCCACGATGTTGCCCAGCGGGACAACCTCCGGGTGGGCCGGCATGACGGGATCGCCGCCGTCGTCGAAACGCTCAAGGGCCACCCGCTGTTCGGACACATCACGCTCACCCGCTCCGAACGCTCGCCGATCGCCGCGCTGGTGACCGAGCTGCTGGAGGGGGCGGAGCTTTAGCCCTCTGCCTCCAGCCCGAGGAAGCGGGCTGCCTCCGGGTGGCCCGCGACCTCGAGCGTCCACTCCGGCCGCCGGTAGTTTTCGGGGACCAGCCGCATCCGCTGCATCTCGGTAGCTTGGCCGCGGCCACCATCGGCGGAATGTCATCGTCGGCCACCGGACGCAACTGGAGCCGGGGCGTGGTCAACGCCAGGCCCAGCAGCGGCCACAGCTCGGTCAGGCGCGTCATTCCAACGTTGTATCACGCGCCGACGCCTTATCACGCGGGAAGCTGGACCATGACCTCCGTGCCCTGGCCGGGAGCCGACCGCAGCGACAGCGTTCCACCCGCCGCCTGCACGGTGTCCTGCAGGATCTGCAGGCCGAAGTGGCCGGGACGCTCGGCGGCGTCGGGCGTGAACCCTTCGCCGTCGTCGTACACCGCAAGCTCAAGGCACCCCGCGGTACAGGTGAGAGAGACGCTGACCAGGCTCGCCTTGGCATGCTTGACCGCGTTGCTGACCGCCTCGCGCGCCGCGCGGTAGAGCAGCGCCGCCTGCTGCTCGTCCACGTCGGGCGCGCCGTGGATCCGCAGCGACCAGGCCATCTGGCGGGCCCGCACCGGGTCGCCCAGGCGCTCCAGCGCTCCGGCGAGGCCCAGAGCGGCCAGGTCCGGCGGATACAGCTCCGTGGTGATGCCGCGCAGGTTGCTGATGTTGTCCTGCACCAGCATCCGGGTGCGGCTGAGGAAGTCGTGCCCGGGCGGCCGGTCCTGCAGCTCGTACGACTCCAGCGAATAGGCCAGGCCGGAGAGGTCCTGGATCACCTCGTCGTGCAGGTCGCGGGCCAGGCGCTGGCGCTCGACGTCGGAGGCGTCGATGGCCTGCTGGAGCAGCGCGCGTTTGGTGGCGTTGTCGCGCTGGAACCGCTGGGCCATCCGCAGCGCCGGCACCAGCTGGATCAGCTGCAGCACCGCGAGGGCGCCGAGGATGGGCGGCAGCAGGCCGAGCATCATGCCGCGCTCGTCCGCCTCCACCTGGTCCGCGGTGTAGTAGACCTCGAAGATGATCGGCTCGCCCTCCGCGTCGTTCGTGCCGACGTACACCTCCACCAGCTTGCCCGCGTCGGCCTCCAGCTCGTTTTCGGAACCGCTTTGTTCCTCGAAATGCGCAAACCCCCGGCTGCCGGCAAGCAGCTCGCCGGCACCGGGCGGCAGGCCGAAGTTCTGCCCGATCAGCGAGTGCTGGTCGGAGTAGAGGATGGTCCCGTCCTGCGACCAGATCTTGATCCGCTCGATGTCGTTGCGGTCGAAGCGCGGCGCCAGCAGCCGGTCCATCCGGGCCACGTCGTCCGGATGGCGCTCCACCAGATGGTCGGTAACGAAGGGCCCGACGGCGAAGTCGGCCGTTCCCTGGGTGCGCTGGATGGCATGGTCCAGCGCCTGGTCGCGCGCGATGGCACGGGCCCCGACAACAACCGGGACCACAATGATCAGCAGCGCGGCCAGCGTGCTGAGCACGAAGCGCCGCATGGCCCGGCGCAGCTCCGAACGGTCCGAGCCACCGGCGGCCGAATCAACGCGACGGATAAGGCCGCGGCGGTACAGGTCGCGCAGGCGCCGGGCAGCGTGTTCGGTCCTGCCGCCGGCAGGCCGCTCACGGTCGTCGCGGTGCCGGGGCGGCCGGATGTCGACGCTAGTCATGGTTGCTGGTGGCCAGCAGGCCCAGCCGGCCGGCCACGGCCACTGCCTCCAGCTGCGTGTGCGCATCCAGCTTGGCCAGGATCGACTTGACGTAGCCGCGGCAGGTGTTCTCCGTGATGCCCAGGTGCTTGGCATTGGCACGGACATCGTGCCCCTGCGCCATCAGCGTCAGCACCTGCCGCTCCCGCGTGGTCAACGCCGGCGCGTCCGGGGCTTCCGGTGCCTGCGGTTTGCCCACCAGCGCCAGCAGCGACGGATGGATCACCATTGATCCGCTGCGCGCATGCCGCAGGGTGTCGAGCAGGGTGGTCAGCGAGCCGTCCTTCGGCAGGAACCCGCAGATGCCCGATCCGGCCGCCTGCGCCAGGATGTCGGCGGCGGCGTTGCCGGTGAGCATGATGATCCTCGTCGCCGGCCGGTCCGCCAGGATCTCCCGCGCGGCATCCAGCCCGTTGCCGTCCGGCAGGTGGTAGTCCATCACCACCACATCGGGCTGTTTGGCCCGGCACAGCTCGATGCCCTCCCTGACACCACTGGCCGTGCCTGCGTTTTCCAGGTCCTCCTGCCGGTCCAACGCGTCCGACAGCAGTTCCGCAAATGTTGTGTGGTCGTCAACAACCACTACGCGCGATGTGGACCGCGCACTTTCATCGGTCATAGCAAGTCCCCAACCCAAGCCCCCCGACACGGTCATAATGCAGTATGCGTCATGGGCGCTGCGATGTACATAGCGCGGTTGGCCGGCAGCGCCGCCACGGGCGTCGGTGACGCAATGTGACGGCGTTGCCGGACAAGTTGTCCACAGTCCAAGTACGACGGCGCCGGCGAGCCTATTGTGCTTAAGCGGTCGCCAGTGCCCGGTTCAGGAAGGTGCTGATGACCCTGCCGGCGCGTTCATGTCCTGCACCCGCAGGGAAGCTGCGGGACTTGGACGGCGCAGCCGCCCGTGCGGCCTGCTGCAGCGGCTGGCTGCGCATCCGGTCGTTCAGGTACAGCAGGGCCTCGAGCACCTCGGACAGCTCGCCGTCCGAGGCCGCGGTGGCCTGCAGCAGCCGGGCATGCGCGGCCCGCAGGCCCGGTCCCGGGGTGCAGCCCAGGTCGCGGTCCAGCAGCCGGCGGCACTTGTCGTAGGCCTGCAGCCCTTCGGAGTAGCGGCCGGCGGCCTCGTAGCCGCTGACCAAGGCGGACCAGGCACGCTCGTTCAGCGGCTCCGCAGCCACGGCCTGCTGGCTCCAGTGCACGGCCTTGTCCGCCTGGCCGATGGCGCCGGCGGCCTCGGCCGCCATGACCTGGGCCGCCGTCATGTTGGCAGCGTGCGCTTCGCGTGCTTCTTCGGCCCACTCCGGTGCCAGCTCGTCGCTGAGCAGCGGACCGGCGGCCAGGTTCAGCGCCTCGACCAGCAGCGGATAAGCCTCGGCCGGAGCGCTGTGCTCGGCCTGGAGCATCAGCGCGTCGAACCGGACGAGGTCCAGCTCGACGAGCGACTGCTCCAGCAGGTAGCCGCCGTTGGCGGTGCGCAGCGGCCCGGTCTTCGCGCAGCCGGGCTGCAGATTGCGCCGCAGCACGCTGACGTAGCTTTCCAAGGTCGCCAGTGCTTCACCCGGCGGCCGGCCGCCCCAGAGAAGCTCGATGAGCCGGTCCTTTGAAACCGGCGTGCCCAGGTTCAGCAGCAGGATCTCGAGGATCTGCCTGGGCTTCGGACCCCCCAGCGAAGCCGCATTCAAAACGGTTTCGCCCCGGCGGACCTGCAGGTTGCCAATGATACTGACGGAAATGGGCATGGCATGCCCGGCTGACATTTGCTCCACGACGTCCCCCTCGTAGTAAGCACCCCCAACGAATGCTGGTTCCATCCTCAGGTCTGGTGATACGAGTAACAACCCCCAATTTGTTGTTTCCCGACCCCCAATGTTGGGGGTGGTGCAGATCACACTCCGGTGGCGCGGAGCCAAGGGTTTTCCCAATAGCCGTAGACGAAAGTGTTCCCACCTGCAGGAAGCCTGCCGGGCAGGACGGATGCCCGCCAGGAAAGGGCAGGTGCGGCGTCAAATGGCGCCTTTGGTGAAAGACCCCGGGCCCCGGCATCGCCCCCAAAACAGCCGGGGCCCGGGCTTTGCCAGCGGCGGGGTTGAATGCTTTCGAGGCCGCCGGGACCAGGACCGCCGGAAGGCTCAGGGCATCCGCGGCTGCAGCGGCCACGGAATGTGGGCCCGCACATCGGTGAGGTTCATGCTGACCTCGAGGAACAGGTCATCAAGCATGTATTCGTCGACGCCGAGGATGCGGAGGTCGTGGCCGGAGCCTGCAACCGGGCCCTCCAAGGCACGGCTGTAGACGCACACAGCGGTCTCCCAGTCGACCCGCACCAAAGTCCTGCCGGAGACCAGGAGGGGATGGCCGGCGTCGTACGCGCGATAGCCCTGGTTCGGGGCGAGGACGGCCTGCAGCGCACGGCGCCCCTCGTGCTGCGTCTCCTCGAAGGCCAGCAGCTCCGCCACGTTGGCATAGGGCGTCTCGAAGGAGACCGGGGCGGGGCTGGCCAGCTCCACCGGGTCCAGCATCGCGGACCAGCGGCCGTTGCCGAAGACCGGCTCCCCGTAGGCAGCCTCCGGACGGCGGCGGACGAGCCCGTCGGCGTTGTAGACCGGGTTCACCAGCTGCGGCGGCAGCAGCCAGGAGCGGCGGGTGGCGCTGACGTAGAAGTCGTCCTTGGAATCGTTGATGTTGGTGGTGTTGTAGAGCAGCAGGCCGTCCAGGTTCTCGACCCGCAGGGCGTTGGGCCGGCGGGTCCAGGCGCGCAAACCCGGCGGGGAGGCCGGGGCTTCCGGTGTGGAGGCGGCTGCTTCCGGCATGGAGGCGGCGGCTTCCGGCACGGACTCGGCAGTTTCCGGAGGGGAGGCCGGGGCTTTTAGGGCAGGCGCGGCCCCTTCAGCTGCGGCCTCCCGGAGGGGTTCCAGGGCGCGGTATTCGAAGCGCAGGGTCTGCCAGCGCCAGGGCGAGGAGCGGCACAGGCAGCGGAAGCGTTCGGCGTCCGCGGTACTGACCGTCGGTGACATGCCGGCCGTGCCGGCGGCAACGGCGGCTTCTGGATCCTCCCGGCTGGGCATATCCACAGTCTAGGTGGTGGCACTGCGAAGCGGGGCGGCCGGTGAAGTACGTTGGGACCATGGTCCTGGAACTGGCGCGGCTGTGGCCGGCACATCCGCTTGCGTTCTGGGCGCTGCTGGCAGCCATGGCCTACCTGCTGGTGGTCGGGGCGCGGCTGAGCTGGATCGACCTGCACACGCACCGGCTGCCGAACCGGATTGTCTTTCCGGCCTACGCGGTGGCCGGAGTGCTGCTGGGCACTGCGGCGCTGGCGGCGGGCGAGCCGGCCAGGCTGTTGGGGCTGGCGGCCGGCGGGGCGGTGCTGTGGGTGTTCTACTTCGCCGTGCGCTTCGTCTACCCGGCCGGCATGGGTTTTGGGGACGTGAAGCTGGCCGGCGTGCTGGGGCTGTACCTGGGCTATGTGGGCTGGGCTCTGCTGCTGTGGGCGACGTTCGCGGCGTTCCTGCTCGGCGGGCTGTACGGGGTGCTGCTGATGCTGCTGCGGCGTGCCAGCTTGAAGACGGCGATTCCGTTCGGGCCGTTCATGATTGCCGGTACCGTGCTGGTGCTTGCGATGCCGGCCGCCGGCTGAGCCGCCGGGGGACAGTAGGCTGGAGGAATGCCCACCCCTGACTTCATTCTTGAGCTGCGCAAGAAGATCGGCCACGACCTGCTCTGGCTGCCCGGCGCCACCGCGGTGGTGCTCGACGGGCAGGACCGGGTGCTGCTCGGCCGCCGGGCGGACAACGGGATCTGGACGCTGATTACCGGCATCCTGGAGCCGGGCGAGCAGCCGGCCGAGGCCGTGGTCCGCGAGATCTTCGAAGAAACCGCGGTGGTGGCCGAGGTGGAGCACCTGGCGGAGGTTTATGCGGGCGGCCCGATGGAGTTCGTCAACGGGGACCAGGCACAGTTCCTGACCTTGAATTTCCGCTGCCGCTACGTCTCCGGGGAGGCGAGAGTGAACGACGACGAGTCCTCCGAGGTGGGCTGGTTCCCGCTCGACGGCCTGCCGGAGCTGCCGCCCTACCACCGGGACCGGTTGCAGGCGGCGCTGCGGGCGACAGGCGTGCCGGAGTTCGTCCGGTAGCAGGACGGCCCGTGCCGGCCGGCCCTTGCCTCGCGCTGCCGGCCGGCCCTTACCTCGCGCTGCCGGCCTGGCCCTTGCCCTGCGCCGCTCGGCGGGGCTACATTACGAGGCATGTCTGAAGGACAGGAACTGGGGGATTCCGCTTCACGGCGGTTGGGGGAACAGCAGGCGCCCGAGCGCACGATGCCGCGGCGGCCGCAGATGTCGGACCTGACGCCGGCGCCGGTGCATGCCCGGATCCCGCCGCCCGGGACAGTCAAGGCGGCGCGGGGCGCGTGGCTGCTGAGCTTCCTGGCCGGCGCACTGCTGGCCGCGATCGTCTACTTCGCGCGGGACGACGAGCTGGAGCGGCTGCGCGGGCTCGTGAACGAACTTGAGCCTGGCCGGGACGCGGAGACCCTGCACGTGGTCGCGTCCGTGGCGCTCTGGGGAAGCCTGGCCGCCATCGGGCTCGTGGTGCTCGTAGAGATGGTGCTGCTGGGCGCGATGATGCGCCGGCGCAGCGGAGCCCGGTGGGTGCAGCTGATGGTGCTGCTGCTGCACGGCGGAGCGACGATCCTGGCCGATGCGGTGCTGGTGGAGGTGGCTGAGCAGGGACTAACCCTGCGCGTGCTGCTCCTGGCGCAGCTGGGTCTCGCCGCCGTCGGGCTGCTGGTCAGCCTGCTGCCCGGCGCCGAGCGTTGGTTCCGGGCCCGGCACGAAGCGTCCAGCCGCCGGCCGCTCTGAGCTGCGGTTCGGCTGCGCCCGGCTGTCCGGTTCCTGCGGCAGTTCGGCGAGGACGGCTTCGCAGCTGCGCTGGACCACTTGGCAGCTGCCCGCGGCGGCGCGGCCGGTCAGCGGGTTGGCGGCCACCCTCCGCCAACGCTGCAAGGCGGCCAGTGCGGCATCGCGCAGCTGTCCGGAACTCGCCGCGCGGTCCAGGCCCAGCCGCTCCGCTGCGCCTACCCCGCGGCCGCCGACCAGCCGCTCGGCTTCCTGCGCCAGCTCCGGAGTGAGGCCGAGGCCGGCGGTGCGGGACTCGGCCAACAGGCGCAGTTCCCGGAACCCGTGGGCGTTGGCCTGGATTCTCTCCAGCGCGGCCTCCAGCTGCCCGGTTCCCGGACGCGGGTGTTCGCGCAGCAGCGTCTCCACGCCGATCAGCGCCGTGCGGGCCTTCAGATGCTCGGCGCGGGCCTTGAACTGCCCGGCGAGCAGCTGAAGCAGCTCGTCCAGTCCGCTGCGCCGCGCCAGCTCGTGGGCCAGCGCGGTGGGGTCCGTGATGCCGCCGCGGATCAGCACGGCCGCCAGCCGGATGCCGAAGAGGCCGAAGCGCTCCAGCAGCGCGGCGCGTTCCCCGCCAGTGCTGCCGGTGCCGCCGCCGTCGCACACAAAGCGGTCCGCGGAGAGCAGCAGGCGCTCGCGGTTGCTGCGGTCCAGCCGGGCGATGTCCCGCAGCGCGGCGAACTCCCGCTGCCGCAGCGTGCGCGCGCTTTGGGCGAGCAGCCCGGCGATGGGCACCACGCCCAGCGCGAGCGAGCGCAGCGCGGGATCCTGCCGGTAACGCTCGGCGATGTTCGCCGCAGAGAGCAGCGAATCGATCCGTCCTGCGCCGATTTCGTCCGCGCGGGACAGGACGGCGAGCGCATTCACCGTGCCGGAGCGGCCGGCAGCAGTGTCGCGGAAGGCCTCCAGGAAACCCAGGTCCGAGGCGTGCAGGTGGCGCATCAGGTACACCGCCGCGTCCGCCTCCGAGGGGAGGTCCTCCGGCAGCAGGAAGCTCCTGGCGCGGGCCGAGACATCGGTGGAGAGCGAGGCGATGCCGGGCGTGTCGATCAGCGTGAGCCCCCGCAGGCCCGCGGCCGGCCAGTCCACGACCAGCCGCTCGACGTCTTCGGCGTGGAAGCCGCCCAGCTCGAACTCCAGCCGGCCGTCCTTCCGCCGCACCGGCAGCGCGCGCGGCCCGCCGGCGGCCGGATCGGCGGGATGCAGCGTGATCCGCGGGGTATCCCGGTGGCGGTACCAGGTGACGATGCGGGTGCATTCACCGGTGTCCGTGGGCGCGATTTCCTCGCCGATGATGGCGTTCAGCAGCGTGGATTTGCCGGCCTTCACCATGCCCGCAATGGCCACCCGGAGCGGTTCCTGCAGCCGCTGCGCATACCCGGTGAGCAGACGCGTAGCGGAGGTGTCGCCGTCGTAAATAACGACGGCGTCCCGCACCAGGGCGGCAACGTCCGCACTGATGGGGGCCGGGTGGGGCTGGCCGGTGCCAGCCGGAGCGCTCATCGTTGTCCTGCCAGTGCCGCTTCCGGGACCAAGGCCTGGGCCTGCTGGCGCAGGGCTTCGACGCGCTTGAGTTCGGCCTGGATCTGCTTGATGCGCTGCGCACTTTCCTGCGTGAGGCTGGCCGCCGCCTTCTGCGCCGCGGTGACCGAATCGCCGAGCGAACGGTGGTGCTCGTCGGCGATCTCGGTGAAATGGTCGCGGGTCGCCCGCTGGATCAGCCGCAGCCGGTCCTTCAGCTGCTTGCCGACCTGGAAGATGACGTCGTCGACGTAGCGGCGGACCAGGTTCTTGGCCTCGGCCTGGCGCTTCTTCAGCCGGTTCTCCTTGTCCTCCTTGTATGCCTTGCCGCCGAGCAGCAGCCCGGCGCCGACCGAGAGCGGGTTGATCAGCGCCATGCCCATCACGCCGGTCAGCAGGCCGAACATCAGCACCCCGCCGTAGGAACCGCGCATGCCGATCAGCACCTTTTCGACCGGCCCGAGCTTGCCCGGATCCAGTCCCGGCACCTGCTCCACCGGGTCGAGCACGTCCTCGGTGTCGTCAACCTGCAGCGTCGGCAGCGGGAGCTCGTCCTGCGCGAAATGCCCGGCGACTTCGGCCGCCAGCCACTGGCCGCGCTCGCTGGTCCAGACGAAGGTATCGGAGACGGCGGCGGCGCTGCGCTGTTCCAGCCAGTCGACGAACTGCGGCCACATCTTGCCGGGATCCGAGACGTCGATGGCTTCCTCGGCCTCGCGCTGGATCCGGCGCAGGCGGTCGCGCAGGTCGTGTTCCATGTCGGAAATGAGGTCGCTGATGCCGTCATTGAGCGTGACCTGCCAGCGGGCCGACCGGCGGCGCAGCTCATCGGCGCGCTCCTTGGCTGCCTCCAGCCCGGCGATCATCGCCGGTGTCTTCGCCGGGTCCTGCAGCGCGGTCAGCTCGGACTGCAGCGAGAGCCGCAGGTGCTCGGTGGCCGAGAGCAGGTCCTGGGCCACCGAGCGGCGCTGCAGCTGCTCGGCCCGCCCGAGCACGTCCTGGCGCAGGTAGGAGACCAGGGCCGGGAAACCGGATTCGGTGTTGAGCTCGTTGTCCTTCAGCCGGGCGGCATGCAGGCGCAGTTCCGCGGAGACCGGGAAAAGTCCGACGCCGGGAGCGGCCTTCTCCAGGTGCGCCCGGTCGAGTTCGGCCACCTGCCGCCATTGCGGGTAGAGGTCGGTCTTGGTCAGCACGCACGCCACGTTGGGGCAGATCCGCATGGCCTGCCGCAGGAAGCGGATCTCCGGCTCGGTGTATTCCTGCGAGGCGTCGGAGACCAGAAGCATGGCATC
This sequence comes from Arthrobacter crystallopoietes BAB-32, assembly GCF_000328305.2. Lineage (GTDB taxonomy): Bacteria > Actinomycetota > Actinomycetes > Actinomycetales > Micrococcaceae > Crystallibacter > Crystallibacter crystallopoietes_A. The sequence continues at coordinate 3,844 of NZ_ANPE02000273.1, read as the reverse complement.
CGCGGTCGGCAGGGCTGTCAATGTGGTGAACGAGTGCGCCGAATTGAGGCCGCCGACGCCGGGGGAGTCCACCAGGGACAGCCCTCCGGACAGCAGCTTGCGCGGCAGGAAGACTTCCGCGGCGGCGAGCTTGTGGCGGTTGCCGGGGTTGCCGTGCTCGGAGACGTAGCCGGCCAGGTCCTCGATCGGGACCTGGCGGCGCTCGAGCTCGGGCTCCCCGTCGTCGTTATTGCTGCCTTGGCGCGGGACCATGATCGTGGCGGAGGCCCGGTCGCCGTGCCGGACCACGGTGGGCACCGAGGTGGCGATATCGTCGTCGACAGGGCAGACCGGGGCGTTGACGAGCGCGTTGACCAGTTTGCTCTTGCCCTGCTTGAACTCGCCCACGATGATCACCCGGACGTTCGGGTCCAGCAGCCGCCGGCGGGTTTGCTCCAGCCGCTTGCGCAGGTCCATCCGTTCGGCATCAGCTGCCAGGGCGATGCTCTGCTCCACGAGTTTGACCAGTCCGGCCATGCCTGCCTCCTAGTGCGTGTGTGGACGGCTAAAAGCACAGACCTGCCCGGCAGGAACTCCCTCCCTTCCTGCCGGGCCGGCTGTGCGCCGTTGTCTGTCCTGACGGATCAGTCTTCGACAACTACCGCGCTGTCATCCTCGACCTCGGTGTCCACCAAGACGAGGTTGTCTTCGAAGGTGGCCGACTCGTCGTTGAACGAATCGTTCGCCGAATTGTCGACCTCGAGGTCCGCGTTGAAGGAGTCGTTGATCGAGTTGTCGAACTCAAGCTCGGCGTTCTGGGAGTTGTCCTCGAACGAGTCGTTGATCAGCGTGGTCTCGGAGTTGTCCGTAATCTCGTCGTTGTCCTCGACCGAATGATCCGAGTTGTCGTTGAAGGACTCCTCGAACTCGGCATTGCCGCTGTCGACGATGTTGTTGTTGCCATCGACGCCGTCATTGTCCTCGTTGCCGACCTCATTGAAGTCGCCGTCGATGCCGTCGTTGTCTTCGCTGTTGTCCTCGTTTCCGACGATGTTGCCGTCGCCGTCGATGCCGTCGTTGTCCTGGAAGGAGTCCTCGACCTCGACGTTGGTTTCCTCGATGTCGACGTCGTTGTTGTCTCCGTCGATGCCGTCGTTGTCTTCGCTGTTGTCCTCGTTGAAGGACTCGTCGATGTCGACCTCGGTGTTGAAGGAGTCCTCGACCGTGGTGTCGTCGCTGCCGATTTCGATATCTGCGTTGTCGTCGGCCTCGATGTCGATGTTGGTGGAGTTGTCCTCGGAGTTGTCCTGGTCGACGTCTCCGCCGGCTGCGATGGAATCGTCGCCGTTGGCCACGTTGGCGTCGTCGCCGGCAGCGACCGAGTCGTCGCCGGAGGCGACCACGGCATCGTTGTCGAAGTACTGTTCGACGTCGCCGTCAGCCCAGATGTTCTGGTTCACCGACTGGTCAACGATGGTGTCGCGGTCGTCCACTTCGGACGTGTAGGAGTACTCGTTCAGGATGTGGGTCAGCTGCTGGACCGCGTGCCCGTGGTCGTCGTTATCGTCGCGGCCCCGGCCCCCGCCGTTGTCATCGTCGTCATTGTCGCGGCCCCGGCCCCCGCCGTTGTCGTCGTCGTTGTTGTTGCCGCCGGAGACAGGATTGAACGGGTTGTTGTCGCTGTTGGACGCCTCATTGCGGCCGGTGTTGTACTCCCGGTCGAACGAGGAGTCGACGGAGACCGGGGCGAAGTCCAGGATGACGGGCCGGACGGCGTCCACATCGCGGCCGCAGACATCCCCCAGTCCTGCAGCCTGGAGCACACGCTCGGGATCGTCGCGGAAGGCGTCGGCCTTGTCAGGATCGCGGAACAGATCCATCAGGAAATCAACCAGCATGGTCGTGATCGAAGGCATGGGATGCTCCTCATCGATTGTGCTTGTGAAGTTCGTTGCCAAGCCCTTTGCCTGGCTGTTTCCAACGTAGGACCGGGGGTAGGGCGCCGGCATCGGGGACGGTGCCCCTGGTGCTTCCCCACTGGATAGGGGATGGGGGACCCAGCCGGTTAGGGAGGGAGGGGCCCTCGGGATTAGGGAGGGCCGGTGTGCCCGTCGCCGAGTGCGAGGCGCAGCTGATCCAGCAGCTCGGATCTGCTGGCGGCACCCAGCCGGCGGCGGATCCTGGCGATGTGGTGCTCTGCCGTCCGCGGGGAGATGAACATGGCGGCGCCGATCTCGCGGTAGGTCCTGCCGGCGAGCACATGGCGGGCGACTTCGCGCTCGCGGTCACTGAGCAGACTGACCGTGCGATCTCCGGGCTGCGGCAGGGCGCCGGCTCCGTGGGCGCGCGCCGGTTGGCCCGGGGAATGCGGCTGGATTAGCAGGCTGCCTTTGTGGCCGGGGGCCGGCGGACCGGAGGAACCGGGATGCAGGTCCCGGGCGCAGGCGAGCAGCCGGGCGGTATCGCGGCGCTCTTCGGCCCGTCCGGCGGCATGGCCGGCAAGGCGGGAGCCATCCCACGTCAGTCCGACGCCGGCCAGTCCGCGGGCCGCCGTTTCCACCGCAGGCACCTCGACGTGCCCGGCCAGCACCTGGATCCAGGTCCGTCCGGCCGCCGCGAGCACAGCTGCGAGATGGTGCTTCTCCGAGGCACGGACCAGGGCGGCGGCATGCGGGGCCAGGTCGGCGGGACGTTCAGCGAGGATGGCGGCCTGCACCGCTTGCCAGTGCAGGGGTACGGCCCACAGCGGCGGGTCGCCTAGCCGCTCCAAGAGGGACCAGGCCTCCGCGAGGTGCGGCTCGAGCCGGGCGGATTCGCGAAGCCGGGCGGCGGCGACCATCAGCTCTCCCAGCGGCAGCAGGCTGAACAGGTCGATGGCGACATGCAGCAGGCCGGTGCGGGCGCGCTGCCACGCCCGGACCAGCGCGGGGATGTCATCCGTCCGCCGTGCCAGTCCGACATCAAGGGCCAGCAGCAGCATTTCGTCGCGAGGCAGGACCGGATGGTCGATGGCGGCAGCCTCCGCCAGCGCACTGTGGGCCGCCTCCGGGTGGTCCTGCAGCATACGGGTCCAGGCCTGCAGCAGCAGCAGGTGCCGCCGTCCGGCCGGTCCGCCCTGGCCTCCTGCGAGTGCAGCCGCAAGGACGGACCCGGCGACCTCCGGTTCGCCGTTGTGCAGGGCGGCCAGCGCCGCGAGGGCACCCGGCAGTTCCGGCAGCGGGGCCGCGGTGCCCGATGCGGTCATCATGTCCGAGGCACGGATCAGTGCCGGCAGGGCCAGGACGGGGGTGGTGCCGATGGAGTCCAGGACGCCCTGGCCCATGAGGCGGACCGCTACCGCCAGCTGGGTGGGCGAACCACCACAACCCTCGGCGGCCGCCATGGTTTCCGCGCCCTGGCGGTCACCGGTACCGACCATGGCCACCACAGCCAGCGGGGCCGATGCCTTGGCCCGCTCGGGCCCAAGCCACCGATAGACCTCGGCGCCGCGTGCCAGCATGCCGCGTTGGGACCATACCGCTGCCGCGATGTCGGCGCCGCGGAGAACGTCCGGAGCGTCATCGCAGGCCAGCAGATCGTCCAGGATACGGCCGGCGCCGTCGAGGTCTCCAGCCGTGAACGCGGTCTCGGCACGGCTGGCCGCGGAAGCCAAGCCGTCCTCGCCGCTCGGCGGTGCATCCATAGGCAGCACCAACGGAGCCACAGGAGCGGTGTCGGCCTGCGGCAGCAGGTGAGTCCAGGACGTAACGGGAAGCAGGCACGGCGGCGTACCGTTGGAAGCCGGATTCATCACATCCCCTTACGGTGCCGGCGGAGCTGGTTCGGAGGGAGCGGGCTCCGGAGCGGGAGCGGGTTCGGGGGCCGG
>NZ_ANPE02000274.1 GCF_000328305.2 Arthrobacter crystallopoietes BAB-32 | reverse complement strand
TTGAATTCCTGGGTGAACCGTCGACGTGATGCAGACATTCTGCAGATTCCTCATTTCAGTAGTCCCTCCGATTTTAAGAGGGTCCACTGTCCGAAATCTCTAGGCTCACCAGTGCTCGGGGTGCAGTTCGATCTTGCGGCCTCCGGCCGCGGTCGTGCAGTTGGCGCGGACCGGGCAGCCCCGGCAGGCGGCACCGAACGTGGCCCGGCCTTTGTCCGTGATCGTGCGGGTGAGTCCGTTCGGGCAGGTCAGTGTTCCGGCGTCCGGGTCGAAAGCGAAGTCATCGATCGTGTAGCCGCCGACTACGGCCGCGGCCAGCGGTTTGGGCTTGATCAGGGCACGGTGGCCTGCAGCAACAAGGGTCCGGAGCATGTCCGCGGTGCCGTAGGCTGAGTCCGCGAGGACCTCCACCTGTGCCCCTGCCGTCACGGCCGGATCGGCGGCCAGCAGCCCGGCGCCGGCTTCGGCATCGGAGGAACCGGGCCCGGCAGCCTTCGTCACCGCGGCGGCCGTAACGATCCCGGTCCCCGGCTCCGCGACGATATGGGCCTTGTAACCGTCGCGCTTGTCCGACCGGGTCTTATGCGCGTGCCGCGCCTCCGGGTCCACCGTCGAAATCATCCGGTCCCTGGCGACTTTCCGGGCGATCCGCCACCGCCCGTCCGTGCCGTCAGAGCCCTCGGCCGGTTCCACGTCCTGCCCGGCAACCAGCGCCAGCAGAACATACGCATCGGCGGCTTTGCCCTCCAGGCCGTCCGGGTCGACCGCTGCCAGCAGCGCCAGCGCGTCGTTGACCAGCACCGACACCAGGGCTTCCTTCGCCTCGGCGTCGTCCCAGGCGATGTCCGGTTTCCCGGTCCGTGCGTAGTCGTAGCCGACCCCGTACGTCTCGATCAGGTCCCACCCGTGGGGGACGTCGCGGCCGAAGCGGCGCACCGCGGCAATCAGCTGGGTGATCGTGTCCTGCCGGGCGACCGCGTCATCGAGCACCGTGGAATCCAAGGCCCTGCGACGCCTGCCCTTGAGCACTCCGGTCTCGGCAACGACTTCAGCGATAGCGTCCATGATCCGGTGCGGGCGGCTGCTGGCAGCCAGGCGTTTACGCCAGTACGTGAGCGTGGTCGGATGGAACGCCGTGTTCGTCAGGGCGTATCCGCACGCCGCTTTCCACCGCAGGTCATACGTCAACGCATCCGCGGTGTCCCGGTCCGAAAGCCCTTCAAGCGCCTGCAGGACCAGCACCGAACCGATCACCGGCGCCGGCACCGACGGCCGGCCCCGCTTCGAAGAGAACAAGTCCTCCATCATCGAATCCGGGAACAACCGGTTCCGGTGCGCGGCCAGAAAAGCGAAAACGCTGCCCGGGACCAACAACTCCCCGGCCAGCGCCTCCACGTCCAACAACTTCCGCTGCTCCTGCTCACGTCCCTGCATAAGAACCAGTCTTAACCACTGCGCCAGCGAGTCCAGCGGGCGCACCTTAAACTCCCCACATTACGGAAGCAAATTGTTCAGCGGCGTCCTAGGCGGCGGCCTTCGCAGGATGTCCGGCGCTGGCCGTGGATCAGCCCTGATTGGCGACGGCGGCGTCCGCCCGGGCGCGGACGGCGGCGCGGGTGTCTTCGTTGACGAGGTCGGCGTTGATGGCGGCTCCGGCCAGGACGCCGGCGCCGGCGGCGGAGGCGACCATGGAGCCGAGGTTGCTGAGGTTGCCGGCGGCCCAGACGCCCGGGATCTTCGTTTCGCCCATCGGGCCGGCCTCGATGAACCTGCCCAGGGGCATTTCCGTCAAGGTGCCGCCGAGCTGCTCGTACAGATCGGCCTGCGCGATGAAGCACGGCGCCACGACGACGGCGTCGACCTGGTACTCGTTGCCATCCTCCAGCACGACGGCGCGCACGGCGTCGTCTTCGCCGCGCAGGCGCTCGACCTTGCCGCGCACCACGTTGATATCCAGTGCGGCCAGCTGCTCCCAGGCTGCGTCCTCCGGCTCAGGCATGCTGTTCAGGAAGAGCATGACGTCCTCGCTGAGCTGCCGGAACAGGAAGGCCTGGTGGATGTTGTGGTCGCTGGTGCCGAGCACGCCGATGCGCTGGCCGCGGACTTCCCACCCATGGCAGTACGGGCAGTGCAGCACGCTCTGGCCCCAGTGCTCCTTGACGCCCGGGATATCCGGCAGCTCGTCGATCAGTCCCGTTGCAAGGAGGAGACGCCGGACGCGGACGGAAGCACCGCCGTCGTACTCCACCTCAAAACCGCCCTCGATGCGCCGCGCGGCAACCGCGCGGCCGTCGCGGAACTCCGCGCCGTACTGCTCGGCCTCGCGCCGCCCGGACGCAACCAGCTCCAGCGGCGAGATCCCCTCGCGCCCGAGGACGTTGTGGGCGGCGTGCGAGGGAGCGTTGCGCGGTTCGCCGGCGTCAATAACGACGACGGAACGCAGCGACCGCGCGAGTGCTACGGCGGCGCTCAGCCCGGCGGCTCCGCCTCCGATGACGGCGACGTCGTGGGTGAACTCAGTGCTCATGTGAAACTCCTCGGAGGTCAGGTTGGTCATTCGGGTCGGCGTGCGGCCCAGGCGGTCCGGCTGACGCGGACGGACAGGTCGCTGAGGTGGGGGAGGGCGTCGGGGCTGTCCGGATCGAGGAGCCGGTCGAGGGTCTGGAGGTCGTCGGCCGCGAGCGTGCCCTTGAGCGCGGAGCGGATGCGGCCCAGATACAGGCTGGCGTAGCGGACGGCCGAAGGACTGTGGCTGGCTTCGGCCATGAAGCTGCGCTGCGCGGTGATCTCGAAGCCGGCGCGCTCCAGATGCGGGCGCCAGTCCGGATACGAGTTCCAGCCCATGGCGGCCAGCGCCTCGTGGCAGCGCGCCTCGAGCCCGGGAGCGGCGGGGCCGATGTCGTCCGGCAGGAAGCGGGTCAGGGAGTCCATTTCGATAACCACCATCAGACCATTGGGAGCCAGGGCGGAGAAGGCGTTCGCGAGAATCCGGTCCGGATCCTGGAATTCATGCAGGGAGGATGCCGCCCACACCAAGTCGGCAGGAGGGATGGCGGGCCAGTCCGCATTGAGGTCGGCCAGCACTGGGCGGATGCGGCCGTCGAGTCCCCCGCGCTGCGCTGCTTCCCGGATCCGGTCCAGCATCAGCGGGGAATTGTCGACGGCGAACACCTCGGCTGCCGCGAACTGCCGCGCGAGGGCGATGCTGCCCCGGCCTGTCCCGGCGCCGAGGTCGACCACAGTCCGGGGCTCGGCCGCGGCCTGCTGTGCGGCCCACTCGGCGATCCCGTCGAAGTAGGGGCCGAGCACTTCGGCGTCGAGCTCGAGCAGATCCGCGACCTCTGCCTTGGCGGGGTGGCCATGACCCTCGCCGTGTGAATGACCGTGGCCGTGTGCATGACTGTGCCCGTGTCCGTGTGTGTACTGCTGCCTCGTCATGTTATCCAGCCTACGCGCCTCCTGCTCTTATGGCATACAATCTTGCGTATGACGCAAGAAGTCGCACTCGACGCAGTGATCCGCCGTCGTATCCGTGGGCTGCGGCTGGCACGCGGCTGGTCGCTCGACGCGCTCGCCGCCCGCTGCTTCCTCAGCCCCTCCACCCTGAGCCGGATCGAGACCGGGCACCGCCGCATTGCCCTCGATCAACTCGTCCCGATCGCCCGGGCCCTAGGAACCACACTGGACCAGCTCGTCGAATCCACCGAGGACGAGGACGTCGTCATCCGCCCCGAGCCGGAGAAGACACGTGGCATGACCACCTGGCTGCTCTCGCGCGAGGGCGCGCTCAACGGCGTGACCGTCGCAAAGATGCGCATCACGAAGGAGCGCGCGGCCCGTGAGCCCAGTGTGCATCCCGGCCGCGAGTGGTTCACGGTGCTCTCCGGCACCGTCCGCCTGCAGCTGGGCGAGCGGACGATCCTGGTCGAGCCCGGGCAGGCGGCGGAGTTCTCCACGATGGTCCCGCACTTCATTGCAGCGCACAACGGCCCGGTCGAAATCCTGACCATCTTCGACCACGACGGCGACCGCGCCCACCTGCACGGCCCGGGCGAGGCTGCCGCCAAGTAGGGGCCGGCCGCCGCGCCCCGGCTGTTCGACAGGTCCGGTGGTAGCTTGAAGCCTGACGGACCGACCCGAAACGAGGACTGGAAACCATGGCTGAACTGCACCTGGCCGGAGATGAGGCCGCCGACGAGCTGCTGGCAGAGAACCCGTTCGCGCTGCTGACCGGGATGCTGCTCGACCAGCAGATCCCGATGGAGGTGGCCTTCGCCGGCCCGGCCAAGCTCGCCGACCGGCTCGGCGCGCTGGACCCGAAGCAGGTCGCCGAAATGAACCCGGAGGAGTTCCTCGACGCCTTCCGGCAGACGCCCGCGGTCCACCGGTTCCCGAAGTCCATGGCCGCCCGCGTGCAGGACCTCGCCCGGGTCATCGTTGAGGATTACGACGGCGATGCCTCCCGCATCTGGACGGAGGGGGATCCCAGCGGGGCTGAGATCCTGGCCCGGCTCAAGGCACTGCCAGGCTACGGGGACCAGAAGGCGAAGATCTTCCTGGCGCTGCTCGGCAAGCAGCGCGGCCTCCAGGCCCCCGGCTGGCAGGAAGCCGCCGGGGACTACGGACGCGACGGCGTCGCCATGTCGATCGCCGACGTCACCGGCCCCGAATCCCTGATCGCCGTCCGCGAATACAAGCAGGCGCAGAAGGCAGCCAAGAAGAAGTAGCGGCCCGCGCCGCCGACTCTCATCTCGCCAGAATGCCTCAGCCCACCGGCAGCGGGCGCGGCGCCGGCTGGGCGCCGGCCATCGACTCGGCCATGTACTCGGCGACCACGCCCTGGGAGATGGGCAGGTCCAGCACGAACACGCCCTCGGCGCCGTGGGACACCCAGTCCTTGAGCGCGTCCAGGTCCTGCAGGCTCCGCGCCTTGACGGCCTCGGCACCGAAGGCCCGGCCGAGGGCGGCGAAGTCGACCTCCTCGATGAGCATGGCCGCCTCGTCCAGTCCGCGGGCGGCGTACTGGTGCAGCTCGGCACCATAAGCGGCGTCGTTGAACACGACCACCACGCCACTGCGCGCCTGGCGCACGAAGCTCTCGAAATCGGCCAAGGCCATCAGCCCGCCGCCGTCGCCGGTCACCAGAACGGTGGTCCGTTCTGGACGGGCCACCGCGGCGCCCACGGCTGAGGGGAAGCCCAGCCCGATCGACTGGAACGCCGTGCCCACGAACAGGTGGGAACGCGAATCCGGCACCGAGCACATCAGCGGGATCCATCCGATGAAGTGCCCGCCATCCTGCACGAACGTCCGTTCGCGCGGCAGGATGCCCTCAAGTGCCAGCGCCATCGTCCGCGGATTCAGCCGGCCGTCCGGGGCCAGCCCGTCCTCGATGGAGCCGTCCTCGCGCACGTCCTCCACGCGCGGGGCCGCCG
>NZ_ANPE02000275.1 GCF_000328305.2 Arthrobacter crystallopoietes BAB-32 | reverse complement strand
GGGAGCCAGCGCGGCGGCGAGGCCCTCCTGCACGCGCTGCACCTGCTGCTGCCAGCCGGCGGATTCCAGCAGTTCCAGCGAGGCGGCGGCGACGGCGCAGGCCAGCGGGTTCCCCATGAACGTGGGGCCGTGCAGCAGCGCCCGGAACTGGGAGGCTGTCACGGCGCCGGCCACCTGGCCCGAGCAGAGCACGGCGGCCAGGGTGAGGTAGCCGCCGGTCAGCGCCTTCCCCACGCACATGATGTCCGGCGCCACCCCGGACCACTCGGCGGCGAAGAACCTGCCGGTGCGGCCGAAGCCGGTGGCGATCTCGTCGAACACCAGCAGCAGCCCGTGCTCGTCCGCCACCCGCCGCGCCGCCCGCAGGCATTCCGGCGCGTAGGCATGCATCCCGCCGGCGCCCTGCAGCACCGGCTCCACGATGATGCCGGCGAGTTCCCCCGCGAAGCGCGCAGCCGTCTCCTCCAGCACCCCGATCCACGCGGCGACCTCGGACGCATCGGCGACCAGTTCGCCGTCGTTGTTTAACTGTGCAGCAGGCGGCCGCGGCAGGAAGTGCTGCTGCGCCACCAGCCCCGGGAACGCCGCGTGCATCCCGTCCACTGGATCGCACACGCTCATGGCGGCGAAGGTGTCCCCGTGGTAGCCGCCGCGCAGCGCGAGGAACCGCTGCCGCCCGGGCCGGCCGGCCGCGGCCTGGTACTGCACGGCGAGCTTCAGAGCGACCTCCACCGACACCGAGCCGGAGTCCGCCAGGAAGACGTGCTCCAGCGGCGCCGGGGCGAGCCGGACCAGCTGCTCGGCCAGCCGGACCGCCGGTTCGTGCGTCAGACCGCCGAACATCACGTGGCTGAAACGCTCCGACTGCCGCCGCAGCGCCTCGTCCAGCACCGGATGCCGGTAACCGTGGACCATCGACCACCACGAGCTCATCGCGTCAACCGCCTCGAACCGCTCGCCGTCCGCGGCCCGCAGCCGCAGCCGGACGCCGTCCGCCGCCTCGACTTCGTAGGGCGCCGGGCCGTCCAGCGGGGCGTACGGGTGCCAGAGGAGGCCGCGGTCGCGGTGGATGATGGAGGTTCCGGCAGCCGGGGAGGTTCCGGCGGGCGGAGCAAGAGGATTGGCGGTGTCGTAGGCGCGAGTGCGGGAACTGCCGGGAACGACGGCGGCGGGGGACTGGGGTGCCATGGTCTGCCTAGGCGTTCGGTGCCAGCTGGGTACCCGCGCCGCGGCGGCGGATGGTGGGCTCGGAAGCGGAAGCCGCAGGGCCGCCGTCGTACTTGTCCTCCACAGGCGTGCCGGCCGCTTCGGCGCCCAGCACCACGAAGCCGTTGTCGGCGATCATATCCAGGTCCGCCTTCGCGGCCTGGCCCTCGCTGGTGAGGTAGTCGCCGAGGAACAGCGAGTTGGCCACCTGCAGGGCCAGCGGCTGGAGCGAGCGCAGGTGCATTTCGCGGCCGCCGGCCATGCGCAGTTCCTTGTCGGGGCAGGCGAAGCGGACCAGCGCGAGGATGCGCAGGCAGTGCGCCGGGGTGAGCAGCCAGGTGCCCTCGAGCGGCGTGCCGTCGAACGGCATGAGGAAGTTCACCGGGATGGAGTCGGCATCCAGGTCCCGCAGGGCGAAGACGGCGTCGATGAGTTCGTCGTCGGTCTCGCCCATGCCGACGATCAGGCCGGAGCAGGGTGAGAGGCCGGCGCCCTTGGCGTGCTCGACGGTGCGGACCCGGTCGGCGTACTCATGCGTCGTGCAGATGTCGGCGTAGTTGGACTCGCTGGTGTTGAGGTTGTGGTTGTAGGCGTCCACACCGGCGGACTTGAGCCGGTCCGCCTGGCCGTCCTTGAGGATGCCCAGGCAGGCGCAGACCTCCACCTGGGGGTGCTCGTCCTTCAGGCCTTCGACCATCGAGGCGACGCGGTCCACATCGCGGTCCGTCGGGCCCTTGCCGCTGGCCACGAGGCAGACGCGCGAGGCGCCGGCGCGGATGCCGGTGGCGGCCTGTTCGGCGGCCTCCTCGGGCTTGAGCCAGGTGTATTTGAGGATCTGCGCGGCCGAACCGAGCCGCTGCGAACAGTAGGTGCAGTCCTCCGGGCAGAGGCCGGACTTCAGGTTCACCAGGTAGTTGACCTTGACGGTGTTGCCGAAGTGCCGCCGGCGGAGGCGGGCCGCGGCGGCTACCAGATCGAGCAGCTCGTCGTCGGGCGAGTGGAGGATGGCGAGGGCTTCCCCGCGGGTCAGGGTGCCGCCGTTGAGCTGTTTCGCGGCCAGGTCGCTAAAGTTATTGAACACCGTTCAAGTATTGGGAGGCGCGGTGCTGGTGTCAACTGATTATTGAACAGTGTTCAGCATTCGGCGGATTGTGACGAGGGCATGATGGATTGGAACTGCTGCTTCTGCGGCGGACATCGAGCAACCAGGAGGAACCGATGGCGCTGACCCGCGGGCAGATCGAGGACGCGGCGATGGAAATCCTGCGGAACTACGGGCTGGCGGACCTGTCGATGCGGCGGCTGGCCCGGGACCTCGGCGTGCAGCCCGGGGCGCTTTACTGGCACGTGAAGAACAAGCAGGAGTTGTTGGTCGTACTGGCCGGCAGAATCCTAGCGGGTGTTGGCGAGGGCGCCGTCGAGGGTGCAACTGCGGGCGAGAGCGCGGGCGCCGAGGCGGAGAGCCATGGTGACCCAGTCGAAGATGCCGGGTGGGGTGCCGTGCGCCGGCTGGCGGGGGAGATCCGGGCGGCGCTGCTCGAGGTGCGGGACGGGGCGGACGTGGTGTCGCTGGCGCAGGCGATGGCGCCGGACACGCTGCCGGCCGTCGGTCCCTGCGCACGTGGCTGGAACAGGGCGGGCTCAGCGCGCGGCACGCCGGTTGGGGCGCGCGCACGCTGACGTACTACATCCTCGGCGCGGTGGCGGAGGAGCAGACGCACGCGGACCTCGCCGCCGCGGGCCTGCTCCCGGTGGGCGCGGGGCAGGAGAACGACGACGAGGCGTTCCTGTTCGGGGTCGATACGGTTTTGGCCGGGCTGCGTTCACATCGGGCTGGCGCAACGCCGGGTTAGGCGCGGCGGCTACGTCAGCGGTGCGGGCGGGGCCATTCCGGCGGGGCCGTCCTCGCCGTCGGGACCCTCGGCGGGGTCCTGGGCGTGCGGATGGGCTGTGTAGGGAGACTGCTCCAGCTCGCCCTCCGCCGCGTCCTCGCTGTGCCGCCGGTCGTTCTCCTGCGGTATTGGTGCTGTTGCCATGCCTGCTGTCCTCCAGCAAAAGCGTCCGCCCAAGCTAGGCGGGCTGGTGCTTCCACCGTACCCCCGTTGCCCGGCATCCCCTAGCTCGCCAGACGGAACCGAGGCCTGCCACGGAACGTCCATGGGGTCGGCGAGCGCGTCGGATGCCGACGTCCTTGTCCTAGTCGTTCAGGCGGACGGCGGTCTCGCGCAGGTACTGGTCCACCCGCGTGTAGGCGTCGCGGGTGAGCGCTTTCCACAGTTCGACGGCGAGCCTCGGGTCTTCGTTTTCGAGCGCGGCGATCGCTTCGGCCGGCAGCACCATCAGCCGGACGGGCCCCTCGGCCCGGACCGTGGTTTCCTGCCGGTCCTCGCTGGCCAGCGCCAGTTCGCCGAAGGTCATGCCGGCGCTGAGGGTGCTGAGCTTGAGCTGCCCGGCCGGTTCGGCGACGCTGCTGCCGACTTTGCCGGACACAATAAAGTGCACACCCCCGAACCGCTGGCCGACGCGGCGGATGACCTCGCCGTCGTCGTACTCCCTTGGCTCCATCCGCTCCGCCAGCGCCTTCGCGTCCGCCGGATCGAGCGGGGCCAGTGCCGGCGACGCCGTGACCGGAACCTCCTCCGGCAGGCAGAGCTCGCTGCCGTAGCGGCTGATAAGGCGGTTCTCCGCCCATTCCACCGCCGCGCTGCGGGTGTCGAAGCACGGCACCGGACCGGCTGCGCTGCTGCCGCCTTCGCCGTTGCCGGCCAGGCCGTACGGCAGCGTGGCTTCGCCGTCGATCAGCAACAGCTCGCGCCCGGCGTCGGAGAGCGCCCGCCGGAGCCGGCCGAGCATGTCCACCGCCACCTGCGCGGCGTCGTCCACGCGGCGCAGGTCCAGGATCACCAGTTCGACGTGGTTGTCCAGCCCGCTGACCTCGCGGACCATGGACTCGGTCCCGGCGAAGAGGAGGTCGCCGTTCAGCTCGACCACGCGCGCCCGATGCCCGTGGCCGCGCAGCACCTCGGCCGCCTCGTCATTGCGGCGGATGCCCGACGGCGCAGCGGTGATGTCGTAGCTGGCCCGGATGGCCGAGCGGCCGGTGCGGCCGGCGTGGACAAAGTGCAGCCCGAGGTCCTGCGACAGCCGCAGGCTGGCCGCTCCGCCGCGGACGCTGGTGCCGTGCTCATCCAGCGGCGGCGAGTAGATGCCCACGCCCACCTGCCCCGGCAGCACGGCGATGATCCCGCCGCCCACGCCGGACTTGGCCGGCATGCCCACGGAACTGAGCCAAGCCCCGGCGTCGTCGTACATGCCGCAGGTGGCCATCACCGAAAGGACGCGGTCCACCACGTCCAGCTCCAGCACCTGCTTGCCGGTCTGCGGGTTGGTGCCCGAGTTCGCCAGCGTGGCGGCGACCATCGCCAGGTCGCGGCAGGTCACCAGCACCGAGCACTGCCGGAAATAGTCCTCCAGCAGCGGCACCGGATCCTGCTCGATGATGTTGAACTGGCGCAGCAGGTAGGCGATGGCGTAGTTGCGGTGTCCGCTGCGCCGCTCCGACTCGTAGACCCGCTGGCTGTAGTCCAGCTCGCGCCCGGCGAAGTCCGAGTAGGTCTTCAGGATCCGCTTGAACCGCGAACTGCCGCCGGAGCCCTTGATCAGCGACGCCGCCGCGATCGCCCCGGCGTTGATCATCGCGTTGGCCGGCCGCCCGGAGCCCTCGGCGAGGGACAGCTCGTTGAACGCATCCCCGGAGGGCTCGACGTCGATCTTCTCATCCACCGCCTCGGTGCCCAGGTCGGCCAGCGCCAGCGCGTAGGTCAGCGGCTTCGAGATGGACTGGATGGTGAACTCGTCGCGGGTATCGCCGACCTCGTAGACATAGCCGTCCACGGTGGAGACGCAGATGCCGAACTTGTCCGGGTCGGCGTTGGAGATGCCCGGAATGTTGGTGTCCGGCCGGCCGTCCCGCAGCTGTGCGATCTCCGCGTGCAGCGACTCAAGATAGCTCTGGATGGGGGACTCCATACCGTCAGCGTAGGCATGGGTCCGGCGCGGGCGCACCCGTTCCGGGCGGATCGGCGGGGAAAGTACGACGGCGGGTGGCTCAGCGGAGGAGGAACGCGGCCACCCGCCTGGGGTCAGTTGGCGAGGGCGGGGGTAGTCGGTGTACCCGGAGGCGCCGCCGGTGTAGAAGGTCTTCGAATCCGGCGTGTTCAGCGGCAGGTCCTCCTGCCAGCGGCGGGCCAGGTCCGGGTTCGCGATGGCAGGCCGTCCGACCGCGACGCCGTCCGCCAGGCCGCTGTCGAGGATCGCCATGGCTTCCTCGCGGCTGGTGATGACGCTGAAGCCGCTGTTGAGCAGCACCACGCCGCCGAAGCGGGCCCGCAGGCCCTGCACCAGTGCGCCAGCCGGATCCTGGTGCAGGATGCTCAAGTAGGCCAGCTTCAGCCCGGCGAGCTGGTCCACCAGGGCGGCGTAGGTCGCCCGAGTCTCCTCCGGATCGGTCTCCAGCGCGCCCTGGACATTGTGCTCGGGCGAGATGCGGATGCCCACCCGGTCCGCCCCGAGCTCCGCGGCGACGGCGGCGGCCACCTCGGCGACGAAGCGGGCGCGGTTCTCCGGGGAACCGCCGTACGCGTCGGTCCGCTGGTTGGACGAGGGCGCGAGGAACTCGTGCAGCAGGTAGCCGTTGGCCGAGTGCAGCTCCACGCCGTCCAGCCCGGCGGCCATGGCGTTCTTCGAGGCCTGCACGAACTCCTCGATGATGCCGGGCAGCTCGTCGGTCTCCAGAGCCCGCGGAACCGGGAAAGGCCGCTTGCCCTCATAGGTGCGGGTCTCGCCGTCGATCGCGATGGCGCTCGGCGCGACGACCTCGTGGCCGCCATTGGTGGCTTCATGCGTGACCCGGCCGGCGTGCATCACCTGCGCGAAGATCCGGCCGCCCTGGGCATGCACCGCCTCGGCGACCCCGCGCCAGCCGGCGATCTGCTCTTCCGTGACCAGGCCGGGCTGGTACTGGAAACCCTGTCCGGCGAAGCTCGGGTACGTCCCTTCGGTCACGATCAGGCCCAGCGAGGCCCGCTGCGCGTAGTGCTCGGCGACCATCGGTCCGGGCACGCCGTCCTTTCCTGCACGGCAGCGGGTCAGCGGTGCCATGACGAGGCGGTTCGGCAGATCGAGGGCACCGACGGACAGGGGAGTAAAGAGGCTCACGTAGTTTCCCTTTGCTTGCGGATGGCTTCCATAGGCGGCAACAGTCCGGAGCAGGCGGGATATTCCGGGCGGGCCGGCGCCTGCGCGGGCACCGGCAACATCGTTGGACTAGAACCCGCGCGCCACGGCGGCTGCGGCGCGCAGCCAGGCCCGCTGTGTGGCCGGCTGCAGCATCGCGTAGCGGATCGGGCCGTTGACCAGCGCAGGATCGTACGGAATCCGGACCACCTCGCGGACGAACGGGCGGAAGCCTTCCTCGATCCGCTGGGCCTCGATCTTGGCGCGCTTGCGGGCCTCGCCGGTCAGGCCGCGGCCGGCGTCCGTCGACTCGGAGACCACTACGACGGCGTTGCGCGCGAGTTTCGCTTCATGCTCGCCGCGGGATTCGAGCGTCTGCAGGGTCAGGCGGGCGGCCTCGGCCCGGTCCTCCATCGCCGTCACCGGTACCACCAGCTGGTTGGTGTGGTCGATCATCCGGCGCCAGTTGGCCGAGCGCGAGGTGTTGCCCGAGTCCATCACGATCAGCCGGTAGTACTTGCTCGCCACCCGGTGCGCGACGTCGACCTCTTCGGCTGTAACCTCATGGTCGCCCTCGTCGTCCTCGTCGGAGCGCAGCACGTCGAACTTGTCCGCGGCCTGATGGTGGACGTAATGTGCCAGGTCGGCGGCATTGGACTCGGGCGAAAGCAGCCTCGAGGACGAGTCCACCAGGTCCAGGATGCTGGAGGTGTGCGGGCCCTGCTCGGTGCGCCAGCCCAGTGTGCCCTGCGACTCGTTGTTGTCCCACGCCAGCACGGGTCCGCCGCCGTAGCGGGCGAGGATCGCGCTGAGCATGACGACCGTAGGCGTCTTGTTCGCGCCGCCCTTGCGGTTGACGACGGCGACAGTCCTCGGTCCCGGCCAGTGCTGGCTGACCGTGCGGACATCCTCGCGCTCGGCCAGTTCCTCCCGGGACGGCTCGACCCGCAGGCCCATCCGGGACAGCACCCCGCGCCAGCCCTTCGTCGCCGGCTCCTGGGTGGAACCGGTAACCAGGAAGGACGTCTCGCGCAGGTCCCGGCGGCGGGCCGGCGGAGCGGATGGAATGTCGGTGGGGGCCGCCTGCGGTTGCGAGCCAGGGGAAGCCGATGGCTTCGCGGGAGCGGTGCGGGAGGCCGGTGGCTGCGGGGAAGCAGGGCGGGAGGCCGGTGCCTGCGGGGGAGCGGTGCGGGAGGCCGGTGCCTGTCCGGCGGCAGGGCGGGAGGCCGGCGCTTGCGGTGCCGAGGCGGTGGGCTTGTTGC
>NZ_ANPE02000276.1 GCF_000328305.2 Arthrobacter crystallopoietes BAB-32 | reverse complement strand
GGAACCGGCCGTGCCCGCGCTGGCGGCAGGGTCAGCCTCGTTCCCGGCAGCGGCCGGCTCCGCCTGCCCGCCGCGCAGGAAAAACGCGCCGACGGCGCCCGCCAGCGTGGCGAAGACGGCGACCGAATAGACCGCGAGGAGCACCTGCAGGAAGAGGGCAAAGCCATCGGACGCGCTCAATTCGGCTCCAGTGATGGTGGACATCGCCGCATCCAGCAGCGCAGCCGAGTACCGCTCGTAGGAACCGGCGACGTAGAGCAACTGGCTGGAAACGAGGATGACGACCGCGGTGACGGCCGCGAGCCAGCCGATGCGGCTGGACAGCAGCCGGCCGGCGGAGCGGCTGCCCCGGATGCCGGCGGACAGCACGCTGCCGAGCCGGGAGACCCGGGTCGCGCGCAGCACCCGCAAGGCCTGCAACGAGCGGAAGAACCGCAGGAACGGCACCAGCAGGAAGACCACCTGCCACCAGTTGCGCTTCCAGAACCTCCAGCGGAAGCGCGCGATGTACGCCCGCAGCAGGAACTCGGCGACGAAGACGGCCCAGAAGAGCCAGCCGATCACGGAAAGGACCGCCACCAGGGTCGGATGGGTGGCGAGCAGCTGCGCGAGCACGATCAGCACGAAGAGCACGCCGAGGACGCCCATCGGCCGGTCCAGCCGCGCGGCCAGGACTTCGGCGCGGCCCAGCTGTCCTTCCGGATCACGCTCCTGCGCTTGTCCCATGCAGCCCCTTTCCGCCGGCCACCGGACAGCCGTGTCCGCGGCGTCCAGCCCTCACCGATACGCTAACGGCTGCCACAGCGGCCAACAACCGCCGCTTCTGTTCCCGGCCGGGTTGGAAGCATCCCTTGACGGCTGGCAGCCGTCGGCGTTGGCTGGAGCCAGAGAGAAGGAGGCAGACATGGATCTTGCTCCCCGAAAGCCCCTGCCCAAGTGGCGGCGAACTGCTGCGGCGGTCTTCGGCGTCGTACTTCTGGCCGGCTGTACCGCACCCGCAACGGAACAGGAAAACCCGGCCCCGCCGAGTTCGCCCACGGAATCGGCCCCGGCGACGGCGCCGTCAGCCGAGGGCGAGCTGATTCCGGACATCGTGGAGTCCGTGCAGCCGTCTGTGGTGACGATTTTTGCAGGCGAGGGCCTGGGCAGCGGGGTTATTTACGACGACGGCGGCCTCATCCTCACGAACGAGCATGTGGTGCGCGGGGCGGACGAAGTGGAAGTCGGCTTCGCCGATGGCAAGCGTTCGGCCGGGACGGTCCGCGCCGTCGACCGGGTGACCGACTTGGCGCTGGTGGAGGTCGAACGCACCGGCCTGCCGGCCGCCGAGTTCGAAACGGCGCTGCCGAGGGTGGGCGAGCTAGCCGTGGTGATCGGCAGCCCGCTGGGCTTCGCGAACACCGCGACGGCCGGCATCATCTCCGGCCTGCACCGGGAGATACCTGGTTCGGCGACCAACAGCCAGTCGCTGGTGGACCTGATCCAGACCGACGCGGCGATCAGCCCGGGCAACTCCGGCGGCGCGTTGGTGGACCGGAACGGCAAGGTCATGGGGATCAGCGAGGCGTACATTCCGCCGCAGGCCGGAGCCGTGTCGCTGGGCTTCGCGATCCCGGCGGCGACTGCCGTCCAGGTGGCGGAGGAGCTGCTTGAGGACGGCGTCGCCGACCACGCGTACCTGGGCCTGGTCCCGGCCGCGATTACCGAACCCATTGCCGCCCAGCTGGGCCTGCCGGATACGCGCGGAGCCTTGGTGCTTTCCGTCGTGGACGGGGGACCGGCCGACGACGCCGGGATCCGCCCCGGCGACGTGATCGTCTCCATCGGGGACGACGCGGTGGAGACCCCGGAGGACCTGCTTGCCGCGCTGCGCGGGCATGAGCCGGGCGAGTCCGTGCCGGTGGGCCTGAGCCGCGGCGGGGAATCCGTGGAGGCGGAGATTACCTTGGCGGACCGTCCCGTGGACCAGTAGGCGCCGGTCCGGAATACCTGGGCCCCGGCCGTGTTGTGCCTAGTGTGCAGTTGCCTTCGATTCCCGTTTCCCTCCTGGACCGTGCCAATGCCCGCGCCGGACAGGGCCCCGCGGAGGCGCTGGCGGCGGTGATCGCGCGGGCCGGGCAGGCCGAACGGCTGGGCTACCACCGGTTCTGGGTGGCCGAGCACCACGCGGTTCCGGGGATTGCCGGATCGGCGCCGGCCGTGCTGATGGCCGCGGTGGCTGCCCGGACCGAACGGATCCGGGTGGGCTCCGGCGGGGTGATGCTGCCGAACCACCAGCCGCTGGTCGTTGCCGAACAGACGGCAACCCTGCAGGCACTCTTCCCCGGGCGGATCGATCTGGGCCTGGGCCGCTCGGTGGGGTTCACGCCGGCCGTCAGGGCGGCGCTGCGCCAGGACAAGGACGCCGCCGACGCCTTCGCCGACGATTTGGCTGAACTGCTGGGCTACCTGCGCGGGACCGCGGGCATCACCGCGCGCCCGTCCGACGGCGGTGCTACGCCGCCTTTCGTGCTGGCCACCGGCAAAGGGGTGGAGACGGCCGCGAAGGCGGGCCTCGCCGTCGTTGTTGGCGGTCCGGCATACAGCGGAAAGGCATCGGGCCTGGCGCTGGCCGCACTGGAGCGGTACCGGCGCAATTTCCGCCCGTCGTCGTACTACCCGGAGCCCTACGTCATTGTGTCCGCGAACGTGGCGGTGGCAGACAGCGCTGCGGCGGCGGAGGAGCTGCTCCTGTCGGAAGCGTGGGCGATGGCGCTGTCCCGGACACGGGGCGAGTTCCCGCCGCTGTCGCCGGTCTCCGCCATCCGGGACGAGCAGATGACGGCTCGGCAGCAGCGGCTGGTGGCGGAGTCCCTTGCCGCTGCGGTGGCAGGGACGCCGGAGCAGGTGGCTGCGCAGCTGGGCCGGCTGCTGGAAGCCACCGGGGCGGACGAACTGATGGTCACGACCAATACCTTCGACATGGCCGCGCTCGCCGGGACGGACGCGCGGCTCGCGGAGCTGTTCGGACTGGGGTAGCCGGAGGACCGCTCCGGTCAGGCGACGCCGCGCTGCCGCCCGCCGAAATCGTCGGCGATGCCTTCCGCGGCCAACTGCAGGCGGGGGAGCACGGTCGCCGCGATTTCGTCTTCCGGGGCCCGGTGGGTCTGCAGGGATACGTTGAGCGCCGCGATGAGGTCGTTGCCGCGTCGCACCGGAACGGCCAGCCCGCGCAGTCCGTCGTCGAGCTCGCGGGAAACCAGCGACCAGCCGCGCTCGGCGGCGCGGTCCACTTCGCTGCGCAGGGCATCAATGCTGGCGACGGTGTTCTCCGTGTAGGAGGTCAGCTCGACGCTTTCGTAGTAGGCCTCGCGGTGTGCCTCCGGCAGGCCGGCCAGCAGGATCCGGCCCATGGAGGTGGCCCACGCCGGGAAGCGGGTGCCGACGTTGACCGACACGCTGAGCAGCCGCGGAGCTGCGACCCGGGCGATGTAGACAACATCGGTGCCGTCCAGGATGCACAGGGAGGTGGTCTCGTTCAGGTCGACGGCGAGCCGGCGCAGATGGGGTTCGGCGATCTGCGGAAGGGTGAGGTTGGCCAGGAAGGAGGCCCCGACGTCGAGCGCGCGTGGTGTCAGTTCGAAGTGGGTGCCGTCGGTGCGGAGATAACCCAGGTCCGCCAGGGTCAGCAGGAAGCGGCGGGCCGCCGCCCGGCTCAGTTCGGCTTTGGCCGCCACGCGGGTCATCGTCAAGCGCGGTTCGTCCGCTGTGAACGCCAGCAGCACGGCGAAGGTCTTTTCGACCGATTTCACGTAGTAGGCGGGATTTCCTTCCGCCGACTCGATCTCCATACGTTCCTCCGGATAGCTCAGGTCAGCCGCAGGCGGCCGTGAGCAAGGATACATCGGCCGGCCCGCGGCTCCGCATTCGGATCAGTCCTGTTCGCGCCGGCTGCGTTCGTACTGCGCCGCGAGGCGGACCGGCGTGTTCGGGGCTCCGTAGCCGTCATAGCCGCCGCGGCGTTCGACAACTTCGAAAAAGACGTTGCCCACCGTGGCGGTGTAGAAGTGCAGGAATTCCCCGTCCTCGTCCCGGTCGTAGAGCAGGTTGTAGCGCTGCAGAGTGTCCAGCAGTTGCTCGTCCAGCCGGAACCGTGCCTGCAGGTCGGCATAGTAGTTGGCCGGAACGGGCAGGAAGTCCAGGCCGCGTGCCAGTGCCCGCCGGGCAACCGCGATCAGGTCCGTGCAGGCGAAGGCCACGTGGGCCGGATAGCTGGAGGCCGCCGTCGGATGTTCCAGAGCCATCGGCGCGACGTTGAGTGCCAGGCGGATTCCGCGGTCCTCGGTACGCATGACCTGGCTGCGCACCAGGCCCAGCGGGCTGGGGACCTCGGTGGAGGGCTGGCGGGCGAGCGACAGCGTGCTCTCGTAGAACAGCACGGCTTCGTCGTAGTGCTGCCACGGCTGCGACAGATTCACGTGGTCCACCCGGGTGATCAATTCCGCGGTGGGGTCGCCGGCGGCATGCTCGGGAGCGCCGGATTCCGGAGTGAACTCGCGGGTCCAGGCGGCCGTGCCGTCCGCCGAAGCCTCGCACAGGAAGACTTCAGTGGAGTCAGGGGCTGAGACTGCCTGCAGCACTTCTTCATCGGCCTGGCTCTGCCGGGGCACGGGCTGCGCCTTCAGTTGCACCGCACGCGATGCCGCGACCACAGGATTTTCGACGTCGAACCCCAAGGCCGCGATGCTGGGTTCCAGATTGCGGGCCTGCTGCTCGTTGATGACGACGCGGGCCTGGCCCTGGGTCCAGAGCTGGACGGGCTTGGTGCGGTGCCGGCCGGCATAGCCGAAACCAAGCTGGTACAACAGCTCCTGCACGGCGCCGGTGTGCTCGGCCTTGACCTCGGTGAAGTTGAAGCCGGTGGGGTCGTCCACCTTGGGCAGCGTGGCCAGTTCCATCGGGTAGCTGAAGCCGGGCCCCTCGGTGTCCTGCAGGTGCAGGTGCGTCTGTTCCTCCAGCCAGATAAGCGAACGCATGGCATCGACGGCCGTGCGTTTTTCATCGGTTTGGCGGAAGATGTCGTTGAAGATTTCCAGCGAGACCGGCCCGTTGTAGCCGGCACGGACCAGATGGCCCATGAACTGTGCCAGGGCGAAGTCGCCTTCGCCCGGGAAAACGCGGTGGTGCCGGCTCCAGGAGAGCACGTCCATGCTCATGCGGGGTGCGTCGGCGAGCTGGACGAAGAAGATCTTCTCCGCCGGGATCTTCTCGATGCCGGAGGGATCCCAATTCCGGGAGAGGATGTGGAAGCTGTCGAGGCAAGTGCCGAAATTCGGCCGGTCCACGAGGTCCGCAATCCGCCAGGCATGTTCGAAATCGTTGACGTACTTGCCCCAGGCGAGGGCTTCGTAGGCGATCCGGACGCTGTAGCGCGCGGCCAGGTCCGCCAGCCGCTGCAGCTGCGCAGCGGCCAATTCGTCGTCGTCAATGGTCGCTGTGGCGACATTCGTGCAGAGCAGGACGGTGCCGATGCCCAGCAGATTCATCAGCTTGAACTTGGCCTCCGCGCGGTACAGGTTGGCTTCCAGCAGATCCTCGGTAACGCCTTCGAAGTCCCGGAAGGGTTGGTAAAGATCCAGGCTAAGGCCGAGCTCGTCCGCAAGCATGCGGATCTGCTCCGGGCTGCGGGGGGAAACGAGGAGGTCCTGCTCGAAGATCTCGATTCCGTCGAAGCCAGCCTCGGCACACGCATGTATCTTCTCTTCGAGGGTGCCGCTGAGGCATACGGTGGCGATGGAAGTTCTCATTCTGGCGCTCCTGTCCGGTGGCTAGAGACCCTGGGCGATCAGTTCGAGGAAATGCTGCCGCATCCTGCCGGCATCGGGCGTTATGCCGGTGATGAGGGCGAAAGCATCCACCGCCTGGCCAACCGCCATATGGCCCCCGTCGAGGACGCGGCAGCCCTTGGCAGAGGCGGCCCGGACCAGCTCGGTGTCCACGGGCCGGTAGACGACGTCGGCGACCCAGTGGTGCGGCTGCAGCAGCTGTCCGTCGATCGGCAGGCCCGGGTGGCTGTGCATTCCGACGGGGCTGGCGTTGACCAGGCCGGTGGCTTCCGCCATGATCCGCGGCAGGTCCTCCCGGCTGCCTGCGCGGACTTCCTGACCGGGGAACAGCCCGGCGAGGGCTGCTGCCCGTGCGGCGACGCGTTCCGGATCAAGGTCGACCAGCGTGAGCGACTGTGCGCCGGCCTTGAGCAGCGCGTACGCGACGGCCGAGCCGGCACCCCCGGCGCCAAGCTGCACGACGCCGTCCAGTTCCGCGTCTGGCAGCCCGTTGGCCAGGCCGGTGCCGAAGCCGGAGAAATCCGTGTTGTGGCCAATGAACTTGCCGTCGCGGAGCAGGACCGTGTTGACCGCCTCAAGCCGGGCCGCGTCGTCGGAAACCTCGTCGAGGTGCTGCAGCACCAGCTGCTTGCAGGGGTGGGTGATGTTGAAGGCGTTGAAACCCAGATCCCGGCCCTGCCGAAGCAGTTCCCCGACGGCCGAGGCAGGCCGTCCGATCACGGTCAGGTCCACCGGGCGGTAGAGGTAGCGGAGGCCGTGCAGGTCAGCCTCCCGTTCGTGCATCGGCGGAGTCAGCGACGCTGTAATGCCTTCACCGATCAGTCCAACCAAGTAGGCATCCGCCGCTGTACTCATGCGCTGTTCTCTCCTTGCGGGCGTAGCGGTGCTGGGTGGAACCAAGACTAACGGCTGTACGCAAATTGCACAATCGTGCGCAATCCGCACAGAGATGCCCTTGCGGGCGGAACGTGACATGCGCTACGTTGATGCACGTTCGTTTTGTGCACGGGTGTGCGCATGTCGCACAGTCCCGGCCGGGACGGCCTGTCGATACCCTCCCTCGAGGGCCAGCAGTTCAAGGAGTGTTATGACCACCGTTCACCAAGAGGGGCAGGCCTTCGCCGAGCACCGCAAGACGCCGAAGCGGGCCGCCCTGGCCAGCTTCATGGGCAGTGCCGTCGAGTATTACGACTTCTTTATCTTCGGCTCCGCCGCCGCACTGATCTTCCCGCACGTCTTCTTCCCGGACGAGAGTGCCCAGGCGAGCATCATGTCGCTCGCCACCTTCGGTTTCGCCTACATCGCCCGGCCGGTCGGCGCCGTCTTCGTCGGGCACTTCGGTGACCGGATTGGCCGCCAGAAGGTACTGATGTTCACGCTCATCATGATGGGCGCTGCGACCTTCATCATCGGCTGTATTCCGGACTTCAACACCATCGGTTGGTGGGCCCCGGCCATCCTGGTGATCTGCCGCCTCATGCAAGGGCTCTCCGCCGCCGGCGAGCAGGCCGGCGCCAGTTCCCTGACGCTGGAACACGCCCCGGACAACCGCCGCTCGTTCTTCACGTCCTGGACGCTGACCGGCACCCAGGGCGGCCAGATCCTCGCCGCGTTGATCTTCGTTCCGGTCGTCGCGCTGCCCGATGAGATCAAGTACGGCATCGGCTGGCGCATCCCGTTCTGGCTCTCCGCCGTCGTCGTGGTCGTCACCTACTTCATCCGCCGCTCGCTGCATGAGACACCGACCTTCGAGGCGGCCAAGGCGAACAACGAGATTGCCAAGCTGCCCGTCGGCGTGCTACTGAAGAACCACTGGCGCGACGTGCTTCGGGTGATCTGCTGCGCCTTCATCGCCGCGGTCTCCACCGTGTACGGCACGCTGGCCATCAAGTACGGAGCCGAGGTCGGCAACGTGGACGAAGGCATCACGCTCTGGCTCGTGGTTGCCGGCAATATCGGCGCGCTCTTCACCCAGCCGCTCTTCGGCAACCTGGCGGACCGGATCGGACGCAAGCCCGTCTTCATCTACGGTGCCGTCGGCAGCGCCGCCATCATGCCGTCCTACTTGCTCTCGATGGAGTCGGGCAACACGCTGCTGCAGTTCGCGCTGTCGGTGGCCGTCTTCTCCTGCGCCTATGCGGCGGCCAATGCGGTCTGGCCGTCGTTCTACGCGGAAATGTTCAGCGCCAAGGTGAGGTTCTCCGGCCTGGCGATCGGCACGCAGATCGGCTTCCTGATGGCCGGCTTCGCGCCGTCGATCGTCGCGGCCATCGGCGGCATCCAGGAAGGCGGCTGGGTCGCGACCAGCGCCTTTACCGCAGTCATCTGCGCGATCGCGGCCGTCGCGGCGCTGACTGCCCGCGAAACCTACAAGGTCCCCACCGCGGAACTCGGCGAACGCCGGCACGCCACGGTGTAGCGCGGGAACTCACCACGTACGACGCCGGGAGGCGGGCTTTCGCGC
>NZ_ANPE02000277.1 GCF_000328305.2 Arthrobacter crystallopoietes BAB-32 | reverse complement strand
GGGCCGACGGCGGTGCGGGCCTTGTGCAGGGCGGGCACGGCGGTGTCCCGCAGCCGGCGGGCGAGGCCGTAGGCGGTGTGCATGGTTTTGTTGACGGGCAGGTCCCAGGAGCCCGGATAGGCCACTTCATACCCGCCGAAGGAGCGCTTGAAGCGGGAGAAGCCGGCCCATTTGTGGTCGGGTTCGTCTTCGGGGGAGACGCCCCACATGTCGAACTGCTGCATGCCGGCGTGCTTGGCGTCCATCATCATGTTCACGACGAGCGGGATGCCGGCGTTGAGCTTCCGGTGGGTGTCGTCGGCCGCCGCATGGGCGTAGACGCGGGTGGTGGGGGTGTCGTAGGACAGGGCGGCGGCGATTGGCGTGCCGTCGAGCTTGGCGATGAAGAGCTTGGCGGCGCCGGCCGGGATCAGGGTGCGGGCGGCATGGTCGAGGTAGTCGTCCGACTGCGCTTTGAAGTCCGCGCGTTCGGAGACGTCATGGAGGAAGCCCAGCAGGATGGAGATGTCCGCGGGATCGGTGGAATCCTCGAAGGTGACGCCCTTCTTGTGGATGTTCCGGTAGAGGTTGCGGCTGGTGCTGCGCATGCCGGCCAGGATGGCGTCTTCGTCCTGGGTCAGGTCCAGCATCCAGGTCAGGTGCGGCTGGACGTCGACGGGGGCCTTGACCAGGCCGAGCCCGGACAGGACCGCGATGGGGTCAGGGCCCAGTTCAGTGGCCACCGGCTCCACGCGGACATAGTGCGCGCCCTCGGCCCGGGCCAGGGCCGCGAGGGCCTCGAGCGCCAGGCCCAGGGCCTGCACATCGACGGCGGTGGGCCCGTACGGGGTGTAGAGGAAGCTGCCCAGCGGCGTCTTCTCGTGGATGGCCAGGAAGGACCAGCCGTCGCCGCTTTGCTCGAAGACCTTCTTCCCGAGGCTGCGCTGGAAGCTGGCCCAGGCGGCGGACTGCAGGATGGAGGAAGTCATGCGTTGGTTTCCGTTCGTTGTTCGTCGAATTCAGCGGCGTTGCCTGCGCAGGTGACGGCGAACAGCACGGCCGGGCCGCCCTGGTCAAGCACCGGATGGACCAGCACGGGCTGCTCGGAGGCCGGGATGAATGCGGACTCGCCGCGCCGCAGGGTCAGGTCCGTGACGGGGGAGTCCAGCAACGCGCTGCCGCTGACGGCCAGCACCACAGCGGGACCGTGCTGGGCCAGCGCGACCGGGGTGGCGCCGTCGTTAAGTTCGATCCGCTGCAGCTGGAACTCGGCGAACGGCGGGCAATACAGCTCCTGGCCGGCGTCGGTGGTCTGGCGGGGCACCATCGGCGGGTCGATCGGCCGGAAGTCGGTGATCGCCAGCAGCTCGGGGACGTTGATGAACTTGGGTGTCAGGCCGCCGCGGAGCACGTTGTCGCTGGTGGCCATCACCTCGATGCCGAGGCCCTTCAGGTAGGCGTGGACGTTGCCCGCCGGCAGGCAGAGGGCGTCGCCGGGCTGCAGGGTGAGCAGGTTCAGCAGCAGCGAGATCAGCGTCCCGGGGTCCTGCGGGTAGAGATCGATCAGCCAGCGCACCGCGGCGAGCTCCGGCCCCAATTCGCTCTCGGGCAGCTTCGCCAGCACGTTGGCGGTGCTGTCCACCAGGGCGGCCGCTTCGGTGCCGCCGTCCAGCAGCGCGACGAAGGCGTCCCGGATGGCAGCGGGAGCATCCGGTCCCTCCAACAGGCCGATGACGCGTTCGAGCAGGTCGGTCTGCGCGTCTGCCGTTACGAGGTGCTCGAGCAGCCGGCGGAAGAGGACGGCGGAGTCTTCCGGTTTGCGGAAGCCGCAGAGGGCGTGGAACTCGGTGAGCGCGAAGACCATCTCCGGCTTGTGGTTGTCGTCGCGGTAGCTGCGCTCCGGCGCGGTGAACGGGACGGCGTTCTCGTTCTCGCGCGCGTAGCCGGCGCGGGCCTGTTCCAGGGTGGGATGCACCTGCAGGGACAGGGCTTCATCCGCCGCAAGGACCTTGGTCAGGAAGGGCAGCTTCGGGCCGAACAACCCGAGCACGTCCTCGCCCAGTGCCAGGCCGGGGGCGTCGTCGATGAAGTCCGTCAGCGGCTGTTCCTCCCCGTCCGGCAGGTGCACGGTCGACGGCGAATCCGGGTGGGCGCCGATCCAGAGTTCGGCCTCCGGGCCGCCTGAAGGCTCGCGTCCGAACAGCTCCGCGATCGCCGTCATCGAGCCCCATGCGTAGGGCCGCATCACGTTGGTCAACCGATACATTCTGGACGCCTCTTCTGTTGGTGCTTGTACTGGATTGGGTGCTGGTTCCGTCCGTTGGTGCTCCGTTGCCGCCTAGGGCACCCGGCATTCGCCATTGTCCTCCAGCAGGGCGCCAAGCGTGGCGGTATCGCCGATCTCGGCGAGCTGCTGCAGGTACTCTTCGGTGATCTCCGGTTCGGGAGCGGCCTGGGTCTCCTCGGCCGGCGCTTCCTGGCCGCCCGAATCCCCGCCGGACCCGCTGCCCGAGGTGCCCTGGTCCGCGGAGCCGCTGCCGCCGTCGTTCCCTGAAGATTTCTTCGGTTCCGCCGCGGACTTGGACTCCTTAGTGTCCTCTTCCTGGGTGAACATCTCCTGAACACGGGTGTGGATCAGGTTGAAGTCCGGGTAGGTGACGAAGTTGTCCGCAGCGGTGCCGAAGTCCGGCGGGCCGATGGTCAGCTTCTCGATCTTCTGGTCCTTGGCCTTCATGGCCAGCGAGACGAAGCTGCCGAGCTGCTCGCTGGGGATGTCCGTGCGGATGACCTGCTCGCCGGCCGCGGCCAGCTGCTGGAAGCGGGTGAGCACGGTGGCCGGATCCAGCTGGTCCACCATGGCGGACATCACGCACTGCTGGCGCTGCACGCGGTCATAGTCCGTGGCGAACTCGCGCGAGCGGGCGTACCAAAGGGCGTGGTAGCCGTCCAGCTCCTGCACGCCGGGGGCGATCCAGCCCTTGGGCGGGTAGTGCTGGTTGGTGCCCGGGATGGTGCGGTTGGAGATCGGCACCCAGTTGCCGGCGTCGATGGTGATGCCGCCCATGGCGTCCACGAGCTGCTCGAAGCCGCCCATGTCAACGAGGGCGTAAGCCTGGATTTCGATGCCGAGGATGCCGCTGACGGCGTCCTTCATCGCCTCGGCGCCCGGATCCTTGGCCTCCGGGTAGAGGTGCGCATAATTCTGCTCGACGTCCACGTAGAGCGCGTTGATGATGCATTCGTCGCCGCAGTTGAAGCCCTCCGGATAGACCTGCTTCATCGGCGAATCGTCCGGGAACTGGGCGTTCTGGAAGTTGCGCGGGATGCCGAACATGACCGTCTTGCCGGTGTCGGCGTCCACGCTGACCACCTGGATGCTGTCCGGCCGCAGCCCCGTGCGCCCGGCACCGGCATCACCGCCCATCAGCAGGAAGTTGTAGCGCCCGTCCACCGGATCGAAGGCGGGGCGGGTTTCGAAGATGCTGCCCAGCGTGCCGCGGCCGACGTTGAGCAGGTAGGCCGAGTAGCCCAGGGTGCCGGTGGTCAGCGCCATCAGCGCCACCAGGGACACCGCGACGATGGGCCGCATGCCCGGCGCGAGCAGGCTCGGGCGGATGATGCGCAGCGTGTCGATGAACAGGAACGCCCAGAACAGCGCCAGCGCCGCAAGCACCACCACCAGCACCAGCGAGCCCCATTGGTGGGTGGCGATGTTGACCAGGAACGGCCAGTTGAGCAGCGCAATAATGCCGGCCGCGATCAGCACCGCCCATACGCACAGCGTCACCGCCAGCGCTTTGCGGCCCAGGCTGCGGTTGCCGGCAACCAGCTGCGCGCTGCCGGGAATGAAGAGGGTCAGCAGCAGCAGGACGAAGGCCCGCTTGGTCCGCACCGGCGCCGGAGCGCTCTGCGGGTAGCGGACCGGGTCCGTGACGCCGTAGCCGCTGTTGCCGCCGGGTCCGGTGTTGCGCATCATGACAACTTGGAACGCAGCGCCGCGCCCTTGTCGTAGGCGCTCTGGCGCAGCTGCGCGGCGAAGTCCGCCAGCTGCGGGCGCAGCCGCCCGGCCAGCTCA
>NZ_ANPE02000278.1 GCF_000328305.2 Arthrobacter crystallopoietes BAB-32 | reverse complement strand
CGCCGGCGGCACCCGCGGCCCCAAACCCCAGGGCCGCACACCGCCCACGCCCGGCACCCAAGCCCGCCGTCCGCCGTCGTACTTTCCCTCCCGAACGCACTACCAGTCCCACCCCATTACCCCAACCGCGGCCTGCCTGAAAACGGGCCCAGACAATGGAGTCTGACCATGAGCGTTACCCCTGAAACCACTGCGCGCCAGCGCAACACCGTCCGCTGGGTGGTGCTGATCGCCGCCCTCGCCCTCATCTTTGACGGCTACGACCTGGTGGTCTATGGCACCGTCGTTTCCGATCTGCTGCGCGATCCCTCGCAGCTGGGCCCGCTGGATGCCGCGCAGGCCGGCGCCCTGGGCAGCTACGCGCTGGTCGGCGTGATGGTCGGCGCCCTTGTGGCCGGAGCCGTCGGCGACTACCTTGGCCGCCGCAAGGTCATGCTGGTCAACATCGCCGCCTTCTCCATCGGCATGGCGCTGACCTCGATGGCGACCAGCGTCTTCGCCTTCGGCATCCTGCGCTTCCTGACCGGACTCGGCGTGGGCGCCCTGGTCGCGACCGCCGGGGCCGTGGTGGCCGAGTTCGCCCCCGCCGGGCGGAAGAACTTCTACAACGCGATTGTCTACTCCGGCGTCCCGGCCGGTGCGCTGATGGCGTCGCTGCTGGCGATCATCTTCAACGGCGTCCTCGACTGGCGCGGCCTGTTCATGATCGGCGCGCTGCCCATCGTCTTCCTGCTCCCGCTGGCCGTGGTGAAGCTGCCCGAGTCGCCCCGCTGGTTGCAGGCCCGCGGCCGGCTCGAAGAAGCAGAGCTGCTCTCGCGCCGCACCGGCATTCCGCTGGCGCTGCCCGCTGCCCCGGCTGGAACGGCCACCTGGGGAACTGCCCTACCTGGAGCGCCCGCATCGGAACCGGCCATGCGGGGAACTGCCATGACAGGAACGACGGCGAGGGCCGGCTTTGCGGGGCTGGCCACCCGCACGTACGGGGTGCCTACCGCGTTCCTGGGCATCATGAGCTTCTCGGGACTGCTGCTGACCTACGGCCTCAACACATGGCTGCCGGAGATCATGGGCCAGTACGGCTATGAGGAGAACTACTCGCTGCTGTTCCTCGTGACGCTCAACGCCGGGGCGGTGATCGGCGGGCTGCTCGCTTCGCGTTCGGCCGACAAGTTCGGGGCAAAGCGCATTGTCTCGACCACGTTCGGGCTCGCCGCGCTGTCGCTGTGCCTGCTGACGTTCGGCTTCCCGCTGCCGGTGCTGCTGGCCGCCGTGGCTATTGCCGGCGTCGGTACCCTGGGCACCCAGGTGCTCATCTACGGGCTGGTCTCCAACTACTACCAGACCTCGGTGCGGGCAGCCGGCGTGGCGTGGTGTGCCGGGTTCGGCCGGCTCGGCGGGATTGTGGGGCCGCTGCTGGGCGGCTTCCTGCTGGCCGGCGGAGTCCGCTCCCAGACCGCGTTCTACATCTTCGCCGGCATCGCGCTTGCCGGAGCCCTCGTCACGATGTTCCTGCCGCCCCGTCCGGAAACCGGGGAACCATCCGGTTTGGATGCCACGAAGGAGCCTGTGCTCGCCGGAACCGATACGCTGGAACACCATGACTGACACCACATCCCCGGTGCTGGTCGGCCGCGACAGCCAACTGGGCCGGCTGGCTGCCCTTGCCGCGGCGGCAGGATCCGGCCAGCCGCAGGTCGCCATCGTCCACGGCGCGGCCGGGCTCGGGAAATCGCAGCTGGTGGAGGCTTTCCTGCACCGCTGCCGGCCCGCCCGGATCCTGCGGGCCTCCGGTGCCAGCTGGGAAGCCGACCTTGCCGGCGGGGTGCTGGAGCAGCTGCTCCGCCGCGGGACTGGGGCGGCAACCGCCGGGCAGCCGTCCGGGGCGGGATCCTTCGGCGTGCTCCCGGAGGATCCGCGGGAAGCCGGCCTGCTGTTGCTGGAGCGGCTGCAAATGCTGGCTTCCAAGGACGCCGCCAGTGAATCCGCCGGGCAATCCGTCAGTGCCGCCGCGGACCGGGCCAGCGTCGAAGAGCCGTGCATGATGTGGATCGATGACCTGCACTGGGCTGATGAGTATTCCCTGCGGGCGCTGGCCTGCGCGCTGCGGCGGCTGGATAGCGAACGACTGCTGGTGCTGCTGGCGGTCCCGGACGAGCAGTGGCAGTTGCTGCCGGCGGGATTCCGCGAACTGGCCGGCTCTGCAGAGGTGGCGCGGATCGGCCTCGCCCCGTTGTCCGCCGACGACGTCGGTGCGCTCGCCTGGGAAGCCGCGTCCACCGAGCTGTCCGCGCCGATGGCCCTGCGGCTCTGCAACCACGCCGCAGGTAATCCGGGCCACATCCTCCAGCTTCTTGAGGAGCAGCCGGACGGCTACTGGGCGGACTGGCACGCGGAGCTGCCGGTGCCGAAGAGGCTGCTTTCCGGTATGACCGCCAGCCTGGCTGCAGCCGCTCCCGCCACCCGGTCCCTGGCCGAGGCGGCATCGGTTCTCCAACCAGGTTGCCGGCTGGCCGATGCAGTGGCGCTTGCGGACGCCGGCCCGGTGGCGGGCGTGACTGATCCCTTGGCGGCCCTGGACGAGGCGAACCGCCTGGGCCTGCTGGTCGCCAACCCTGATCCGACCCTGCTGGCCTTTCCCCACCCGCTTGCCCGGGCCGCCGTCTATGCGTCGATGCCGGCGACCGAGCGGGCTGCCTTGCATCGCCTTGCTGCGTCGCTTGAGGCTGACGAAGGCCAGCAGCTGCATCACCTCGCCAGCGCCACCGCGCTGCCCGACGTCGGTCTGGCCCACAAGCTGGAGGACTATGCCCGCCGGCAGGCGGAGCGCGGCGCCTGGCGGTCGGCTGCCTCCGCCCTGATGCGTGCCAGCCGCCTATGGCCCGACCCTGCCGGCAGCCAGGAGCGGCTGCTCCACGCGCTCGATGCGCTGGTCGGCGCCGGTGACCTGGCCCAGGCGGGCGCCTTTGCGCGGCAGGCCGACAACTTCGCACCGGGACCGCTCCGCGCCGCGGTCCTCGGCTACCTCTCGGTCCTTCGCGGCCGTCCAATCCATGCCGACATGAAGCTCGACAAGGCGTGGGAGCAATGCGACCCGGAGGCCGATCCCCAGATGGCCGCCATGATCTGCCAGCGGCGTGTCCTGCATTCCCTGGCCGCCCAGAACGGCCAGGACCTGGTGGACTGGGCGCGCCGGGCCATGACGCTCGCGGCCGAGTGCTCGCCGGAGTTCATCGAATCCCGGGCGATCAAAGGGCTGGGTCTGGCGATGCTGGGCCAGCGGGAGGACGCCGAGGATCTGTACTCGAAGTTCCCCTCGCCCCGCGCACTCGGGGCGCAGCGCCAACGGGTGCAGCTGGGCCGGGGCTGGCTCGCCTTGGCACAGGATGACCACCACCTGGCGCGCGACCAGCTGGCCGAGGCCGTGCCGACGGAGTACCACCTGGGTTCCGGCCGGATCTCCCAGTGGGCCCATGGTTGGCTGGCCCGCGCCGAGTTCGAGCTCGGCGACTGGGACCAGGCGCTGCGGACCGTGGAACGCGGGCTGGTCCAGCAGGAGCAGCTTCAGGTCCAGCTGGCCAGGCCGCTGCTGCACTGGACCGCCGCGCAGATCCACGCCCAGCGCGGCAACTGGGACCGGAGCGCCCACCACCAGGAAAGCGCTCGGGTGCCGGCGGACAGCTACGCGATCATGCGCCTCCCGGCCGCACTGGCTTCCGCGGCTGCCGCCGAGGCCGCCGCGGACTATGACGGTGTGCTGCGGGCCCTGGCACCGGTGGTCCGGATGGACCGGGCCAACGGCATTGACGAACCGGGCTTTTGGCCGTGGCATGACATCTACGCCAACGCGCTGGTCATGACCGAGCATGTCGACGAGGCCTCGCACTTCCTGGCACCGCACGAAAAGCTTGCCGCGCTGCGCGGCCACCGGACGGCAGCCGCCCGGCTGTCCTTCGTGCGCGGACGGATCCTCGGGGCGAGGGGCAGGATCGAAGAGGCACGAAAGGCGTTCGAGGGCGGGATCGCCGCCGTCCAAACGCTGCCGGTCCCGCACGTCAAGGCGCGCTCCCGGTTCGCCTACGGCCAGACTCTGCGCAGGGCCGGCCGGCGTCGGGAAGCGGCAGCCATCCTGGCCGAAGCGAGGGACATCTACCTGTCCCTCGGCGCCACGGTCTACGTGGAACGCTGCGAGCGGGAGATCCAAGCCAGCGGCGTGGCCAGCGGAACGCGCCGCAGCGGGCTGGACTTCGAGGCCCTCACCGCCCAGGAGATCGCCGTCGCCCGGCTGGTCGCGCAGGGCCGTACCAACAAGGAGACTGGCCTCGAACTGTTTATCGCGGCCAAAACTGTCCAGTACCATCTGACCCGAATCTACGCGAAGCTGGGCATCAGCTCGCGCAGCGAACTTGCCGCCCGCTACCGCGCCGACGAGGCCGGATAGCCCGGTTCGCGAACCGGTCTATCGGCGGGACAGCCCGGTGCGCGCCATCGCATCGCCGTAGGCATTCTTCATGTCGCCCAGCCACTGGGCCTGCCGCTCCGGCGAACCGGCGAAGGAGCGGCCGCTGAGGGAACGGACCTTGTAGGTCTTGAAGCCGCGGCGCCAGAGGAGAGGGTTCTCGGTCTTGAGCAGCAGCGCTGCCAGCCTATGGGCCTCGGTGCCGTGCGCGACGAGGGCCGAGGCACGGGGGACGAGGGCCAGGAACTTCAGCAGCGGCTTGAGTCCGGCGGCGATCTGCTCCGGAGTGAGCTTGCCGTTGGCCTCTCCGGGCACGAACCACGGGTGCACGTTCCACGGCATGACGTACTCCGGCCGCAGGCCCAGCTGCCACTGCACGCCCAAAAGGCGAGTCGCGGCGTCGTCGTCCCCTGCCGTCACGAAACCCGACGGCGAGGCACTGCCGACATTCGAGAACAGGCTGATGATCCGGCATTCCTCCACGTTGTGCACTGGATCGATGTACTGCACTTCCGTGCCGGGCTTGGCCTCCTGCAGACTGTCGCAGAGCTGGTTGACGTCGGCGACGTTCGGCTCGTAGCGGCGGGCGTGAAGCTGGTCATGCAGGGACTCGGAAGCCAGGGCAGTCATAAAGTGCGGTATCTCCTTGCGCGGTTGTGCGCAGCACAGTGGGCGCAGGCCGAGGAAGCGGCGCGCGCCGTGAGGGTGTTTTTGGGGCTTCCCTAGTCTAGCAACCGCTGCGCTGTTGATTCCGCAGTTCTCCTTATCCCTTCGAAGCCGGCGCCCCCGGACCGCTGCCAGCCTCGTTCGCCCGGAGGGCATTTTCGACGGCGGCCACCAGGGAATTGAACCGGGCGCTGCCTTCGAGGTCCTCCAGCAGGACCGGCCGGCCGGCAGGGTCCGCGAGCGGCAGACGCCAGTTCGGGTACTGCTCGCCGGTGGTACCGGGCTGGTTCTGCACGCGTCGGTCCCCGGTAGTGTCCACCAGCGAGACGCCGAGCAGCATGGCCGGGGTCTGCGCGAGCAGCAGATGGAGAGCCTCGATCTGCTGCTCCTCCGTCGCGTCGGTTCCCTCGGGCAGCAGGCCGCGCTCGCGGGCAACGTCCAGCACCGACTGCACCGATTTTTCGTGGGCCGCCAGCTCCTCGGCGGCGCTCTGCTGCAGCAGGCCCAGCCCGTCCCGCAGCGCCACATGCTCGCCGGCCAGGTAGCCGGCGGTCGGTGGCAAATCGTGGGTGTTGACGCTGGCCAGGCACTGCGCGCGGTACTTCTCCGGCGGAAGGGGAGCGCCGCCGTCGTTCTCAAACCACAGAATGGAGGTGCCAAGGATGCCGCGGTCCGCCAGATAGTCCCGCACCCACGGCTCGAAGGTGCCCAGGTCCTCGCCGATCACCACCGCCCCGGCCCGCTGCGCCTCCAGTGCCAGGATGCCGATCAATGCCTCGTGATCATAGGTAACGTAGGCGCCGTCGATCGGCAGGTTGCCCTCCGGCACCCACCAGAGCCGGAAGAGCCCCAGGATGTGGTCCACCCGGATGCCGCCGGCATGGCGCAGCACGGTGCGCAGCATGTTCCGGAACGGCACATAGCCGGCCTCGGCCAACCGCTGCGGATGCCACGGCGGCTGCGACCAGTCCTGGCCCAGCTGGTTATACATATCCGGCGGGGCGCCCACGCTCATCCCCGGTGCCAGCACACCGCGCAGCATCCACGCGTCCGCGCTGGAAAGGTCCGCGCCGACCGCCAGGTCATGCACCACGCCCAGCCGCATGCCAGCGAGCTTCGCCGCCCGCTGCGCCGATTCGAGCTGCTCATCGCAGAGCCACTGCAGCCAGGAGTGGAAGCCGATGCGCTTGGCCAGCTTGCGTCGCTTGCCCTGCGCGAAAGCCGTGTCGGGCGCAGCGGCCGGATCATGCCAGACCGGATCATCGGCCGCCAAGTCCTCACGGAGGGCGCACCACAGCGCGAAGTCCTCCAGCCCGGCGCCGCTCTCCCGAAGGAACGCCTGGTAGGCCTGCTCGCGCGCGGGGGAGCGCTTGGCCTGGTGGAGCAGCTCCAGCGCCTCAAGCTTCAGCTCGTACACCCGGTCCCGGTCCAGCAGGTCCGCGCTGTGGTTCAGCCGCTGCGCCTTGGCCGCCAGCTTCTCCACCCGTTCCCGCTCCTTCGGCTGCAGGTAGGCCAGCTCCTCGATTGCCTCGATGCGCAGGTAGAGCGGATTGAAGAAGCGGCGTGTGGAGGGCGAGTACGGCGAGGGCTGCAGCGGGGGCGCGGGTTCGGCGGCGTGCAGCGGATTGACCAGCACGTAGTCCGCGCCACGCTCGGCGCTGAGCGCGGCCAGGTCAGCCAGATCGCCGAAATCCCCGATTCCCCAGGAGCGCTGGGACCGCACCGAATACAGCTGCGCGGCCAGGCCCCAGCCGCGGCACTGCTCCAGCATGCCGGTCGTGGCAAGCCGGTCCGGCACCACGATCAGTGCCGTCTGCGCCACGGCGCCGTCGCTATCGGCATGCAGGGTGTGCCAGCCCAGCGGCAGGTTTCGCGGGAGCGCAAACAACACCCGTCTAGTCGGCACGCCGTCTACGTCCCGCGGCTCCATCCCGGGGTCGCGCTGCTGAACCGGGTACTCCTGGCTGTCTTCGGCGACGATCCACAGTTTCACTGCAGCCCCGTGCGGCACGTGCACCGGGACCAGGGCTTCCTTTCCCTCGGCTATTACGACGGCGGGGGGCAGCATCCGGCGCCAGGGTGACAGTTCCGCATCAGCCAGGGATGAGTCCAGCAGATCGTTGGTCGAGGCAGACACGCCCAAGGCATCGAGCACCTTGACCAACGTATCCGCTGCCACTTCCTGCGGCTTCCCGCTCCAGCCCGTGAAGCTTGTGCCGACGCCGTATGTGGCGGCAAGCCGGTGCAGTTTGGCCAGGTCGAGGCCGCGGTTCGTGGAAGGCCCGCTGGGTGTGGAAGCAGGATGGTTCATTAAGTCCGCCTTGTCTGCCGAAGGTCATGCATGCACGTACCGAAGCTCTGATGGCACCTGGTCTCGATTATGTCAGCGGGCACTGACAGTGAAGCAAGATGACGGCCAATCGGAAAGCTGGCTGGCCTGATCCGGCGGACTGCCTCTCAGCAACCCATGGTCAGCGGACATCCACATATCGAATCTTCCTTCGAATAGTGTCGGTGCCGGCTTGTAGCGTGGTGGGTATGGAGGAATTCAGCAACGAGCAGTCGCAGGGGTGGCGGGTCGATTCAGCGGTGCCTGCCGCTTCATCCCGGTCTGCTTCCGTCCTCGAGTACCACTTGCACAGGGCGTTGCTGGAGCAGCGCCTGCAGCGGATGTACCCGGCGGGTAGGCCGGGTGCCGGCGCCGCTGTTCGTGTCACGGATGACCCACGCCTGGGCACGGTTCACTTCTGCGCTCCGGAGCCCGGCATCGGTGTCCCCGCCACGCCGTCCCCGGGGTGTGGCGAGTCGTTGCGTGTCCGGCTTGGCGGGACGTGTGCGGCCGGATCCGCTGGCGGCGGTATCACCGTTCCGATCGGGGATCCCGGCGACGGCGAGGACGAGCCGGACCCCGGTTCCGCCAACACGCACGCCGGGACTGAACCCCTCGCCGCTGATCCGGCACCGGCCCCTGAGGAGGAGCCTGCAGGCGATGCCGCAGCCGCTGGGTCCCCGCATCCCGTTTCGGACCCTGGCGGGCCTGCGGAGCCCGCCGGCCCGGAGGACATTGTTCCTGAGCCGGGGCCGGTTGACCCGGATTCCGTTGAAGAAGGCACCCCCGGGCTTGACGGTGATGAGGTGAAGGGTTCGGCCCGTGTGTCCCGGCGGCGTGTGGTGGATGAGTTGCCGGATTGGGCGTTGTCGCCGGCGCAGCGGGCGAAGCGGGAGAAGGCCCGGGAGGCGG
>NZ_ANPE02000279.1 GCF_000328305.2 Arthrobacter crystallopoietes BAB-32 | reverse complement strand
TTCGGCCAGGCCGCGGGCCAGGTCCACGGCCTCGCGCACCTTCTGGTCAGCGAAGGCGAGCCAGGCCGGCAGGTGCGCCGGCAGCGCGGATTCCGCGGCGACGTCGTGCGGCACATGCAGCAGCGACGTCGAAGTCCCGACCGAGACGGCAGCGCCGGACTGCGCCTGCAGGTCCTCCAGGACGCCCAGAGAGGCGAGCAGGTTGTTCCGCCACACGTTGCGGCCGTCGACGATACCGGCGACGAAACGCGTGCCGCCGAAGGCCCGCAGCGACTCGGCGGAGGGCAGCGCGCCGCGGACGAGGTCGGCATGGACGGCCTCGACACCCGCGGCAGCCAGCACGGCGAGGGTCTCGCCGGGGCGGGACGGGTGCCCAGCCGTGCCGTAGCCGGTAGTGACCAGCAAGGCAGGACGCCCGTTGGCATGCCGTCCGGCGGTCGCAGCGACGGGAGCCTCGGCCAGTTTCCGGTACACCTGCTCCACCAGACCGCCGGGGCCGGCGAGCGCGCCGCCGTTGTCCGTGGACAGGGCCGGCTCGTCAAGCTGCACCCATTCCGCGCCGGCCTCGGCCAGCTGCGCGAGGATCCCCACGTAGGCCGCCACGGCGTCGTCGATCCGCGTCAGCGGGTCGAAGCCCTCCGGCGCACCGTCCTCCGGCTTGGCGAGCAGCAGGTAGGTCACCGGGCCGACGAGGACCGGCCGCAGCACGGCGCCGCGGTCCTTCTGCCGCCGGATGATGCCGGCCAGCTCGTGGGCGACGGCGGCGAAGCGGGTCTCCGGACCGATTTCCGGAACCAGGTAGTGGTAGTTCGTGTCGAACCACTTGGTCAGTTCCAGCGGTGCGCGTTCCCCATCGCCGCGGGCCAGGATGAAGGAGGCGGCCGTGCTGACGGCGCCGTCGCCGCCGGCCAGGTCCGCAAACCGGGACGGCAAGGCGCCAAGGGCCGCGGTGGTGTCGAGCACCTGGTCGTACAGCGCGAAGTCGGCCGGAATGGAGGAGTCGTCCTGGCCCAGGCCCAGCTGCACCAGCCGGCGCACGGTCCGGTCCTGGACCTTCCGCGCGGCAAGGGCCAGTCCTTCTTCGTCGAGCTGGCCCTTCCAGTGCGCTTCGAGGGCCTTCTTCAGTTCCCGGTTGGGGCCGATGCGCGGGTAGCCGAGGATGGTGGCGGCCGGAAAGGCGTTCTTGCTGGTCATGATGTTCTCCTTTGGTCAGGCGGATACTGCTGTGGACAGGGTGCGGATGGCGGGAAGGTCGAGCGCCTCGACGACTTCCACCGAGGCGGGCGCATCGTTGAAGGTGTACAGGTGCAGTCCCGGCGCTCCGGCGTCGAAGGCGGCGCGGGCGAGGTCGGCTGCCGCGGCGACTCCGATCCGGCGGCGTTCGGCATCGGAGGATGCGGTCTCCAGCCGGTGCAGCAACCGCGCATCCGGGCGCACTCCGGTCATCACCGCGAGCCGCTCCAGCCGCCGGACGCTGGACATCGGGATCACCCCGGGGATGATCGGAATGGTCACTCCCGCCCCGCGGGCCGCCGTCACCAGCCGTACGTAGTCGGCCGGGTCGAAGTAGACCTGGCTGATCGCGAAGTCGGCACCGGAGCGCTCCTTCGACACCAGCACTTCGACATCGTGCTGGAAGGACGGGGATTCGGGATGCGGGTTCGGGTACGCCGCCACGCCGACGGCGATGCGGCCGCCGGCGAGCGTGGCGGAATGGCTTTCCTCCACCTCGCGGATCAGTTCCACCAGGTACCGCGCAAACGGCAGCTCGCCCCTGGACACCTCCGGGCCGGCGGGCAGGTCCCCCCGCATCGCCAGCACGCCGCGGACTCCCAGCCCGACGAACTGGCGGACCAGCTGGCGCAGGCTCGCCCGGGTCTCGCCGACGCAGGTCAGGTGCGCCAGCGGCCGCAACCTCGTGGCCCCCACGAGGTGCTCGATCAGCTCAATGGAGGCCCGGCGCCGCGATGGCGTGCCGCTGTACGTAACGGAAACGTAGTCCGGCTGCGTTGCGCCCAGCTCATCAATCGCCCGCAGCAGCGCGTCCTCTGCGCTGGGTTTTGCGGGCGGATACAACTCATAAGACAACGACGGCGGAACCGCCGTTTCTGCTGTCCGTGTCATGTACGCTCCTCGGATCGGTCCGAGGGAGTGCACCAGTCAGCTGCAGCATGGACCAGCTCAGATCCCATTCGGGGAGCACAGGGGCACGCCCGGGTGGTTTCGCTGGCGCGTCTCCATCGGTTCTGGCATTAGCACCGTTCCGTTCCGTCTCCCTGAAGGGAGCCAGTGGATGGTTGCTGCGGCGTCGACGAGCCAGATCTCTCGGCCGCTCTGGATGGCTAATGCGTCCACTCTAAGGAGGGCAGGCCTAGTGGCCGCAAGACCTGCACGCGGTGCGTCGAACTGTTGCCTTCGGGTGCGGATTGTTTCGTCATGAAGCACCGGGGCGCCGTCATGGAAGGCAACGAAGGGTCCAGGTCAGCGGCAGTCCGGGGAACTTACGACGCCGGGAGCCAGGTCGGGGTGTACCGTTCTGCCGGTGAGCCAGGCCTCGAGGGCGCGGTTGAAGAGGCCGATGTCCTCGATGTTCCACTGGTGGTGCATGCCCGGTGCCGTGGCCGTGCGAATGTCCGGGACTTCGCGGGCGGCGATACCGGCCGAGTCCTTGACGAGCTTCATGTCCTTGCTGCCGGTGACATAGAGCACCGGGGAGGAGACACGACGCAGCACCTCGACCGGGAACGTTCCGTAGACCTCGCCGAAGATCCGCTCCCGGTTCTCCTTGGAGATGCCCAGCGCGGTTTGCACGAAGACGTCGAGATCCGGTCCGGACAGGCCGTAGCCGCGGCCGGCCGTTTTCCAGAACCATGGCTGGTCCCAGGCGCGCATTTGGAACCAGCTGAGGAGCGCGGTGGCCGGGCCGGGGGTTGTCAGCGGGGCGCCGGTGAGGAAACCGGAAGTGACGAGCGAAGGGTGCCGGCCCGCGAGGTGCAGGCCCACCACGGCGCCGAGGGAAAGGCCAACAATGTGCGCGCGGCCGCCGCGGGCGTTGGTCCGGATGAAGTCCGC
The DNA here is from genome assembly GCF_000328305.2 of Arthrobacter crystallopoietes BAB-32. Taxonomy (GTDB): domain Bacteria; phylum Actinomycetota; class Actinomycetes; order Actinomycetales; family Micrococcaceae; genus Crystallibacter; species Crystallibacter crystallopoietes_A. The sequence continues at coordinate 9,475 of NZ_ANPE02000279.1, read as the reverse complement.
CAGCAGGTCGGCGGTAGCTCCCATGCTCTCCCACGCCACGCCGCTGCTGCCGCCGTAGCCCGGCAGGTCCGGGATCAAGCAGTGGAAGTGGCGCACCGCATCGTGCTGCGGCTCCCACATCCAGCCGGCGACATTGCCCCCGTGCAGGAACAGGACAGTCTCCGCACCGGACCGGTTGAGTTCCTGGCAGGCCAGGTCACGCTGTGCCATCGCCGGATCCTTTCCTCCGGGCCTTGACCGGCTGTGTTCCGCCCTGGGCTTCCAGAACGTTCAAAAGGTTGCCGATCAGCCGGTCCAGCTGCGCCGCCAGCAGCCGCTCGTCGACACCTTCCTCGACCGCCGCCAGGTCCCGGTCGAGCCCGGCCCAGGCCGAGTCGACCAGGCGTTCTCCGGCCTCGGTCAGGGCCACCAGATGGGCCCGTGAGTCGGCTGGGTCCGGCACGACCGAGAGCAGCCCCTGCTCCTTCAGCGCGCCGATCCGCTGGGTTACCGAGGCCCGGCTGACATCGAGGGCGGTGGCAAGCCGCTGCTGGGTGGCCGGCCCGATGACCTTGGAAATCAGCAGCAGCAGGAACGGCGCGTACCTGATCCCGTAGTGGGTCCGCAGATAGTTGTCGACGACCCGATCCAGCAGTGCCGTGGCCTGGTGCAGTTTGAATGATGCGTAGTCGGTGATCTCCATATTGTTAAGCACTTAACAATATCTCCGGCACCCGGTCAAGCCTCCGCCGTCGTAACGTAGTGAACTTCTGGTAACCGATCCGGTTGGCTGTCAGTGATGTTTGGCATGCTGGTGGCATGGCAAACCGTGCGGGCACCGTGGCCCAACCCAGCGACCTTGTTGACCTGACCGCGCTGCTCGACGCATATGTCGATGTGAAGCCGGACCCTAAGGATCCCGCCCAGCGGGTGGCGTTCGGTACGTCCGGCCACCGGGGCAGCAGCCTCAAGGGCTCGTTCAACGAGGACCACATCGCCGCCATCACCCAGGCGATCGTGGAATACCGCGCGGGCCAGGGCATCTCCGGCCCGCTGTTCATGGGCAAGGACACGCACGCCCTCTCGGACCCGGCGCAGGACACCGCACTGGAGGTGCTGGCGGGCAACGGCGTCACGGTATGGGTGGACTCGCGGACCGGCTGGACCCCGACGCCGGCGGTGAGCCATGCGATCCTCACGCACAACGCCACGCATCCGGACGCCCAGGGCGACGGCATCGTCATCACGCCCTCCCACAACCCGCCCGGGGACGGCGGCTTCAAGTACAACCCGCCGCACGGCGGACCGGCGGATTCGGACGCCACCGGCTGGATCGCCAACCGCGCCAACGAGCTGCTGGAGAACGGGCTGCGCGGCGTGCAGCGGATGCCGCTGGGCCAGGCCCAGTTCTCCGGCGCCGTCGGGACCTATGACTTCCTTGGCAACTATGTGGACGACCTGCCGCAGGTGCTGGACCTGGAGGCCATCCGCAACGCCCGGGTGCGCATCGGTGCGGACCCCATGGGCGGTGCTTCGGTGGATTACTGGAGCGCGATCGCCGAGCGGCACAAGCTGGACCTGACGGTCGTGAACTCGACCGTGGATCCGCAGTGGGCGTTCATGACACTGGACTGGGATGAGAAGATCCGGATGGACTGCTCCTCCCCCTACGCCATGGCCTCGCTGATCGGCCGTTCCGCCGAGTTCGAGGTGGCTACCGGGAACGACGCCGACGCGGACCGCCACGGGATTGTCACCCCGGATGCGGGGCTGATGAATCCTAACCACTACCTCGCGGTGGCGATCCAGTACCTGTACACGCACCGGCCGCAGTGGCCGGCGGAGGCCTCGGTGGGCAAGACCCTGGTGTCCTCCTCGATGATCGACCGGGTGGCGGCAGACCTGGGCCGCAAGCTCATCGAGGTGCCGGTGGGCTTCAAGTGGTTCGTGCCCGGGCTGCTCTCCGGCGAAGGCGTCTTCGGCGGCGAGGAATCCGCCGGCGCCTCCTTCGTCCGGTTCGATGGCAAGCCCTGGTCCACGGACAAGGACGGCATTCTGCTGGCCCTGCTGGCCGCCGAGATCAAGGCGGTGACGGGCAAATCCCCGTCCGAACTCTATGGTGAGCTGACCGCGAAGTTCGGCTCGCCGTCGTACGCCCGCATTGACGCCGCCGCCACCCGCGAGCAGAAGGCGGCCCTGGGCAAGCTCTCCGCCACGGACGTTGCGGCGAGCGAACTGGCTGGCGAACCGATCACCGCCAAGCTCACCGAAGCGCCGGGCAACGGGGCGGCAATCGGCGGACTGAAGGTCACCACCGAAAACGCCTGGTTCGCCGCGCGGCCGTCGGGCACGGAGGACGTCTACAAGATCTACGCCGAGTCGTTCAAGGGCGACGAACACCTGAAGCAGGTGCAGGCCGAGGCGAAGGCCCTGGTGGACGGTGTGATCGGCTGACCCGGCACGGCTGGTGGCGGGCGGGGCCGTGGCACGGGGCCGGCGGCAGTAGGATTTTCCAAGACTGAATCGTCCCCGTCCCCGAGAGGCCCTCCATGAGCACGCCCGTGAAGTCGTCCCCGTTCCGCTGGAGCGTCCACGGCGACGGCAAAAGCATTTCGCCCGGCACGGTGGTCTCCCCGCAGGAACGGCTGAGCTGGGGACGGACCATCGGGATCGGCGCCCAGCACGTGGTGGCGATGTTCGGCGCGACCTTCCTGGTGCCGCTGCTGACCGGTTTCCCGCCGTCCACCACGCTGCTGTTCTCCGGGATCGGCACCATCCTGTTCCTGATCATCACGGCCGGCCGGGTGCCCAGCTACCTGGGTTCCAGCTTTGCGTTCATCGCGCCGATCGGCGCCGCCATGAACCAGCACGGGATGGGCGGCGCCCTGGGCGGGCTGGTCATGGCCGGTGCGGTCCTTGCGGTGATCGGCCTGGTGGTCCATATCGCCGGCTCGCACTGGATCCAGACGGTCATGCCGCCGGTGGTGACCGGGTCGATTGTCGCCCTGATCGGGTTGAACCTGGCGCCGACGGCGAAGACCAACTTCGAGCAGGGCGCGGTCACCGGCCTGGTCACGGTGGCGGCGATCCTGCTGGCCGCGGTGCTTTTCCGCGGGCTGCTGGGCCGCCTGTCCATCCTGGTCGGCGTGCTCACCGGCTATCTGGTTGCCGTGCTCCGCGGCGAGGTGGACTTCTCCGCCATCAACGAGGCGGCGTGGATCGGCCTGCCGGAGTTCCATACGCCCGAGTTCCATGTCTCGGTGATCGGGCTGTTCGTGCCGGTGGTGCTGGTGCTGGTCGCCGAGAACATCGGCCACGTAAAGTCGGTGGCGGCGATGACCGGCCAGGACCTCGACCCCTATACCGGCCGGGCGCTGATGGCCGACGGCGTGGCCACCATCATCGCCGGTACCGGCGGCGGCTCCGGCACCACCACGTACGCGGAGAACATCGGCGTGATGGCCGCGTCCAAGGTGTACTCGACGGCGGCGTACTGGGTGGCCGGCATCATCGCGGTCCTGCTGAGCCTGTTCCCGAAGTTCGGGGCGCTCATTGCCACCGTGCCGCCCGGAGTGCTCGGCGGCGCCGGCGTGGTGCTCTACGGCATGATCGGCATCCTCGGCGTGCGGATCTGGGTGCAGAACCGCGTGAACTTCGCCAATCCGATCAACCTGTCGGTGGCCGGCGTCTCGCTCGTGGTCGGCATCGCGAACTTCACGTGGACCGTGGGCGAGCTGACGTTCGAGGGCATCGCCCTGGGCACGGCGGCCGCGCTGCTCATCTTCCACGGCATGGGCCTGATCGCCCGCTGGCGCGGCACCGAGCCGCTGGATGCCGCCGAGGACACCGGAGCGCAGCCGTCCAAGCTCGGCTGAGCATTCCCGGCCGGGCTCTGGACCGGCACCGGCATTGCTACTAGCGTGGCAGGCATCGCGCCCTCGGGGTCCGGTCCCGAGGGCCAGCACGCAAGGAGGAAGCATGGCCAACCACGTGTACAACGTCACCGAGATCGTCGGCTCGTCCCCCGACGGGATCGACGCCGCCGTTTCCAACGCAATCGCCGAGGCGTCCAAGACACTGCGCAACCTTGACTGGTTCGAAGTCACCGAAGTCCGCGGCCACCTCAATGAGGGCGCCGTCGCAGACTGGCAGGTGACCATCAAGCTCGGCTTCCGGCACGAAAGCTCGTAACCGCCCGGAGCAGTTGGCCCGGGCGGTCAGTGCGCCCGGGCCGGCATGGTCCGGATGAACCACGCGGCCGCCCGTTCCGCCACGATATCCAGGGTGCCCGGTTCCTCGAACAGGTGGGTGGCGCCCTCCACGATGTACAGCTCATGTTCGGCGCTCAGCCGGGCAGCGGCCTGCTGGTTGAGGTCGATCACCTGCGGATCCCGGGAACCCACCAGCATCAGCGTCGGCGCCCTGACGCCTTCCAGATCCGGGGCGAGGTCCGGCCTGCCGCCGCGCGAGACTACCGAGGACACGCTTTCCGGCCTGGCCGCCGCCGCTCCCAGCGCGGCGGCCGCGCCGGTGCTGGCGCCGAAGAGCCCCACCGGAAGCGCAGCAGTGTCCTTCCGCGACCGGACCTCGTCGACCACTGCCGTCAGCCGTTCGGTGAGGAACGGGATGTCGAAGCGCAGGGAGGCGTCCACCGAGTCCCGGCGTTCCTCCGCCGCAGTCAGCAGGTCGAACAGCAGCGTGCCCAGTCCGGCATAGTGCAGGGTCCGGGCCACCTCGATGTTGCGCGGGCTCCGCCGGCTGCTGCCGCTGCCGTGGGCAAAGACCACCAGGCCGCGGGCACCGGCCGGAATGTGGAGGTCGGCGGCCAGGTCCGGCCCGCCGGAGAGCACGGTTGTCTGTGCGGACATGCTTAAAGTCTGCCAAAATTCCGCGCCGCTTCCTACGGCCAACCTGTTGTCCGCCGACCCGGGCGATGATTGGCTGGGAGCATGAGCCAGCAACCCAACGAAGACCTGCCCCAGGACGAGCATCTGCGCGAGGACATCGGAGCGCCCACCGCAGAGCCGGAGTCGGCGGCGGAGTTCGACGACGACACCTTCACCTCCGGCCTGACCAACACCGGACAGCGCGTCCCCGGGCTCAGCCCCGCGGGCGAATACAAGGCCTCAGCCGACCCGGAGCACGAGGACGATCCTGGCCAGGACGGCTTCCTCCCGCCCGAACCCGCTCCCCGCGACTAGTGTCGGCCTGCCCCGGCGCAGGCAGCCGGGTTAGGCCCCTTCGAGTGCCTGCTGCGTGGCCCATGCGACGTACTTCGCGGCCTGGGCGAACGCCTCCTCCGGGCTGCCCGCCAGGTCCAGCAGGCTCACCGCGGCCTCCACACCGTGCGCGGCCAACTGCTGCGGGCCGAGGGTGATTTTCCCGGCAATAACGACGACGGGAAGTCCCCTTGCGTGCGCGCGGTCCGCCACGGCCAGCGGTGCTTTGCCGTATTCGGATTGGGCGTCCATTGCTCCCTCGCCCGTGATGACCAGGTCCGCCTGGTCCAGCTCAGCGTCGAGGCCGGTCAGCTCCGCTACCAGCGAGAAGCCGCTCTCGAGCCGCGCGCCGGTGAAGCCAAGGAAGCCGGACGGGAAGCCGCCGGCGGCCCCGGCGCCCGGAACGTTCACGTCCTTGCCGGTGGCCGCCTCGATCAGCCCGGCCCAGCGCCGCAGCCCGTCGTCGAGCAGGTCCAGCGCGGCCAGGTCGGCGCCCTTCTGCGCCCCGAAGATCCGGGCGGCGCCTTCCGGCCCGTGCAGCGGGTTCTGCACGTCCGCCGCGATCCGCAGTTCGACCGCCTGCAGCCGCGGATCCAGCCCGGAGGCATCCAGCTTTCGGGCCAGCACGAGTTCGGCTCCCCCGAGCGGAATGGGGTTCCCGAGGCGGTCGTAGATTTCCAGGCCCAGCGCGCGCAAGGCGCCCGCACCGCCGTCGGTCATGGCTGACCCGCCCAGGCCCAGCACGATTTCCGTGGCGCCGGCGTCCAGCGCGGCGGCAATGAGCTGGCCGCTGCCGTAGGAGTGGGCCGCGAGCGCCGTCTGGACCGAAGGCTCGGCGAGCAGCAGTCCCGAGGCCCGCGCCGTCTCGATCACGGCCGTCCTGGCACCGCCGCGTTCGAGCATCGCCCAGGACGCCGTGACTTCCTTCTCCAGCGGCCCGCGGACCCGGGCGGTGCGCTCCTCGGCGCCGGCGGCGAGCGCTGCTTCCAGGGTTCCTCCCCGCCGTCGGCCACGGGAATGGTCCGCACTTCGGCATCCGGGTAGACGCGCAGCACGCCCTCGGCCATCGCCGCGGCTGCCTCGGCCCCGGACAGCGTGCCCTTGAACTTGTCCGGTGCGACCAGGACCTTCATGCCTTCCCCCTCTGCGGCCAGAAACCGCGTTCGTCCATCACCTGTGCCAGCACGTCGGCCCGGTCGGACATGATGCCGTCCACCCCCATGTCCAGCAGCCGCTCCATCTCGGCGCGCTCGTTGATCGTCCAGACATGCACCTTCAGCCCGGCCGCGTGGCAGCGCCGCACGAAGGCCGGCGTCACCACGCGGTAGCGCCCGTACTGCACCGGCACCTGGACCGCGTGCATCCGGGCCGCCCGTCCCACAGCCCGGGCCAGCCCCACACGCCCGAGTCCGGTCAGCGCGGCCAGGGACAGGATCCCGCCGGAGCTCGCGGCGGGCAGGGTCAGTCCGCGGAAGGCCGCGCGGCGCCGGCGGTCCGAGAACGATGTGACCAGGACGCGGTCGTGCGCCTTGTACTGCTCGATCAGCCGCGCCAGCAGCCGTCCACCGGGCCGGTCCTTCACGTCCACGTTGAGTTTCAGGTCCGGCCACTCGGCCAGCACTTCCTCCAGCCGCGGGATGGGTTCGACGCCGCCGATGCGCACCTGCTTCAGCTGTTCCGCGGTGTAGTCGGCCAGCCGGCCCACGCCGTCGGTGACGCGGTCCAGGGTTTCGTCGTGGAAGACCATGAGCTCGTCGTCGGCCGTAGTGCGCACATCGGTTTCCACGTAGCCGTAGCCAAGTTCGACGGCGGCGCGGAACGCGGCCAGGGAGTTTTCGTACCCTTCCGGCGAGAACCCGCGGTGGGCGAAGGCCAGCGGCCAGGACTCGGAACCGGCGGGCGCGCCGAAGGAGTTGTCCAGGTACGGAAAGCTGCCGGTCACAGCCCGTCCAGTTCCGCCAGACGGGCCTCGATGACCTGGGCCACGCCGTCGTCGGCAAAGTCCGGCGCCCGGTAGCGGGCCGCGCCGATGGCTTCCGGATGGCCGGAACCCATCGCGTAGCCATGGCCGGCCCACTCCAGCATCTCGATGTCGTTGGGCATGTCGCCGAACGCCACCACGTCCTGCGGGTCGATCCGCAGCGACTGCGCATACTCGGCCAGGGTGACGGCCTTATTGATGCCGGGCTGCGCCATTTCCAGCAGGGCGACGGTCGGGGAGGAGCGGGTGACGGACACCAGCTGGTTGACGGCGGGCTGGACATCGGCCAGGAAGGCATCCGGGTCCTGGTCCTTGCCGCGGGCCAGGAACTTCACCACCGCGTCGGCTTCGGTGAGCGACTCCGCCAGGGGCCGCGGCGTGATCCCGTCGAGCAGTTCCACTGACCCGGAATCCACGAACCCGGGCTCCAGCAGGAACCCCGTGGTGGTTTCGGCGGCGAACGTCGTCGTCGGATGCAGGTGCAGGATGGCTTCCCGCGCGGCGAAGATGTTGCGGTGCGGCAGGGCCCGGGCGGTGAGGACCTCGCTGGTAGCCAGGTCGTAGATCACGGCGCCGTTGGAGCAGATGACCTTGCCCTCGTGGCCGAGCCGGCTGCGCAGCGGGTCCAGCCAGCGCGGCGGGCGGCCGGTGACGAAGACGATTTCGACGCCCGCGGAGGCGGCATCCTTGAACGCGCGGACGGTGCGGTCGCTGATCTTCCCGTCCCGGCCAATGATGGTCCCGTCCAGGTCACTGGCTATCAAACGCATACTGCCCAGTCTAAGCCGGGCCCGCCGGCTTAGAAGCGGTGGCTACAAGCCGAGTTCCTGCCGGTCCGGCGGGTTGGCGCCCGGGCGGGAAACGGTGATCGCTGCGGCCCGGGTGGCGAAGGAGAGCATCTCTTCCAGCTGGTCCCCGCTGAGCGCCTGCAGGGCGTCCCGGCGTCCGGAACCGCCGAAACCGCGCTCCATCAGCGTGGCCAGCAGTGCCGCGGTGAAGGAATCGCCCGCGCCGACGGTATCAGCCACCTGCACCGGCGGAGCCGGCACTTCGGCGGCGCCGTCGCGGACCACGCCCCACGGTCCCCGGGCTCCCCGCGTCACCACCACCATCGCCGGGCCGCGTTCCAGCCAGGCATGCGCCGTGTCTTCGGGATGCCGGTCCGGATACAGCCACTGCAGGTCCTCGTCGGAGGCCTTCACCAGGTCGCTGAGCGCGACGAACTTCTCCACCTGCCGGCGGGCGAAATCCCGGTCGGTGACGATGGTGGGCCGGCAGTTCGGGTCATAGCTGACCAGCGCGCGCGGGTGGGCGCGTTCGACGGCGGCAAGCACCGTATGTGCCCCGGGTTCGAGCATCGCAGCGATCGAGCCGGTGTGCAGCCACTGCGTGTCGGCAAACAGCCGCGGCACTGCCTGCTCCAGGGCGGGAAGTTCCCACAGCAGGTCGAAGCTGTAGTGCGCCGCTCCGGCTTTGTCCAGCCGGGCGCGGGCCACGCTGGTCGGGTTGCCGTCCGCTTCCAGCGGCGCCAGCACGGAGTTCCGCCGCAGCTGGTGCAGGATCTGCGCGCCGTACTCATCGCGCCCGTAGCGCCCGACGAACTGCACCGGCTGTCCCAGGCGGGCGAGGCCGACGGCGACATTCAGCGGACTGCCGCCCACGTGCACCTGCGAGCCTCCCCCCGGGCTGGAGAACACGTCGACCAGGGCTTCCCCGATAACTGTCAGCACAGTGTCAACGTAGCAGAGCCGCACGATCAGCGGCAGGCCTCGTCCGGGTCCGGATCCAGGCGGTCCAGCACGGTGAGGATGCGGGCGAAGGCCGGGCTGGCCGGGTCGACCACGTCCATGTGGCCGCCGGGCACCGCCAGCAGTTCCGCTTCCCCGCCAGCCGCCCGGGCGGCGGTGACGTAGCGCTCGGAAAGTTCGAAGGGCACGGCCGCATCCTGCCGGCTGTGGAAGGCCCAGACCGGTACCGCCAGCGGAAGCCGCTGCATCGGGTCGGCCAGCCGGTAGCGCTCCGGGTCGTCGTCCGGCCCGCAGCCCAGGAAGTTCTCCACCGCCTGGCTGCTCAGCCCCAGTTCCCAGGCCCGCCGCAGGTCCAGCACGCCGGCCTGGCTCAGCACCGCGGCCAGCGGCACAACCGGATCCGCCCCGGGAGTCCCGGACGGCAGCAGCCCGCGGCCGGCTGCCCAGACTGCCAGCTGCCCGCCGGCGGAATGTCCCAGGGCGACCACCCTGTTCAGGCCCAGCCCGTGCCCATGGGCCGCGCCGGCAAGCGCGTCGATACCGGCCGC
>NZ_ANPE02000280.1 GCF_000328305.2 Arthrobacter crystallopoietes BAB-32 | reverse complement strand
CACGTTGGGAGGCACTGAGGACGGTGCCGCTGATGTGGCTGCGGACGTCGTTGCTGACGCGGACGTGGCGCTGGGTGGTGCTGAGGAGGCGGCCGCTGAGGTCACTGCTGACGTGTTGGCCGACGCGGACGTCACCTTGGGAGGCACTGAGAACGGTGCCGCTGACGTTGCTGCGGACGTCGTCGCTGACGCGGACGTGGTGCTCGGTGGTGCTGAAAATGCAGCTTCTGACGTGGCTGCTGATGTCGTGGCTGATGCCGATGTAGCACTGGGCGGTGCTGAAAGTACAGCCTCTGACGTGGCTGCCGACGTGGTGGTGGGCGGTGCTGAAAGTACAGCCTCTGACGTGGCTGCGGACGTCGTCGCTGACGCGGATGTGGTGCTTGGCGGCACCGACGGCGGAACTGCTGGTGCCGTGACGGATCCAGTCGCTGGCTTCGGCTTCTTGCCCATGAATCGCGTCGGGCTGATAGCAGACGTGTGCCTGAACGTGGCGCTCGGCGGATCGGGAGGAGGCTGCGGTGAGGCCGCTGCCGATGAAGGCACAGTCAGCCCGGAAGCACCAGGTGAGTCGACCGGCGAGGCCGGCGGACCGGCTGAAGAGGGCGTCACCGGCTCCGACGGTGAGGGCGCTGCTGGGCCGGCTGGAGAAGGCGCTGTTGGTATCGGCGGCGAAGGTACTGCTGGTCCCGCCGGGGATGGCTCCGCCGCCCTTGGCGAGGATGGCATTGCCCGCGGCGCTGGCGTTGGCCAGTCCGGCATCGACGGCCGCGAGGCAACCTTGAGCGACAGCCTCGTGGCAGCAGAAGCTGCGGGGTCTGTCCCGGGAACTGCCACGGCAGGTGGCGCCATGATTGCCACGGCAGGTGGAGCCTTGATTGCGGCGGCAGACCGAACCTTGGTTGCTGCAGCCGCCGGTGCCCAGATGCCCGGGCTCTCGGCCAATGCTGATGGTTCCGCCGCCGGGGCTGCAGGAGGCCAGGGCGAGGCACCCGAAACGCTCGCACAGACCGGCTTGTCCGTGCACTGGGCGCTGCTGGCCGGGCTGATGCTCATCCTGGCCGGCGCCGTCCTCGCATTCCGCCGCCCTTCGGCAGCTCGGGTGCGGGCCTAGCGGCCAGACTGGCAGCCGCGCGGTTCCTCCATTGGGATCTTGACGCACGTTGAACGCCGGGAGGCGCCGCGCGGTTGCCCCCACCGTGCCGTCCGGCTTGGGCCGGCTGCCGGAGAAATCCGGCGGTCAGTCCAGGACCGGGACGGCACGGTCATTGGCGTAGCTGACACCGATCTGCGCACGGACTCCGTCGAACAGCCGCATCGTGTTGAGCGTGTCCTCCAGCGGCATGGTTGGGCTTTCGCTCAACCCTTCCTGGATGCAGCGGGTGACCTCGCGCAGTTCGTACACGTAGTTCTGGCCGATCCGCCCGAAACGTTCCAACCGCTGTTCGCCGCCGTGGCGATGGATCGTCAGTTCGTTCGGGTGGTGAAGCGGGGTGCCGGTGCGCAGCCAGCCGGCGCTGCCGCAGACCGTGGCCGTCTGCGGGGAAGAGGACAATAACGACGACGTCAACTGGGCTTGGGCGCCGGAACCGTACGTGAGGGTCAGGGCGTTCTGGGCGTCCACGCCGTCGTCGTTAATATGCCCCGTGGCAAGGACGGTCTGCGGGAAACCGAGGACACCGAGCGCCCATGTGAGCGGGTAGACGGTCAGGTCCAGCAGCGCCCCGCCGCCGGCCGCGGGGTTCCAGAGCCGCGCGGTGGCATCATAGGGTGCGGGGAAACCAAGGTCGGCCTGCAGCCACTGGATTTCGCCGAGCTCGCCCGAATGCGTGATGTCCCAAGCGCGGTGGATGATCGGGAGGAAACGGGTCCAGACAGCCTCCATCAGGAACAGCTTCCTGCTGCGCGCCAGCTCGGCCAGTTCCAGTGCTTCACGGGCGTTGATGGTCAGCGACTTCTCGCACAGCACATGCTTGCCGGCCTCGAGGGCCAGTTTGGCGATTTCATAGTGCTGGCCGTGCGGGGTGGCGACGTAGACGACGTCGACGTCGGGGTCCGCGAAGAGCTGGTCGTAGCCCTTGCCGTCGTCGTTATCAAAATAGGCGCGCGCAAAGTTGAAGCGGCCGGCGAAGGCTGTCGCGTTTGCCTCGACCCTGGAACTGACGGCCTGCAGTACGGCATCCTCGAGCAGGGCGAGGTCGCCGGTCACCTTGCCGGCGATCCTGCCCGTGGAGACGACGCCCCAGCGCAGCGGTCGGCCGGTGGCCTGCAGTGGACTCGGGGCTCCTGGCTGGGCGCAGGGCGGTGTGATGATCCGCTGTGGCGTAGTCATGCGCACCATCATTCCTGCTCAGCACGGCATCGTCCATTGCGTGTTCCCTATGCCCGGGGCGCAAGCAGTGATACAAAAGTAAGTACGCTGATGTTCCCGTTCAGCAGGAAAGAGGCGCAATACCCATGGACACATCACAGATAATCTGGATAGTCGTAGCGGTCGTCGTACTGCTCATCATCATCGGTCTGATTGCCTATTTCGCGAAGAAGAAGAATAAGGCGAAGCAGTTGGAGCGGCAGGAAGCGGACCGCCGGAGGGCCGCTGATATCCGCCAGTCCGCCCAGGCGACGGAGCTGGGGGCGCGGGAGCGGGAGGCCCAGGCCCACCGCGTGCAGGTCGACGCCGAACAGGCCGACATCGAGGCCGAGCGCGCCCGCATGGAGGCGGACCGGATGCGCCAGGAAGCGGAGACGCGTGCCGCGGACGCCAAGGGCATCCGGGAAGAAGCGAGCAACCGGCTGCGCGAAGCCGACGAAGTGGACCCGGACGTCAATACTGACAAGAGGGGCCGCGGCGACCGGAAGTCCGGCCACGACGACCACGGACGCGGCGCGTCACACGACGACCGGCCGGGGCCGGATGCCGGCCGCGGGGATGAAGGCAGGCACGTAGCCCGCGATGCCGACGAGCGGCGTCCGCGCGAGAGCTGATACCGGCCGTCCTTTCCGGCGCAGCGCCGCCGCCTGCAGTCCACTTGGCAGCAGGCGGCGGCGCTTTTGTCTGCCCCGCCACTGGCTCAGCCCTTGACCGAGCCGCTCATCAGTCCGCCGACGAAGTACTTGCCCAGGATGATGTAGACGATGAGTGTCGGAACGGAGGCGATCAGCGCGCCCGCCATGGAGGCGGCATAGTCCGTCAGCTGGCCGCCGGCGAGGAAGCTCAGGGCGATCGTGACGGGGCCGTTGCGCCCGGAGGAAAAGAAGGCGGCGAAGAGGTAGTCGTTCCAGGCCGAGGTGAACTGCCAGATGAGGACGACGACGAAGCCGGGCGTGGAGACCGGCAGGATCACCGAGAAGTAGGTCCGCAGCAGGCCTGCTCCGTCCATCCGGGCCGCCTCGATCAGCTCGTCCGGTACGGAGGCATAGTAGTTGCGGAAGATCAGCGTGCAGATGGGCAGGCCGTAGACGATGTGCAGCACCAGCAGCGAAGGAATCCCGTTGGGGACGCCAAGGCCCTGCATGAGCTGGGTCAGCGGGATCATCACCGCCTGGTAGGGGATGAACATGCCGAACAGGATGAGCGTGAACACCACGTTGGCGTAGGGGAACCGCCACTTGGAGAGCACATAGCCGTTCATCGAGCCCAAGGTGGCGGAAATGATCGACGCCGGAATCACCATCGCGAAGGTCCTGCCCAGAGCAGGGGCCAGGGTGTCCCACGCCTTGGCCCACCCGGACGGGTCCCACGTCTGGGGGAGGAACCAGGCCCGGGAGGGGTCGGCGTCGGACGGGCCCTTGAAGCTGGTGACCAGCAGGACGTAGGCCGGCAGCAGGACGATCAGGGCGAAAAGCACCAGCAGCAGGTACTTCAGCGTCCGGTTCATCTTCCGGCGCGGCCTGCCCACCTTCTCCGCCGGCGGAGTGACCCGGGCGGGCGGCGGAACGGTTGCGGTGGCCATCAGCGTTTCTCCTGGCGCGAGGTATAGACGAGGTAGGGCACAACGACGAGGGCCACCAGGACCAGCAGGATCGTGCCGATGGCTGCCGAATCGGCGTAGTCGCTGCCGATGTACTTGACCCACATCTGCGTGGCGGGGACCTGGACGGCGTAGGTGTTGGCATCCGGGACGATGGCGCGGATCAGGTCGAAGAGCTTCAGCGACATGTGCCCGATGATGATCACGGCCGAAAGCATGACCGGGCTGAGCTGCGGGAAGATGACGTGGCGGTACAGCTGCCATTCGCTGCAGCCGTCGATGCGTGCCGCCTCGCGCAGCTCGTCCGGGATGCCGCGGAAACCGGCGAGGAACAGTGCCATCACGTAGCCGGCCAGCTGCCAGATGGCGGGCACGGCGATGGCGGCGATGCCCCAGTTGGGGTCGGACCACCAGCTGTTCTGCAGGAACCCAAGGCCGACGCTGTCGAGCAGCCGGTTCAGGCCGGTGGTGCGCTCGCCGCCCTGCTGGTCGGTCTGCAGGCTGGAGAGCAGCCAGCGCCAGACGACGCCTGAGGCGATGAAGGACACGGCCATCGGGAACAGGTAGATCGAGCGGAAGAACCCTTCGCCCCGGTCCGGCCGTTCCAGGACCCACGCCCACAGGAAGCCGAAGATCAGCGTACCGGCCAGGAACACCACGGTCAGCAGGACCAGGTTCCGGAGCGCGTGCTGGAAATCGGCGTCGGCGAACAGCCGGAAGTAGTTGTCCAGCCCGACGAACTCGTCCGAGGGGCGGGCGGTGTGCTGGTCGGTCATGGACATCTGGATGTTCACGGCGATCAGGCCGTAGACGAAGATGCCGACCAGGATGATGGTGGGGGAGACCAGCAGCAGGGCCGGCCCCCAGGTCTTGACGTTCTTGAACATGCCGCTTCCCGTGCTCGCGCTGCCGGACAGGCGGCCGGCGGGGCCGCCCACCCGGCAGGTCCGGCTACTGTGCGAACTTCTCGGCCGATGCCGCCGCCGCGCTCTGCAGGGCGGCGACGTCGCCGCTGGTGCTGAACTGGTTGACCGCGGTGCTCAGCTCGTTGAGCCAGGCGATCGGCACGGCCGCACCGTGGGCGAGCGACGGGGCGATGGTATCCGACTTGAAGTCCTCCATCGCCGACTGCTGGTACTCGCTGAAGTCCGCCGGGTCGGCATCGGTGCGGGCCGGGATGGAGCCCTTGGCCTTGTTGAACGCCGTCTGCCCCTCCGGGCTGGAGATGGTCTGCAGCCAGGCGAGCGTGCCGCCGGGATTGGGTGCGCCCTTGGGCAAGGTGAAGGAGTCGGCTAGGTAGTTGAACACGCCGTCGGTGCCGGGCACCGGCCAGTACACGTAGTCTTCACCGGCAACCTTGCCGTCCTGCTCGAACTTCGCCTGCGCCCAGTCGCCCATCACGTTGTAAGCTGCCGCCCCGTCCTCCACCAGCTGGGTGGCCGGAGCCCAGTCGCTGAGCGAATCGCGGTCGGAGTTGGTGAAGCCGAGCACCTTGTCGTAGTCCTCGATGGCTGCGGTGACTTCGGCGCTGTTCCAGTCGGTCCCGCCGTTCCACAGGCCCGAGTAGGCTTCCGGACCGAGGCTGGAGAGCAGGATGTTCTCGAACAAATGGACCTGGGTCCAGGATCCGGCCAGCGCCAGCGGGGTCTTGCCGGCGGCCTTCACCTTTTCCATATCCGCGATCCAGGCATCGAGGTCGGCCGGAGCAGTGCTGGGATCGATGCCGGCATCCTCAAGGACTTCCACCGAACTCCACACCACGTTCGAGCGGTGGACGTTGGACGGGACGGAATAGATCTGGCCGTCCACGGTCAGGTTCTCCATCAGGCTGGACGGGAAGACATCGGCGAGGGCCTGCTCCTCGTAAAAGCTGCTGAGGTCTTCGATCTGGTCGGCGTCGATGTAGTCCTGCAGTTCGGCGCCGGCGTGGGCTTGGAAGGAATCCGGCGGATTGCCCGACTGAAGATTGGCGGCGAGCACGCTCTTGGCCTGGCTGCCGGCGCCGCCAGCCACGGCCAGGTTCTCGAACTCCAGGTTCTCGTGCTGCTGGTTGAAGACTTCCACCAGCGCGTCCAGTCCCGCCTTTTCCGATCCGTCGGCCCACCAGGTGAAGATTCCCACCTGGCCGGTGGCCGATTCCGGGTCCGCTTCGGTGGCGGTGTCACCGCCGCCGCAGCCGGCCAGCGTCAGGCCGACGGCCGCGGCCAGGGCGAGCTTGGGTAGATGTCGCATCATAGCCTCCGTAGTGACGACATTGTCAGGGCAAAGAAGCATTGCTTGTTTAGGAAGTCAACTCCCCGCGACTGGTTGCCGTCAAGAGGTAAACACAATTCAGGGGCGCACGGAGGAACGGATCACCAGCGTTGCGGCACCCAACGCTTCGGCCTGTTCCGAGAGTTCTGTCATGGCCACCGTGGTGGAATTCCCGACGGCGGGCATTGCGTAGCGCTGCAGGCCGCGGCGCACGGGGGCCAAGAGCGTCTCGCCCAGCCCGCTGAGCGGGCCGCCGACCACGATCACTTCCGGGTTGATGAGGTTCGCCAAAAGTCCCAGTGCGCGCCCGACCGAATATCCGGCGTCGTCAATGACCCGCAGGGTGGCCGCGTCGCCGCCCAGCGCCATTTGCACGACCGCCTCGGTGGTCAGCTTGCCGGGGGTGCGGCCGTCCAGCAGGTGCAGGATGACGTCGGTGGAGGCGAAGGTCTCGAGGCAGCCGCGGTTGCCGCAGCGGCAGACCTGGCCGCGGTCGTCCAAGGTGAGGTGGCCGAGTTCGCCGGTCACCCCGATGCTGCCGTAGAACGGGGCGCCGTTGAGGATGAGGCCGGCTCCGACGCCGGTGCCGATCTTGACGAAGACGAGGTTTTCCACGCTGCGGTGGCTGCCCCAGGTCACCTCCGCGAGCGCGCCGAGGTTGCAATCGTTGTCCACGAAGACCGGCAGGCCGAAGCGCTGCCGGAAGAGCTCGGGAACGGCGATCCCTACCCATTCCGGATGGATGGTGCCGCCGATCGCGGTGCCGGTGCGGCGGTCCAGCGGGCCGGGGATGCCGACGCCCAGGCCGAGGATGTCCTGGCGCTGCGCTCCGGCGGCCACCAGGACTTTGGCGAGGAGCTCGTCCGCCCTGTCGAGGCCCTGCTGTGGGTGGTAGCCGGCCGCCAGTTCGGCCTCCTGCTCCGCCACGATTTCGTAGCCCCGGGTCGCGGCCAGCACGCGCAGATGCCGGCGGCCGAAGTCCATGCCGATGGCCAAGCCGCTGGGCGGCGTCAGCGATACCAGCAGGGCACGCCGGCCGGAGCTGGTGGTTGGACTGACGGCCGCATCGCCGCTGGCCAGGAGGTCCTTGACGATATTCGAGACGGTGGCGGTGGACAGCCCGGTGCGCCGCGACAGGCCGGCCTGGGTGGCGGGACCGCCGGCCAGCAGCGCGTCCACGACACGCCGCTGGTTCAGCCGGCGCAGCGCTGACGGAGAGCCCGGGTTGCGTACGGTGCCTCTCGGCGGAGGGTCAGCGGCGGCCATACGACAACATTGCGGCACGGCCACCTTGCCGTCAAGAAGTTAACGCGGGCCGTGCCGGGCAGTGTCAGGAGTTCGCTTCGCGGTGCAGCTTGGCCAGCTCCACATAGTGCGAGGCGTTGTTGAGCACGGACTGGTATTCCTCGTCGGACAGTTCGCGCCGGACCTTTGCGGGAACGCCGGCCACGAGCGAGCGCGGCGGGATCTGCGTGCCCTCGAGCACCAGGGCCCCGGCCGCGACGAGCGAACCTTCGCCCACGACGGCGCCGTTCATGACGGTGGCGCTCATGCCGATGAGGCAGTTGTCTTCAATGGTGCAGCCGTGGACCACGGCTGTGTGCCCCACGCTCACCCCGGCACCAACTGTGCACGGGAAGCCTTCATCCGCATGCAGCACCACGTTGTCCTGCAGGTTGCTGCCCCGGCCAACGCGGATCGGCGCGGTATCGCCGCGGACCGAGACGCCATAGAAAGCGCTCGCCTCGGCGGCAAGCTCCACGTCGCCGCTCAGGACGGCGGTGGGGGCAACGAAAGCGGATGGGTCTGCGGCCGGCGTTTTCCCGGCGACGGTGATGAGGTGAGCCATGGCACCACCCTACCGGGATCACCGGCGGCTTCTTGACGCCTAGAACTTGGCCAGGATGAAGTACTGGTAGTGGCCGGGCTGGTCCGGCTCTTCCCAAGTGGTGAAGTCCTTGACGCTGCCGTGCGGTTCGAAGAGGCTCAGCACGGTTTCGTCCGAACGCAGGCTGAGGAAGCGCCGCGTTGCGTACCCGTCGACCAGGTCCAGCCGCTCTTCATCCTTGCCGGAGCGGAGGCCCACTGCCAGCGGCGCCCCGGGTTTGAGCACCCGCAGGATTTCGTCCAACACGCCGTACAGGTCCGTGTTCGAGACGTGGGTCAGCGTGCCCAAGCACCAGGCGGCGTCGAAGGTCCGGTCGGCGAAGGGCAGCGAGTCCGGCGCGGCAACGGAGGCCTCGAGGTGCTTGGCCCGGGCAGCGCGGACGTGAGCTTCGGAGAGGTCGACGCCGGTGTAGGTGATCCCGGCCGCTTTGAAGGCCAGGCCGTCCTTGCCGGTGCCGCAGCCTACTTCCAGCACATGGTGGCGGTGTTCGGCCACGAGCCGCTCGATGAAGGCGTCGCGCTTGGCGTCGCGCTCGGCATCGCGCGGTGCTTCAGCGGCCTGCTCCGGGGTGTCCATGGTCCGACCCTACGCGGGAGCTGAGGGGACGTGAAGGCCGGGGCTGAAAAGGCGGCTCCCGGACGAAAGGGGGAGCCGCCGTCGTCGTTGGTTGAAGCTGCCCGCTAGTTGAAGATCACGGTGCGGCGGCCGTCCAGCAGGACCCGGTGCTCGGCATGCCACTGCACCGCCTGGGCCAGCGTGCGCGCCTCGACGGCCTCGCCCATGGTGACGAACTGCCGGGCGGACCGGGAATGGTCCACGCGGATGACTTCCTGCTCGATGATCGGGCCCTCGTCCAGGTCCGGCGTGACGTAGTGGGCGGTGGCGCCGATCAGCTTCACGCCGCGGTCGTGCGCCTGGTGGTACGGCCTGGCGCCCTTGAAGGACGGCAGGAACGAGTGGTGGATGTTGATGGCCTTGCCGGCCAGCTTGGTGCAGAGGTCGTTGCTGAGCACCTGCATGTAGCGGGCGAGCACCACGAGTTCGATGTCGTGCTCGGCGACCAGTTCCAGCAGGGCCTGCTCCGCCTCGGGCTTGGTGTTCGGGGTGACCGGGATGTGATGGAACGGGATGCCGTAGAACTCCGCCATCCCGGCCAGGTCCGTGTGGTTGGAGACGATCGCGGGGACCTCGATCGGTAGCGTGCCGGAGCGCTGGCGGAACAGCAGGTCGTTGAGGCAGTGGCCGGACTTCGACGCCATCACCAGGGTGCGCATCTTCCGGCCCTCGGGCGCCAGGTTCCAGTCCATGCCGTAGGACTTGGCCACCGGATCCAGGTGCCACTCCAGGTCCTGCTGCGCCTTGTTGGAGGCGACGGCGACCCGCATGAAGAAGCGGCCGGACGCGGGGCTGCCGTACTGCTGCGAATCCACGATGTTGCAGCCGGCTCCTACCAGCGCCCCGGACACGGCGTAGACGATGCCGGGCCGGTCGACGCAGGAGAGGGTGAGGTTGTAGGCGGTCTGGGTGTCTGCGTTCACGCCCTCAAGGCTACCGTGCGGTTTGCCCCCTCCTTCAGCTGCCGCAGAGCAGCGGCCACCCCCGCGCGTCCTGCCCGCGTGGCCCCGACAGTGGAGGCCGAGGCGCCGTAGCCGACCAGGAACAGCCGCGGCTCGCGCACCACGGACACGCTGTCCTTGCCCATCAGGATTCCGCCGCCCGGTTCGCGCAGCTGCAGCGGCGCCAGATGGTCCAGCGAGGCGCGGAAACCGGTGGCCCACAGGATCACGTCGACCTGCTCGCGCGATCCGTCCGCGAACACGACCGAGCCGGGACCGATGCGGCTGAGCTTGCCGCGGGAGACCAGCACGCCGGCCTCGATCCCGGCCTTGTAGGTTTCGTTCAGCGGCAGCCCGGTGGCGGCCACGACGCTCAGCGGCGGCAGCCCGGCGCGGGTGCGCTCGTTGACCCGGCGTTCCACGTCGATGCCCCACTCGGCATCGAAGGGCGTGGCGGTGAAGTCCGGCGCCCGCCGAGTGGACCAGACCGTGCCCGCGCCGGCCGCGTCCAGCTGGAGCAGGAACTGCAGGGCCGACGTGCCGCCGCCGACCACCAGCACGCGCTGGCCGCGGAACTCTTCGGCGGAGCGGAAGTCGTGGGTGTGCAGCTGCCGTCCGGTGAATGTTTCGCGGCCGGGATAGTACGGCCAGTACGGGCGGTCCCAGGTGCCGGTTCCGCTGATCACGGTGCGCGCCAGCCAGCTGTGGCCGGACGCGGACACCACGCGCAGCAGGCCGTCCGGGCCGTCTTCGACCCGGGCCACGTGGACCGGACGGCGGACGGGGAGATCGAACTTCTGCTCGTAGTTGCCGTAGTAGCGGCTAACGACGGCGGAGGCCGGCTCCGCGGGGTCCGGCACCCCGAGCGGGAGTCCGGGAAGGTCGTGCAGCCCGTGCGCAGCGTCGAATGTCAGCGACGGCCAGCGGTGGCGCCAGGCTCCGCCCGGGCCCTCGTTGGCATCCAGCACAACGAAGTCCTCCTCCGGACGCAGGCCGCGGTGCTGCAGGTAGTAGGCGGCGCTCAGCCCGGCCTGTCCCGCGCCGATGACCACGACGTCGAGCGATTCGTCCTGCCGCCCGGCACCGGATCGATCCTGCCGGCCGGCACCGGCTAGATCCTGCCCCTTCGCCTGGTCCGCAAACCCCGCGTCCGCCATGCCGCCGCCTTCCTCTGCTGGAATGTTGAAGTGTCAACCAATAGAACCGCGGGGGCTGCGCTGGTATTCCTGCCTTGGCCAAGCGGGGGAGGGACCCGCAATGCGGCCGCATGCCGAGGCAACTGCAGGCACTTAGCCGACGCACGCCGTCGTACTTTATGTTGACCGTCCGTACGGCGTTAGGATGGGGGACGCCGCGACTGGCGTCAGGTGGGCCACCATCGGGAAGCGGCAGCCGGGCCGGCGGGCGACCGTTGACCGGCACAGCGCAGACCACGGATCGCACGCCTGGGCCGAGGGTCAAGTCCCGCCGGATCGTTGTCATGCGGGCAAGTCCGCCATGCGTGAGCTTGCTCGCACCCGGTAGCCTGACCTGTAGCAGATTATCTTCCACTCCCAGGAGAACCTACGTGACGTCTTCCACCTCGTCTGTCACCAACCTGCCCCTTGCCGAAGTCGATCCCGAGATTGCCGCTGTGCTGGACGCCGAGCTCGGCCGCCAGCGCGACACTCTCGAGATGATCGCCTCGGAGAACTTCGCCCCGCGCTCGGTCCTCGAGGTCCAGGGCTCGGTCCTGACCAACAAGTACGCCGAGGGCTACCCGGGGCGCCGCTACTACGGCGGCTGCGAGCACGTGGACGTGGCCGAGAACCTGGCCATCGAGCGGGTGAAGGCGCTGTTCGGCGCGGAGTTCGCCAATGTGCAGCCGCATGCCGGCGCCCAGGCCAACGCAGCTGCGCTCGCCGCATTGATCAATCCGGGCGACAAGATCATGGGCCTCTCGCTGGCGCACGGCGGGCACCTCACGCACGGCATGAAGCTGAACTTCTCCGGCAAGCTGTACGAAGTCGCCGCGTATGAGGTCGACCCGCAGACTTTCCGGGTGGACATGGACAAGGTCCGCGAGCAGGCGCTGGCCGAGCGCCCGAACGTCATCATCGCCGGCTGGTCCGCCTACCCGCGGCAGCTCGATTTCGCCGCCTTCCGTTCCATCGCGGACGAGGTGGGCGCGTACCTGTGGACCGACATGGCGCACTTCGCCGGACTGGTCGCCGCGGGCCTGCACCCGAACCCGGTGCCGCATTCCGACGTCGTGACCTCCACTGTGCACAAGACCCTTGCCGGGCCGCGGTCCGGCGTGATCCTGGGCAAGCAGGAGCTGGCCAAGAAGATCAATTCGAACGTGTTCCCGGGCCAGCAGGGCGGGCCGCTGATGCATGTCATCGCCGCCAAGGCGGTGGCGTTCAAGATCGCCGGCAGCCAGGAGTTCAAGGACCGCCAGGAGCGCGTGCTCGAAGGCGCCCGCATCCTGGCCGAGCGGCTGACCGCACCGGACGTCACTGAAGCCGGCGTGTCCGTGCTGACCGGCGGCACCGATGTGCACCTGGTCCTGGTGGACCTGCGCAACTCCGAACTGGACGGCAAGCAGGCCGAGGATCTGCTGCATTCCGTGGGCATCACCGTCAACCGCAACGCCGTGCCGTTCGACCCGCGCCCGCCGATGACCACCTCCGGCCTGCGGATCGGCACGCCGGCGCTGGCCACCCGCGGCTTCGGCTCCACCGAATTCACCGAGGTGGCCGACATCATCGCCACGGCCCTGAAGGGCGGCGCCGACGTCGAGCTCCTCCGCAACCGCGTCACCAAGCTGGCGCAGCAGTTCCCCCTGTACCCCGGCCACGAGGAATGGTGACATGAACCTATACACAACCCCGCAGCCCGCGCGGATCCTGGACGGCAAGGCCACCGCGGCGGCAATCAAATCCGAGCTCACCGAGCGTGTAACGGCGCTGAAGGCCAAGGGCGTGACGCCCGGGCTGGGCACCGTGCTGGTGGGCGAGGACCCGGGCAGCAAGTGGTACGTCGGCGGCAAGCACAAGGACTGCGCCGAGGTGGGCATCGAATCGATCCGCAAGGACCTGCCCGAGGACATCACGCAGGCCGAGCTGGAAGCCGTGCTGGATGAGCTGAACAATGACCCGGCCTGCACCGGCTACATCGTCCAGCTGCCGCTGCCCAAGCACATCGACACGCACGCCATCCTGGAACGGATCGATCCGGCCAAGGACGCCGACGGGCTTCACCCGACGAACCTGGGCCGCCTGGTGCTCAATGTGAGCGAGCCGCTGGATTCGCCGCTGCCCTGCACCCCGCACGGCTGTGTCGAGCTGCTGCTGCGCCACGATATCGACCTCAAGGGCAAGAAGGTGCTGGTTGTTGGCCGCGGTGTCACGGTCGGCCGCCCGCTCGGACTGCTGCTGACCCGCCGCTCGATCAACGCGACCGTCACCCTGGCGCACACCGGCACCGAGGACCTGGCGGCCGAGCTGGCCCAGGCCGACGTGGTCATCGCCGCGGCCGGCATGCCGCACATGGTCAAGGCCGAGGACCTCAAGCCCGGAGCGATCGTGCTGGACGTCGGGGTCAGCCGCGTGGAGGACGAGGAGACCGGCAAGGCCAAGGTCACCGGCGACGTCGCCCCCGACGCCAAGGACGTGGCGAGCTGGATCTCGCCCAACCCCGGCGGCGTGGGCCCGATGACCCGCGCAATGCTGCTGGCCAACGTGGTGGAGGCCGCCGAACGCCAGACCCGCTGATCGTTGGACGTGCAGCCGGCCTACTCCCGGGGGAGTAGGCCGGCTGCACCGTTGGGCGGACGCTGCCCGAAGGCGCCGCCGGTAGGCTCGAAGGATGACCCGCCGTTTCCGCGGGCCCTCAACGATTGGCATCGCCGTCGTCGTGGCCCTCGTCCAGCTGGTCGGGACGCACTTCGCCGGCCTGCGCCAGCCGGACCGCCATGCCTTGGACGCGCTGGGCTTTGCCCTGCTGCTGGCGGGCCCCGCCCTGCTGCTGCTTCGCCGCCGGCTGCCCGGACCCATGGCCGCCGGGGCAGCTGCCGTCGCCGCCGCCTACCTGCTGCTGGGCTACCCGTGGGGGCCCTTCAGCCTGTCACTGGTGCTCGCCCTCGTCTTCGCCGTCCTCGCCCGCGCCCGCTGGTGGGCCTGGGGGAGCGTGGCCGGCCTGGCGCTGCTGCTGGCCGTGCTCTGGCTGGCCTCCGGCATTTCGGAGGGCGTGATCGGGCTGGCCTGGCTGATCGTGGTGGTGCTGCTGGCCGAGCTGGGCCGGGTCCGCATCGAACGCCGCGCGGAGCGGCGCCGCGCCCTGGTCGAAGAACAGCGGCGGGCCCGCGACGAGGAACGGCTGATGCTGGCCCGGGACATCCATGACGTGGTCGCGCATTCGCTGTCGATGATCAATGTGCAGGCCTCGGTCGCGCTGCACCTGGCAGAAAAGAACCCGGAGCAGCTTAAGCCGGCGCTGGAAGCGATCAAGAAGGCGAGCAAGGATTCCCTGGCCGAGGTGCGCGAGGTGCTGGGCCAGCTGCGCCAGGATGTCCCGCGCTCGCCCAGCCTGCAGCTTGCCCAGCTGCCCGAACTGGTGGAGCGGGCCGGCCGCAGCGGGCTGCAGATCACGCTCGAACGACCGCTTCCCGCCGGGCTGGATCCGCAGGTGGAAAGCGCGGCCTTCCGCACCGTCCAGGAAGCGCTGACCAACGTGGTGCGCCATGCCCAGGCCCGTACGGTCCGGGTTGCGGTGCGTCAGCAGGGCCAGGCCCTGGCCGTCACGGTAATTGACGACGGCGTGGGGCTGGGTGGGGCTTCCGAGGGTAACGGCCTGCGCGGCATGCGGGAGCGGCTCGGATCGCTCGGCGGCAGCCTGGAGATCGTGGATTTGGCTGACGGCACACGGACCGGGACCAAGGTGCATGCTCAGATTCCGCTCGGCACGAGCGCGGGGGACAACAACAGCGAAGGAGCGGCGCAGTGATCCGTGTGCTGCTGGCCGATGACCAGCACCTCATCCGGGCCGGTTTCCGGGCCCTGCTGGACGCCGAGCCGGATATAGAAGTCGTGGGCGAGGCCGCGACCGGAGCGGACGCCGTCCGCCTGGCCCGGAGTCTGCGGCCGGATGTCATCCTGATGGATATCCGGATGCCGGGCGGGGACGGCATCGATGCCACCGCGGCCATCCTGGGCGAAGACGCGGTGCCGGAGGTGCGCGTCATCATGCTGACCACGTTCGAACTGGACGACTACATCATCGACTCGATCCGTGCCGGCGCCAGCGGCTTCCTGGTGAAGGACACCGAGCCCGAGGAGCTGATCCGCGCCGTGCGCGCGGTTTCCGACGGCGATGCGCTGCTCTCGCCCTCGGTCACCCGCCGGGTGCTCGCCCGC
>NZ_ANPE02000281.1 GCF_000328305.2 Arthrobacter crystallopoietes BAB-32 | reverse complement strand
CTCCGTTTCCCACGGAGGCACCGCCGTCGTTGGTAGTACAAAGAGGAAGCCTAAACTTTAGACCTCAACTTGAAGCTAAAGGCTCGCCGGTAGCGGGCGCCACATTCGGCAGATGACAGCATGGTCACTGTAGCCTTGGGGGATAGAAGTGCAGCCAAGCGACGATGGAAGCTGGGATAGATACGTGAGTAGCGAACAGGGTTCGACGACTCTGCAGGAAGAAGCCGTCTTGGGGCCGACCGGCCGGCCGCTGACCGAATTCCCCGAACCGCCCGTGCTGACTTCACATGGCCCCGCCCGTATTGTCGCCATGGTCAACCAGAAGGGCGGCGTCGGCAAGACCACGTCGACCATCAACCTCGGTGCCGCGCTGGCCGAAGCCGGACGCCGCGTGCTGCTGGTGGACTTCGATCCCCAGGGTGCGCTGTCCGCGGGGCTCGGCACCAACCCGCACGAACTCGACCTGACCGTCTACAACGTCTTGATGGACCGCAAGGTGGACATCAACGAGGCCATCCAGAGCACCGAGATCGAGAACATCGACCTCCTGCCGGCGAACATCGACCTGTCGGCCGCGGAGGTGCAGCTGGTCAACGAGGTGGCCCGCGAACAGGTCCTGGACCGGGCGCTGCGGAGGGTCGCCGATGACTATGATGTCATCCTGATCGACTGCCAGCCCTCGCTCGGCCTGCTGACCGTGAACGCGCTGACCGCGGCGCACGGCGTGATCATCCCGCTGATCTGCGAATTCTTCGCCCTGCGCGCCGTCGCCCTGCTCGTGGAGACCATCGAGAAGGTGCAGGACCGGCTCAACCCGCGCCTGCAGATCGACGGCGTGCTGGCCACCATGTATGACGCGCGCACGCTGCACAGCCGCGAGGTCGTGGGCCGGCTGCTGGAAGCCTTCGGCGACAAGGTCTTCGAAACCGTCATCAAGCGGACCATCAAGTTCGCCGACGCGACCGTTGCGGCCGAACCCATCACCACGTATGCCGGCAACCACCCTGGCGCTGCCGCCTACCGCCAGCTGGCCAAGGAGCTCATTTCCCGCGGCGGCGCCCCGTAATGACCCCTGCGGTGCCGGCGGACGCCCTGCTGCCGGAACCGGAAGCCGGGGTCCGGACCGGCGGCTTCGAGGTCCAGCTGGACAATTTCAGCGGTCCCTTCGACCTGCTGCTCGGCCTGATTTCCAAGCACGAGCTGGACATCACCGAGGTCGCCCTCGCCCGCGTCACGGACGAGTTCATCGCCTACATCCGGCGGCTGCAGGAGTCCGGCGAGGGCCGGGCGCTGGATGAGGCGAGCGAGTTCCTGGTCATCGCGGCCACGCTGCTGGACCTGAAGGCGGCCCGGCTGCTGCCGGCGGGGGAGGTCGAGGACGACGAGGACATCGCCCTCCTCGAAGCCCGCGACCTGCTTTTTGCCCGCCTGCTGCAGTACAAGGCGTTCAAGCAGATCGCCGCGATGCTGGGCCAGCGGCTGGAGCAGGAGGGCCGGCGCTACCCGCGCCAGGTCGGACTGGAACCGCACTTCGCGGCCCTACTGCCCGAACTCGTTTGGCGGACTTCCCTGCCGGATTTTGCGGCCCTGGCTGCGAAAGCGCTGGAGCCGAAGGCGCCCAAGCCGACGGAGGTCGGGCTGGCGCATCTGCACGCTCCGCCGGTCAGCGTCAAGGAACAGGCCGGCATCATCGCCGCACGGCTCCAAGGCGGTGCGGCGCTGTCCTTCCGGGCCCTGACCGCGGACGCCGGGGACACCCTGGTGGTGGTCGCACGGTTCCTGGCCCTGCTGGAACTGTTCCGCGACGCGGTGGTCTCCTTCGAACAGGCGGCGCCGCTGGGGGAGCTGACGGTGCGGTGGACGGGCGGTGACCGGGAATGGACCCCGGAACGGCTGAGCGAAGAATACGAGGAAGCAGGGGACAGCGATGAGTGACCAGGCGGAGGCCGCGGACGGCACGGCGAACGTGGACGGTCTTCCCGGCGGTGCCCGGGCTGCCCTGGAAGCGGTGCTGATGGTGCTCGATGAGCCGGCCACCGACGTCGAACTGGCCACCGCTCTGGACCTTCCGGTGCCCAGGGTCGGCACGCTGCTGCGGGACCTGCAGCAGGATTACGACGGCGACGGGTCGCCGTCCGGTGTGCGGCGCGGTTTCGAACTGCGCAATGTCGCCGGGGGCTGGCGGATTTTTTCCCGCAGTGATTTTGCGGACATCGTTTCGGCCTTCGTGCTCGAGGGCCAGACGGCCCGGCTGACGCAGGCGGCGCTGGAAACCCTGGCCGTCATCGCCTACCGCCAGCCGGTGGCCCGCTCCCGGGTTTCAGCCATCCGCGGGGTCAATGTCGACTCGGTGGTGCGCACCCTTGTGCAGCGCGGACTGATCGAAGATTCCGGCGCCGATCCGGAGACCGGAGCGGTGCTGTACCGGACCACCTCGTATTTTCTGGAAAGATTAGGGATAGGAAGTCTTTCCGAGCTTCCCGAACTGGCACCGCATCTGCCGGGGCTGGAACACTTGGCAGATATCGACGAATCCTCCTACTGAGCTGTACCGTTCCGCGAGTATTTAAGGACAGAAATGACACAGGCGCCCCGATCCGGTTCCGGCCGCAACTCCCCGCGCGGCGGCGGCAAGGGCCCGAAGCCTGCCGGCAAGCCGGCCCGCAAGCCGGCAGCGCGGGCAACCAGCGCCGCAGCGGCCAGCCGTCCTCCGGACAGG
>NZ_ANPE02000282.1 GCF_000328305.2 Arthrobacter crystallopoietes BAB-32 | reverse complement strand
GCCCCGGGGAGCGTCGGGGCGGGCCGGCGGGGTTGCCGGTTTAGCGGGTGGAGGTGCGGTGGCCGATCTTCGGCAGGGCGCCGGTGGCGAAGTACTGGCGGAGCAGTTCGGCCAGCCGGTAGCCGGGATCGGCCTCGAGTGCCTTGCCCAGGTAGAGGTCGGCGAAGGTGCCTTTGCCCCTGAGCCAGTTGATCCAGCCGAGGACGGTCAGCAGGGGTGCCCGGTGCGGGCCCGGGGTGAACCGGAGGGATTGGATCAGGATCCGCTCGGCGGTCTGAAGGCGGGCCTGGTCCGGGGCGGTCGGGATGTCTGCGAAGAAGGCCCGTTTGTAGGCGTGCGGTTCCTCGGCCGGGCTGAGCAGGTCGGCCATGAGCCGGTCGCGCACGGCCGGGGTCTGGAAGAGGCCGGCCAGGTCGGGGGCCTCGGTCGCGTCGGGTTCGGTTCCGTTATGGAGGGCTGCGGCCCACGTGCGGCGGGCGGTCAGCATCGGTTCCGTGGACTGGTCCCAGACGCCGGTGGTTTCGTACCGTGCGGCGAGTTCCGCGATGCGCCGTGCCTCGTTCCCGGTGCCGAGGCAGGCCGGTGCGGGCACTTCGGCCGCCGGGGCGGGGCTGGATCCGAGGTAGATCAGTTCGGAGTTGATGACGCTGTTCGTGATCGCGGCCGTGTCCTGCCAGACGAGGTGTGCGGGGTTGTTGTGTCCCGGTGTGGATGGGTAGGTCGCCCAGCCGGTGCCGGTCACGATCCATCCGTCGCGGATCGGCATTCCTGCTGTGGTGAGCTCTTCGCGCAGTGCGTCGATATAGGGCTCGTACGGGAGCCCGGTGTCGTGGTGCAGCCGGTCGGTGTAGACGATGAACATGCTCCCGTCGGCGTTTTCGTCCCGGCACAGGTACGAGGCGGCGGTCTGGGCGAAGTCCCGCGGCCATTGGCCCGAATGCGGCAGGTCAAGGCGCAACGTGGTGCCGCTGCCGGTCCCGTGGAACGTCAGCACGACCAGGGATTCGCTGGGCTGGAATCCGAGAACGTGGGCCGCGAAGCTGATGAGGTCGGCCCCGGTCGTGGCGGTGAGTTTCTTGTTCATGGTTTGTGTCTCCTTTGGCGAGGTGGCGGGGAGTCGGGCAGCGGATCTGTACCAGCCGGCTTGTGCCCTTCCCTCCCCCGTTGTTTTTTGCCTGCTGGCGAAGCAGCGCGAAGCTGTGGCCGTCG
>NZ_ANPE02000283.1 GCF_000328305.2 Arthrobacter crystallopoietes BAB-32 | reverse complement strand
GCGATTAGCGTATTGACCTCGGCGCGTGACATCTTTCCGTGCGCGGCTCGTTGTTCCCGGATGAACTCCTCGACGCCTTCGATGCGTCGGATTTCGGGTTTGTTCAGCAGGAACATGATCAGGGCCAGGACAACGAACATGGCCAGGCAGAGCGGCGCGGCGGTGGCCGTCCATTGGGCGAAGGAGATCCGTTCTCCGGTGGCTTCCTCGATCAGACCGCGGCCGATGAGATTGGGCGGGGATCCGACGGGTGTGAGCAGGCCGCCGACACTGGCGCCGTAGGCGAGCATGAGCATCAGGGCCGCGCCGACGCGCAGCCTCAGCGGATCGAAGTCTGCCTTGACGACCCCGCGGTCCTGCATGACCTGGGCGATGACGGCCAGGATGCCCAGCGCCGTGGGCATGAGCATGGCGACGGTGGCCGTGTTCGAGACGAAGGCGGACAGGATGCAGGTGATCACGCCGAACGCGATGATGACGCGGTAGGTGGATTTGGCCACCCCGGGTACGGAGAGCACGGCGAAGGCCAGGCGCTGCGCGATGCCGTGTTTGAGCATGGCCTGGGCCAGGATGAACGCTCCGATAAAGGTGAAGATCGTTGTTGAACCGAATGGGGCCAGGACGTCGCCGGCCGGGGCCACGCCGAGGAGCACGACGGCGGCCACGCCGATGAGGCCGCCGACCGGGATGGGGACGGGTTCGCAGATCCACAGAATGATCACGCCGAGAAGGACTGCGGCCAGCAGTTGCTGTGTCGGGTCCATGGCGGTGGGCAGGAGCGCGAAACCAATCGCTACGGCCGGGGCCAGGAAGAGCCCCAAGGTCTGACGTGCGCGTTCAAACTTCTCTTCCCGGGGGGAGAGTGTCTGTTCACTGAGACTGCCGAACGTTTTCCCGCCCAGCAGGGCCGCGCGGACGTCTGTGCGCCGGGGCAAAGCCGTGTCGCTTGGGGAAGCGGAAGAATCAGGGCTCATGGTCATCCTTCGGTGTCGGTTGATGAACCCCACGATCGCTCAGTGATGCAGGTCACGTCCAAGATGAATTCCCTACTTGCCTGATAGGTAAAACCGATAGGCCGGGCCCTGCTGGGGATGGCTGGCTATGATACGGCTGAGAACGTCATACTGCGGCGGACATGAGGACGGCTCCCGTCCCTGTGCCGGGCGGGGCAGGATCCCGGCAGGCGGCCGGCTCCGCCGGGCGGTGTGCGGAAAGGCAAAAAAGAGTCATGGATACCAGGCAGTTGAAGTATTTTCTCGCGGTCGTGGACCATCAGGGGTTCAACCGTGCCGCGGAGAAACTGCTCATTGCCCAGCCCTCCCTGTCACAGGCGATCAAGACCCTGGAACAGGAAGTGGGGCTGCCGCTGTTCCACCGGGTCGGACGGCGGGCGGTCCTCAGCGACGCGGGCAAGGCGCTCGTGGGCCCGGCCCGCCTTGTCCTGCGCGACCTGGACGCGGCGAAATCGGCATTGGATGCCCTGAAGGGAGTGCGCAGCGGCAGGCTCGAGCTCACCGCGATGCCATCGCCGGGGATCGAGCCGCTGAGTTCCATGATCGCCACCTTCACCCGCCTGCATCCGGCCGTGACGGTCAGCGTCGAGGCTGCCTTCACCCCCGAGGAGGTCGTGGCCTCGGTCCGCAGCGGCAACGCAGAAATTGGCCTGCTGGGTTCCGACCGGCCGATCCGGGTCCCCGATGTCCAGGTAATGCAGCTCGAGCGCCAGCCGCTGGTGCTGATCATCAGCCCGCACGCGGACGTCTTCGGCAACAGGGACGTTCTTGACCGCGAGGATCTGGCCGGCCACAGGGTCATCGTCTCCCAGCGGGGATCGCTGATGAGGTGGCTGGTCGATGACATCCTCGCCAGCGGCGTGAAC
>NZ_ANPE02000284.1 GCF_000328305.2 Arthrobacter crystallopoietes BAB-32 | reverse complement strand
CGGAACAGCTGCCGGTTTTTGGGCGGACGGCGCCGAGGTGACGTCGACCTGGTCGAAGCCGGCGGCGATGACCGTCACGCGCGCCTCGTCACCGAGGGCGTCATCGATCACGGCACCGAAGATGATGTTGGCTTCGGGGTGCGCGACCTCCTGCACCAGGCGGGCGGCTTCGTTGATTTCGAACAGGCCAAGATCGGACCCGCCCTGGATCGACAGCAGGACGCCATGGGCACCGTCGATGGAGGCTTCCAGCAGCGGCGACGCGATGGCCAGCTCCGCGGCCTTGACCGCCCGGTCCTCCCCGCGGGCGGAGCCGATTCCCATGAGCGCGGAGCCGGCGCCCTGCATGACGGACTTGACGTCGGCGAAGTCGAGGTTGATCAGGCCCGGCGTCGTGATGAGGTCGGTGATGCCCTGGACACCGGACAGCAGGACCTGGTCAGCGGAGCGGAAGGCATCGAGCATGGAGACATTCCGGTCGCTGATGGAGAGCAGGCGGTCGTTCGGAATGACGATGAGCGTGTCGACTTCGTCGCGCAGGGTCTCGATGCCGCTCTCGGCCTGGTTGGAGCGCCGCCGGCCCTCGAACGTGAACGGACGGGTGACCACACCGATGGTCAGGGCGCCGAGCGAGCGCGCAATGCGGGCGACGACAGGGGCGCCGCCGGTTCCGGTGCCGCCGCCTTCACCGGCGGTGACGAAGACCATGTCCGCACCGCGGAGCACCTCTTCGATCTCCTCAGCGTGGTCTTCGGCTGCCTTGCGGCCGACTTCGGGGTCAGCCCCGGCACCCAGGCCGCGGGTCAGCTCCCGTCCGACGTCAAGCTTGACGTCCGCGTCGCTCATGAGCAGAGCCTGCGCATCGGTATTGATGGCAATGAACTCCACGCCGCGGAGTCCTACCTCGATCATCCGGTTGACGGCATTAACGCCACCGCCGCCGATGCCGACGACCTTGATGACGGCCAAGTAATTTTGCGGTGCTGCCACGTCCTGTGTCCCTTGTTCGAAATCTCTGCTCTGTTCTTGTTCCGCCAGGCCGGAGCGAGCCGCCAGCCCATCGGTTCACCTGCACCTAACCCTAACCTTCAGGTTGAAGCTTAGAGTTATGTCAAGTAACTTCTAATCCGAGACGCTAGGCTCTTAGCTGGCCTCATGCAATGACCGCCTCCGCGTGTCGTCTGAACTCTATTTGGTTGCTTCATCGCGTCACCGGGCGGGTCGGCGTGGAGACGTCGTAGACCTGGATGCCGCCCTCCGGCTGCTTGGCCTTCAGGAGCGCCTCGAAGACTCTCGCCTTCAGCTCCAGCTGGTCCGCATTGCCCCAGATGACCTTCTTTCCGTTGGTCAACTGCAGCTCCACGGAGTCCACGGTCTTGGCTGACGCATGTTCCAGCTTGGCCAGGACATCCTGGGGCAAGGCCGCCAGCACGGCTGTCAGGGTACGGAAAATCTCCGGGTCTTCGCCGGCAGTGCTGCCGTCGATCAGCGGAAGTTCGGCGTCCCCCCGCTTGCCCACGGTGGCCAGCCGCTTGCCGTCGGCGTTGATGAGCGCGAACTTCTTCCCGGTCTTCAGCACGGCCACGGGCACATGTTCAACCACCCGGACGCCGAGTTCGGACGGAGGCTTGGCTTCGACGGCCACGTCGTCGACGGCAGGAAAGTTGGTGAGCAGGGCCTTGACATCCTGGTCGGTGACCTGCGGCAGCGGCTTGCCCTTCAACGGTTGCAGCGCCTCCACCAAGGCTTCCTTCCTGGTCAGGTCGGTGCCGCTCACGCTGACCGTCTGTATTGCCAGCACCGGAGAGAAGACGAGCACCGCCAGCAGCGCAATGAACAGCACCACGGCGGTGACCCCGCCGATCCACAACCGCCGGCGCAGCTTTCGGCGCGGTGATTCGGGAAAGGCGACAATTGTCCGGCTTTTGGATTCCGCGGACGACGGCGTCACCGCCTTGCGCTGCTTTCCTGCCTTGGCGGCCGGACGGGCGCGTGCCGCAGGTTTGGCTTCGGCTGTCTTCCTGCCGCGAGGGACCGCGGGCGTAGCGGACTTTCCCTCCCGCTTCGGCAGGGGCGCCGAGGGATCCTTGGTCGCGCTCGTCGAACGGTTTTCCGCGCCCATGACCGAGACCTTCCCGGAGTTGATGCGGATACTGCCGGTCTCAGGCCCGTGGGAGCCTGGCTCCGGGGTACGCTGCGCGCTGGCCGGTGGTCGCTGGCCTGCGCCGCTCGCCGGCGAACCCTGGCCGGCTCCAGCC
>NZ_ANPE02000285.1 GCF_000328305.2 Arthrobacter crystallopoietes BAB-32 | reverse complement strand
CCGGGCACTCCGGCGGCGGAGCCTGGTGCTCAGGCCGCGGAACCCGGGCCCCCCGCCACACCACACCCAACGGAAGAGGAGATCGGCAGCCGCTTGCTCGCCGTCGTACGTGAAGCGGTGGCAGGCAACGTGGACCCGGAACAGGCGCTGCGCTCGGCGGTGCGCCGGTTTCAACGCGGCGTAACGGGCGGGGAAGGCGACGGCCTTCTCGATTACGCTTAGACCGACACGGCTGCAGCGGCGGCTTGTCATGACCTGGTTCAACTTTCGTTCCAACTCAAAGTTCCAACGAACAGGAGCAAATCAATGGCGCTTATTGATGCCATCCATGCGCGCGAGATCCTCGATTCCCGCGGTAACCCCACGGTCGAGGTCGAGGTGCTGCTCTCGGACGGCTCCATGGGCCGTGCCGCTGTCCCCTCCGGCGCCTCCACCGGCGCGTTCGAAGCTGTGGAACGCCGCGACGGCGTCAAGGAGCGCTACCTGGGCAAGGGCGTCAGCGAAGCCGTCGACGCGGTCATCGACACCATCCAGCCGGCCCTGTTGGGCATCGACGCCACCGACCAGCGCCTGATCGACCAGACGATGATCGACCTGGACGGCACCGCCAACAAGTCCAACCTCGGCGCCAACGCCATCCTGGGTGTCTCCCTGGCCGTGGCCAACGCCGCCGCCGAGGCCTCCAACCTGCCGCTCTACAAGTACCTGGGCGGACCGAACGCGCACGTGCTGCCGGTGCCGCTGATGAACATCCTCAACGGCGGCTCGCATGCCGACTCCGACGTGGACATCCAGGAATTCATGGTCGCCCCGATCGGTGCCGCCACCTTCTCCGAGGGGCTGCGCTGGGGTGTCGAGGTCTACCACAGCCTCAAGGCCGTGCTGAATGAAAAGGGCCTCTCCACTGGCCTGGGCGACGAGGGCGGCTTCGCACCGAACCTGCCGAGCAATCGCGCCGCGCTGGACCTGATTTCCGAGGCCATCACCCGTGCCGGCTACACTCCGGGCAAGGACATCGCGCTGGCCCTCGATGTCGCTTCCTCCGAGTTCTACAAGGACGGCGCCTACCAGTTCGAGGGCAAGGCCCTGAGCGCCGCCGAGATGAGCGAGTACTACGGCCAGCTGGTCGCCGACTACCCGCTGGTCTCCATCGAGGACCCGCTGGACGAGTCCGACTGGGACGGCTGGGCCAAGCTGACCGCCGACCTGGGCGACAAGGTCCAGCTCGTGGGCGACGACCTGTTCGTCACCAACCCGGAGCGCCTGCAGCAGGGCATCGATTCCCGCACCGCCAACTCGCTGCTGGTGAAGGTCAACCAGATCGGCTCGCTCACCGAGACGCTTGAGGCCGTGGCCCTCGCGCAGCGCAACGGCTACACCACCATCACCTCGCACCGTTCGGGCGAAACCGAGGACACCACGATCGCCGATATCGCCGTCGCCACCAACGCCGGCCAGATCAAGACCGGCGCCCCGGCCCGGTCGGAGCGCGTGGCCAAGTACAACCAGCTCCTGCGCATCGAAGAAGAGCTCGACGACGCGGCACGCTACGCCGGTGCTTCGGCTTTCCCGCGTTTCAAAGCCTGAACCGGCCAATCTCTCGGTATCGTCTTAAGGACGGCGCTGTACCGGCGCCGGCCTAGACGCAGCCAAGGAGTTCCATGTCCACCCGACGTCCCAAAGTGCCGAAGGCCGCCCGTCCGGCCGCCGGCAGCGGGACCGGACCGCAGGGTCCGGACCACGGGACGCCGGGTGGACGTGTCTCCGGACCGTCCGGCTCCGGAAGCCCTGGGGCCGGAAGCTCCGGCTCCGGAGGCTCCAGCGGCAAGGTGATCCGGGCGGACTTCCACGCCGGCAAATCCGCTGGCGGCGGCAAGTCCGCTGGCAAAGCGCCCCCGAAACCGGCCGCGAAGCGCAAACCGACGCCGTCCGAGGCGCGGGCCGCGGAGCGCAACCAGCTGTCGGAAGCCATCCGGCAGCCGGGGAAGGAGCCGCAGCCGTCCGGCTCTGCCCTTGGCGGCAGGCGCAGCATCCTGGAGCCCGAGGGCACCTCCGCTGCGCCGGTGCCCGCGAAGGCCTTTTCCGGGCGCATGCTGGCGCTGGCCCTCGTGCTGGTGACCATCACGGTCCTGCTGGCGCCGTCCGTGCGGATTTTCATCGAACAGCGCTCGGAGATCGCCGCGCTGGAACGGGATATCGCCGCCCAGCAGCAGGCCCAGGACAAGCTGGAACGCGAGCTGGCCCGCTGGGAGGACCCGGCCTACATCAAGCAGCAGGCGCGGGATCGCATATTCTATGTAATGCCGGGTGAAACCCGCTACCTGGTCACCGGGGCCGAAGGCCTGGCCGAATCCGACGAGCACGCCTCCGAGGCGGCTCCGGCCGAACTGCCCTGGGTGGACGCCCTGTGGGACTCGGTCAAGCGCGCGGCAACGGATACTCCGGCCGCGGAGTAGCCCGGCGGCAGGCGCCCGGCACACGGTGCTGCGGACCCGCCGTCGTCGTGAGTAAAACCCTTGGAAGGACCCATGGATACCGCCCAGCGCACGCCCACCCCGGCCGACTTGGAAACCATCAGCCGCCAGCTCGGCCGGCCGGCCCGCGACGTGGTGGAAATCGGCGCCCGCTGCGTCTGTGGCAACCCGCTGGTCGCCACCACGGCACCGCGGCTGGGCAACGGCATTCCGTTTCCGACGACGTTCTACCTGACCCATCCGGTGATCACCTCGGCCGTGTCCCGGCTTGAGGCCGCCGGCGTGATGACCGAGATGACCGCCCGGCTGGAGCAGGACGGGCAGCTCGCTGCCGCCTACCGGCGCGCGCACGAGGACTACCTGCGCAGCCGCGACGAGATCGGCCAGCGGACCGGCGTCGGTTCGGTGCCCGAGATCGCCGGAGTCTCCGCCGGCGGCATGCCGTCCCGGGTCAAGTGCCTGCACGTACTCGTCGGGCACTCGCTCGCGGCCGGCCCCGGCGTGAATCCGCTGGGCGACGAGGCGCTGGAGCGGATTGCCGAATGGTGGACCAAGGACCGCTGCTACTGCGCCGGCGCCTGGGATGAAACAGGCCCGGCTCCGTCCCGGGACCTGAGCCGGCATACCAAGACGCAGGGGCTCAGCGAAGCGGAGCTCGAAGCCAAACGCGCCGAACGCCGCGCCGCCCGGGAAGCCGGGGAGGCAGCGGAGGAAGAAGGACAAGCATGAGGGTTGGAGCCATTGACTGCGGCACCAATTCCATCCGCCTGCTGATTGCGGATATCGACGACGGCGGACGCCTCACCGACGTGGTGCGCACCATGCAGGTGGTCCGCCTCGGCCAGGGCGTGGACGCGACCGGCCTGCTGGCCGACGAGGCGCTGGCGCGCACCTTTACGGCAGCCGAGGATTACGCCGGACTGCTGCGCGAACACGGCGCCGCCAGCCTGCGCTTCGTGGCGACCTCGGCAACGCGGGACGCCCGCAACCGCCAGGTCTTCGTGGACGGCGTCCGGGCACGCCTCGGCGTGGAGCCGGAAGTCATCAGCGGGGGCGAAGAAGCGGAGCTGTCCTTCAGCGGTGCTGCCAGCGTGTTGGCGGCTGCGGACGATGAGCAGGTCCTGGTCGTGGACCTCGGCGGCGGCAGCACCGAGTTCGTCCTCGGGACCGGCGCCGGTGTCCGGGCGGCCCGCAGCACCGACATGGGCTGCGTGCGGTTCACCGAGCGCTACCTGCGCTCCGATCCGCCCACAGCGGCCGAGATCGCCGCGGCCGAGCAGGAAATCAATGCCTGCATCGACCAGGTCCTGCGCGATGTCCCGCTGAAAGACACTGACCGCCTGGTCGGTGTGGCCGGCTCGATCACCACGGTCACCGCCCACGCGCTGGGGCTGTCCGAGTACGAGCCGGGCGTGATCCACGGTGCTGCCCTCGACGCCGCGAAGACGCGGCAGGCCTGCACCTCGCTGCTGGAAATGAGCCGCGCCGAGCGCGCCGCCCTGCCCTACATGCATCCCGGGCGGGTGGACGTAATTGGCGCCGGAGCATTGATTTGGCGCACTATTAATGACCGCGTCGGCGAGTTGACCGGCGGCAGGGTCAACGGTGCGACCGCCAGTGAGCACGACATTCTCGACGGCATCGCCCTCAGCGCCGCGCAGCCGCGCTCCGCGGCCAGCTAAGCCGACTGAGACCAGCAGGACAGGGGAGTACATGCAGCCAGGAACACGACGCCGGAGCCGGCGGACCGCCGCGCGGAGCGCGCTGCTTTCCATGGTTTCCGTCCTGGCCCTGGCCGGCGGCGCTGTCTTCGCTCCCGCCGCTGCCGCCGACGAGCAGCGCGCCAAGGAATACTGGCTGGACTCCTACGGGATCCGCGACGCCTGGAAGACGTCGCAGGGCGAGGGCGTCAAGGTCGCCGTCATCGACAGCGGGATCGACGCCTCGCATCCGGACCTGAAGGGCGCCGTGGTCGGCGGAACCGACGTGTCCGGCGCCGGGGCGCCCAACGGCCAGCGCGGCATTGGCGCGACGCCGGAACACGGCACCCTGGTGGCGACCCTGCTCGCCGGCCGCGGGCACACGGAGCAGAAGGGCAAGGACAAGGACAAAGACAAAGACGAGGAGAAGCCCAAGAGCAGTGTCGGCGCAGGTCCCGACGGAGTGATCGGCGTGGCGCCCAAGGCCGAGCTGCTCGCCGTGTCCACCTGGCTCGGTTCGCCCAACCCCGCCGGCGTCGGCATCGAGGAGCAGATCCCGGCCGCGGTCCGCTGGGCCGTGGACAGCGGAGCCCAGGTCATCAACATGTCGCTGACCAGCTCCACAACCTCCTGGCCCGAAAGCTGGGACGACGCCTTCCTCTACGCGGAACAGAACGACGTCGTCATTGTGGCTGCGGCGGGCAACCGCGCCGGGGGCACCGAGCAGTCGGGCGCCCCCGCCACGATTCCCGGTGTGCTGACCGTGGCCGGGCTCAGCCGCGACGGCGAAGCGAGCCAGAAGGCGTCGGCGCAGAGCATCGTCATCGGCGTCGCCGCCCCCGCCGAAGACCTCATCGGCGGCATGCCGGGCGGACAGTACGCGAACTGGTCCGGCACCTCCGGCGCCACCCCGCTGGTCTCCGGCGTTGCCGCCCTGATCCGCTCCAAGTACCCGGACATGAGCGCGGGGCAGGTGATCAACCGGATCATCTCCACCACGTCCGACGCCGGTGTCCCTGGCCATGATCCGATCTACGGCTTCGGCATCCTCGACGCCGAGGCTGCGCTGAACGCGGACGTGCCGGCTGTGTCCGGCAACCCGCTGGGCTCGATTGCCCAGTGGATCACCATCCACCGGCGCGGCGAGGCGGCGCCGCCCAGCCCGGCTCCGGTTGAGAACAACGTCAAGGAAGAGCCGGCCGTGCCGGAGCCGACCACGCCGGTGGCTGAGGAGCCCCGGCTGGAAGGCGACGTCCTGCCCGGCATCCTGGTGGTCGGGTTCGGGATTCTGCTCCTGGCCGTCCTGGGCCTGGGCGTGCAGCAGACGCTGCGCGCGCGCCGGCTGGCGCAGGCCGAAGAGAGTTCGTGAAAACTTTCACAATAGGCGCTACACTGGTCGCATGGCATACACTCCTGCGCTCTCAGACCGTCCGCGCGTCCTCATCGTAGGTGGCGGCTACGTCGGCCTCTACGTGGCCCTCAAACTCCAGAAGAAGGTCCGGGCCCACGGGGGTATCGTCACCCTGGTCGACCCGCTGCCCTACATGACCTACCAGCCGTTCCTGCCGGAGGTTGCTGCCGGTTCGATCGAATCCCGCCACGCGGTGGTCTCGCATCGGATGCACCTCAAGCAGACCGAGGTCATCACCGGCCGGGTCACCTCGATCGACCACGCGAACAAGACCGCGGTGATCGACTCCGAGGACGGCGTGGAGTTCGAGTTGCCGTACCGCGACGTGGTGATCGCCGCCGGCGCGGTGACCCGCACCTTCCCGATCCCGGGCCTGGCCGAGAACGGCATCGGCCTGAAGACGGTCGAGGAAGCCCTGGAGCTGCGCAACACCGTGCTGGAGCGGATCGAAGCCGGTTCCATCCTGCCGGACGGCCCGGAGAAGAAGCGCGCGCTGACCTTCGTATGCGTTGGCGGCGGCTTCGCCGGCATCGAGGCGATGACCGAGATCGAGGACATGGCCCGCCATGCCGCCGAGCAGAACCCGCGCCTGAAGCGCTCGGACCTGCGCTTCGTGCTGGTCGAGGCGATGGGCCGGATCATGCCCGAGGTCACCGAGCACCAGGCCGAGTGGGTCGTCGAGCACATGCGGTCGCGCGGCATCGAGGTGCTGCTGAACACCTCGCTGGCCTCGGCCGTGGACGGCAAGCTCGAGCTGATCAACATGCCGGACAAGACGCCCGCGCAGAGCTTCGAGGCGGACACGCTGTTGTGGACCGCCGGCGTGCAGGCCAACCCGATCGTGCGCAACTTCGGCTTCGAGCTGGATGAGCGCGGCCGGGTGAAGGCCAACGCCGAACTGCGGATCATCGACGCGGACGGCCAGCCGGTCGAAGGTGCCTGGACCGCG
>NZ_ANPE02000286.1 GCF_000328305.2 Arthrobacter crystallopoietes BAB-32 | reverse complement strand
CCGGCCGCGCCCGCAAGGAGGACCCGGTGCAGGCCGGCGCGGGAGTCCGGCTGCACGCGAAGCCCGGGGCCATGGTCCGGGCCGGGGAACCGCTGATGACCCTGCTCACTGACACCCCGGAAAGGTTCGGCCGCGCGCGCGAAGCCCTCGCCGGCGCCGTCGTTATTGCCCCCGAAGGGGACCGGCCGGCGCAGCAGCTGATCATCGACCGGATCGCCTGACGCCCGACGCCCTAGTTCCGGAAACTGGGGCGGCATATCTACATTCGGTGGAGTAAACCCCTTCCCCAGCCGGCGGGCGGACCAGCATAATGTTCAGGACGGCCGATGGGGAGCAGCCGTTCGCGCCGGCCGCCTCGTCGTCTTGGATGAGGCGGAACCGGCGGGATCACGGGCCGCTTCAAACCCTGGCGGGATGCACGGGCCCGGCCGGGGCGCGTACCGTTGAACCCGGGTACGAATCAGGGCATCACCCCATGGCGGCACTCATTGCAGCGTGGAAACGTTGGAATTACCGACCAACGGATAGGACAATCTCGTGCAGGCTTTCATGGACGCGCTCAATGTCTTCGTTATCGACGCCGCGGCCCAATGGTGGGTGTACCCCGTGCTCTTCGCGCTCTGCACGATCGATGGGTTTTTCCCGCCCGTCCCGAGCGAGTCCGTGGTGGTCGCGCTGACCGCGGTGGCGGTGACGGCGGGCGCGCCCAACCTGTGGCTGCTCGGGGTGCTGGCTGCCGCCGGCGCCATCGCCGGGGACAACATCGCGTTCGTGATCGGCCGCAAGGTCGGCACGCGGGGCTTCCGCTGGATGCAGCGCCCGCGCGTGATGTCCGCCTTCGCCTGGGCGCGCCGCGAGCTGGACCGCCGCGGCGCCCTGCTGATCCTCAGCGCGCGCTACATTCCGGTGGGCCGCGTGGCGGTGAACATGACCGCCGGCGCCACCGGCTTCGACCAGCGCAAGTTCGTGTTCTTCAGCGTCATCGCCGGCATCTCCTGGTCCGCGTATTCGGTCGGCCTGGGCGCCCTGGCCGGCCAGTGGTTCCACGACCACAGCCTCCTGGCGGCAGCCTTGGCCATCGTCCTGGCCTTGCTGCTCGGTGTGGTCGTGGACCATGCACTGAAACTGGCCTACCGCCGTCGTGCCCGCAAGGCCGAACGCGCCGCGGAAGCCGAAGCGGAAGCACACGCCGTGGCGGACCGGCAGGCGGCATCGCAGAGCCGGCGGCAGGACGCCTCCGCCGCCTAGCTCGGGGTGAATGCGCCTGTCAGAGCCGTCGCGTATCGTGGTGCCTGTGACTGAGCCTAACTACTCTGCCGACCCTGCCCCCGACGTGGATATCGACATCCGCAGCCTGCCCAAGGTCTCGCTGCACGACCATCTGGACGGCGGCCTGCGACCGGCCACGATCATCGAGCTCGCGGCCGAGGCGGGACACCAGCTGCCGTCGACCGACCCGGTGGCGCTGGGCGAGTGGTTCCTCGAATCCGCGGACTCCGGTTCGCTGGTGCGCTACCTGGAGACCTTCGACCACACCGTCGCGGTGATGCAGACCAAGGAGGGGCTGTTCCGCGTCGCCAAGGAGTTCGTCGAGGATTTGGCGGACGACGGCGTGGTGTACGGCGAGGTGCGGTGGGCACCTGAGCAGCACCTTGCCAAGGGGCTGACGCTGGACGAGGCGGTCGAGGCCGTGCAGGCCGGGCTTGATGCCGGCGTGGCCGCGGTGGAAGCGAGCGGACGGCCGATCCAGGTGGGCCAGCTGATCACGGCCATGCGGCACGCCGACCGCGGACAGGAGATTGCCGAGCTGGCCGTGCGGCATCGGGACAAGGGCGCCGTGGGCTTCGACATCGCCGGCGCCGAGGACGGCTTCCCGCCGTACCGGTTCAAGGACGCTTTCACCTACCTCGCCGAGAACCAGTTCCCCGTGACAGTGCATGCAGGCGAGGCCGCCGGCGTGGACAGCATCGTCGACGCCCTGGTCAGCGGCCGCGCGCTGCGGCTGGGCCACGGCGTGCGGATCGCCGAGGACATCACCGTGGATTTCTCCGGCGAAGATGATCCGGAGGAGGATGGCGAGGTTGGCCTCGTGACACTCGGCCGGGTGGCTTCCTGGGTCCGCGACCGCGGGATCGCGCTCGAATGCAGCCCGTCCTCGAACCTGCAGACCGGCGCCGTCTCTGTCTTTGGCGACGGCATTGAAAGCCATCCGTTCGACCTGCTCTACCAGACCGGCTTCAAGGTCACGGTGAACCCGGACAACCGCCTGATGAGCGGCGTGACGCTCTCCGACGAGTACGAGCTGCTGGTGGAGACCTTCGACTACGACATTGACGACCTGCTGCAGCTGACGCTCAACGCCGCCGAGGCCGCGTTCCTGCCGCTGGAGGAGCGCGAGGCGCTGATCGAGTACATCGCCGAAGGGTTCCGTGCAGCGCAGGGCTGAGGCCGGCCGTGCCTGAAGACCCGACCGCGGTGCCCCGGCTCGTGGAGGTCGTGGCGCAGCTGCGCGAACACTGCTTGTGGACCGCGCAGCTGACCCACGAGTCCCTGGTGGAGTACCTCGTCGAGGAGGCCTACGAGCTGGCCGAGGCGATCGAGACCGGGCACACCGGCCGCGCGGACGCCGAGGAGCTCAAGGGCGAACTGGCGGACGTGCTCTTCCAGGTCCTCCTGCACGCCCGGATCCAGGAGGAGCGCGGCCACTTCGCTTTCGACGACGTGGCGCAGCTGCTCACCGCCAAGCTCATCCGGCGCAACCGGCATGTGTTCCGCGCGGACGGCTCGCTCCAGGACTCCTTCCCCGCCACGGTGGAGGAAATCGTTGCCAGCTACGACGCGGTGAAGGCGGCGGAGAAGCCCGAGCGGACCACGCCGTTCGACGGGATTCCGCGGTCGCTGCCGGCGCTCACGCTCGCAGCCAAGTCGCTGGACCGCGCCCG
>NZ_ANPE02000287.1 GCF_000328305.2 Arthrobacter crystallopoietes BAB-32 | reverse complement strand
CCGGCGGCTGGACCTGCGCCGCCCTACGGGCGAGTCGCTGCTGCGGCAGGTGGACTGGGCCCTCAACTGCGGCCTGCCGGTGCCGCCGCAGCAACTGGTTACGGTCGCCGGGCTGGCCAATAGCCTGTTCAGCTCGCGGTTCGCCCACCGGGCCGCCGGCGCGGTGCCCGACGGACCGTACCGCGGCGCAGCGCAGGTGGAGCTGGCCCGGGCGCAATTCCACAAGGGAGAGTACGCCCAGGCCGAAGAGCTGCTTGGCGGCGTCCTCCAGCATGCCGGCGACCTGGCCACAGCGAAGTCCGCGGCGGTGCTGCGGGCCCAGTTGCTGCTCCGGAATGGCGCAGTGGACGCGCTGGACGGGCTGGCGGACGAATGGGCTACTGCAGTGGACCGGCTGGAAGCCGCGCAGCCGCGCCTGGCCGGAACACCCGCCGTCGTACTTTCCCGCACCGGCTGCCGGCTGCTGCGGATCCAGGCGATGATCGCCGGCGGCCTGTTCGCCAGCCCTGAAACCGAACTGCTGCAGGTGCTGGACGCGGACGGTGCGTCGCCGGAGGTGGAATTGGTCGCCCGGACGCTGCTGGCGGACGTCTTCGGTGCCACCGGCCGACTGCAGTCCGCGGCGGCGCTGACCCGGCGTGCGCTGGACCTGCTGCATGGCAACGAGGCGGAGCTGCTGGGGTACTACGAAATCGTGCTCGCCCCGCACATCACCGCGCTCATTCGGTTGGGGGAGTACGACGACGTGACCGCCGAGCTCGAGCGTTACGCCGGCTCGGGCCTGCGCGGCCCCTTCTACTTCGGCGGATCCGTGACGCTCGCCGCTGCCATCATCGAGATCCTGCAGTCCCGGCCCGCGCAGGGGCTGGAGCTGCTCGCCGCCGCGGTCGAGGGGCTGCGACAGCTGGACCTGGAGAACCTGCTGCCCCTGGCGCTCGCCGTCGCCGCGCACACCGCCGCCACGGCCGGCCTGGCAGGGCTGGCCGAGAGCTACCTGGCCGGCCTCGCTGATGCAGAGGAGCGGCCCCTGCACCGGCTGCGGCTGGTCGGCGAGGGCTTCGCAGCGGCTGCCCGGTTCCGGCTGTACCAAGTACCCGCGGACCTGGACCAGCTGCGGGCGCTCATGGCCGAGGCGAAACAACTGGGCCTGATCAGCGACGAACTGGACCTGCGCCTGCTGGCCTTGCGGCTGGGCAGCCTTGACGGGCTGGACGACCTGGTGAAAGTGGCCGAACTCAGCGAGGGCGCCGCAGCATCGCTGCTGACCTCGCTGGTGCGGGCGCTGCGCGACGAGGACATGGCCGCCTTCTTGCGGATCCTCGACAATCCCTCCTCCCGCCACATACTGCAGCCGACCCTGCAGAATCTCCGCACGCCGGTCCTGGCACCCGAGGACGCCGCCGGCACCACCGGCCAGCGGGATTTCCTGGCCCAGGTCAAGCGCCAGC
Organism: Arthrobacter crystallopoietes BAB-32; assembly: GCF_000328305.2. Taxonomy (GTDB): domain Bacteria; phylum Actinomycetota; class Actinomycetes; order Actinomycetales; family Micrococcaceae; genus Crystallibacter; species Crystallibacter crystallopoietes_A. Next base: position 743 of record NZ_ANPE02000287.1, on the reverse strand, counting down.
TGCAGAAGTCCCTGCCGTCCGGCACTTCCCTTGACACTGCCCCCAACGGCCGCAGCGCATCGGGCCGGGCACGAGCAGGCGGACGGACACGGCCCGCCGGAGCTAGCCTGACGGGGCCCGCCGGGGCCAGCCGGATGGGCACGGCCGGAGGCGAAGATGCTGCAGGTACTGCCGGCATTACCCCGGCTGGGGGCACGGCTGCTACTGCCAGCACCGGAGGCACCCGAGCGTCCGTGGAGCCGTGGACCCACGCCGCGGATGCTGGAGTCGAGCCACCGCAGGCGGCGCCGGTAAAACTGACCCGGCGCGAGCATGAAATCGGTGGCTTGGTTCTGGAAGGGATGCAGAACGCGGATATTGCCGAGCGGCTCGGCCTGTCCGTGCGCACCGTGGAGGGGCACATCTATCGGATGTTTGCGAAGCTGCACATAAGCAGCCGTGAGGAGCTTGAACTCGGGCATCTCGGCTGACCACGGCGACTTTCACCATTTCCGGTACCACCCGTATGACAATGGACCACAGTTACTGAGGCCGGGAGCCAGGAAACCGGTCCGATTCATCCACCCCACTCCTCGCTAGTTCTCAGAAGGGCGGTGGTTCCGGGTTGTCGAAGGGGTCCGGTGGTGGGGGCGGGGGTGGTTGGACGCCGTGGTTGATCCAGGACCGTCGGGGTAGCTGGTGTAGGCCTGGCCGGTTCTGGTTTGGTGGTGCGTGACGCCGTTGTCGTCCTGCCAGACGCGGCC
>NZ_ANPE02000288.1 GCF_000328305.2 Arthrobacter crystallopoietes BAB-32 | reverse complement strand
CTCGTCTTCTTCGGTCACGTGCAGGCCGAGCAGGTCCACGTAGAACTCGCGGGACTTGGCCAGGTCGGTGACCACGATCTCCATGTACGCGCAGCGCAGGATGTCCGGCGCCGGCACGGAGGGCTTGGGAATTTCGTTGCTCATGATGATTCCTTAGTTTTTTGTGGATCGGTGCAGGAGCGGGCCCGTATACCCGAGCCCACTCCTGCGGGGGCCGGCGCTGGCAAAGTTAGGTCAGGGCTCCGCGCCGGCCCGGTCGAGCGTCCGGAGAAAACCGGACAAGAAATTAGGCGTCGCCGGTTTTCCGGCTGGTCTGGACGCCGAACTTGGGCGAGTGGGCCTCGTTGAGGTTGATCTGCACCGACTGCTGGGTGGTGTAGAAGTCGATCGAGCGGTAGCCGCCTTCTCGTCCGAGGCCGGAGGCCTTGACGCCGCCGAACGGTGTGCGCAGGTCGCGGACGTTGTTGGAGTTCAGCCACACCATGCCCGACTCGATGGAGTGTGCGAAGTTGTGCGCGCGCTTCAAATCCGACGTCCAGACGTAGGCGGCGAGTCCGTACTTGGTGTTGTTCGCGAGCTCGAGCGCCTCCTCGTCCGTGTCGAACGGGGTGATCGCGACGACGGGGCCGAAGATCTCCTCCTGGAAGATCCGCGCATCGGGGGCGACATCGGCGAACACGGTCGGTGCGACGTAGTTGCCGGTGGGGAAGCCTTCGGCACGACCGCCGCCGGCCAGGAGGCGGCCCTCGGACTTGCCGATCTCGATGTAGCTCATGACCTTGTCGAAGTGGTTCTGGTGCACGAGTGAGCCGACCTCGGTGGCGGGATCGCTCGGAAGGCCCACCACGATGTTCTTCGCGCGCTCGGCGAAGCGGGCCACGAAGTCGTCGTAGATGTCGCGCTGCACGAGCACGCGGCTGCCGGCGGTGCAACGCTCGCCGTTCAGGCTGAAGACGCCGAAGACAGTGGCGTCGAGGGCGGCCTCGATGTCGGCGTCGGCGAACACGACAGCAGGGCTCTTGCCGCCGAGTTCGAGCGAGAGGCTCTTGAACAGAGGCGCCGCTGCGGTCGAGATGACGGCACCAGTCGAACTGTCACCGGTGAAGGAGACAATCGGCACGTCCGGGTGCTTCACGAGGTAGTCGCCCGCGACGCCGCCGGAACCGAAGACCAGGTTGAACACGCCGGTGGGAAGGCCGGCCTGCTCGAAGATCTCGGGCCACAGGGAGGCGGAGAGCGGGGTGTAGCTGGCCGGCTTCATGACGACGGTGTTACCGGTTGCGATGGCCGGGGCGAGCTTCCACGACTCCTGCATGAACGGTACGTTCCACGGCGTGATGAGCGCGGCCACGCCGATCGGCTTGCGGTTGACGTAGTTGATCTGGCGGCCCGGCACCTTCGTCGCGTTGTCGTGCTGGGCGACGATGAGGTCCGCAAAGAAGCGGAAGTTTTCGGCGGCGCGGCGGGCCTGCCCCTTGGCCTGGGTGATGGGCAGCCCGGAGTCGAAGCTCTCGAGTAGCGCCAGTTCATCGTCGCGCGATTCGACGATGTCGGCGATCTTGTGCAGCACGCGGGAGCGTTCCCGAGGCAGCATCTTCGACCACGGGCCTTCCTTGAAGGCGCGCTTGGCGGCCGCGACGGCGACATCAACGTCCTCCGGCTGGCCGGCGGCAGCCGTGGCGTAAGCCTGGTTGGATACCGGATCCTGGACCTCGAAGGTCTTGCCGCCGATGGAGTCGACGAACTTGCCGTCGATGTAGTGCTGGAGGTGATCGGGCAGGTTCTCCGGGACAAAGTGCTTGCTCACGGGCGTGATCCTTCCCCCCTCGTTCAAGGGGTTTCTTCCAAAGGGCCGGACTTCATATTTGAAATCGTATACGATACAATGGTGACCGGCGACACTCGATGTTGTCAACACCCATCGCGCTGATTGCGAAAGCAGGATCGGACAATGCCCAGCAAAGAGAGCGTTGCCCCTGATGAGGACCTCCGGCGAACAGACCCCGCCCGCTGGCCGGTATTGCCGTAGACGAAGACGGGACCTGCGCGCTTAAGCCCAGGCCCCGCCGTCGTTAGGGGAAAGCCGGACGGCCCGCGCTTGTGGCACGGAACGCCCGGACAGGATCAGCGGCTTGCGCTGAGTTCGTGGTCGGCGCCTTCCCGGTCGGCAGCCGGGGCGGCGGAGGCCAGCACTGGTTTGCCCAGCAGGGAGATGAAGGCGGCGCCGAGGAGCATCGGGACGATGAACAGGAAGTAGAGGTCGGTCGGCTGCCAGCCGCCGTCCATCAGCGCGCCGGCGATGATCGGCGAGGCGATGGCGCCCACGCGGCCCATGCCGATGACCAGGCCGAGCGCGGTGCCGCGGACTTCGGAGGTGTAGTAGGTCGGGCTGATCGCCAGCATGCCGGCGATCGGGGCGTTGGAACCGAAGCCGACCAGGAACGCCGCCAGCAGCGCGCCGGCCAGCGAGCCGGTGGAGATCGAGAAGGCACCGAAGGTCAGGCCGCCGAGGATGAAGAACACGGCCAGGACCTTACGCATCGGGAAGCGGGCGCCGAAGAAGCCGAGGGTCACCGCGCCGACGATCGCGCCGACACTGAACAGCACGCCGGCGTTGATGCCGTCCTGCTGGCTGAAGCCGCTCGCGGTGACCAGCTTCGGCGTCCAGGAGTTGGCGAAGTAGAAGCTGGCCATGAGGACGAAGTAGGTCAGCGAGATCAGGATGGTGCGGCGCGCATTGACGCCGGTGAGCACGTCGGCGAAGCGCGACTTCTTCTTGGCCGGAGCCGGGGCGGCGGCCGGAAGCTCGGCCACGGAGGGCTGCTCGATCCGGGCCAGCACCTTGTTCACGCGCTCCAGGGCGTTGGCGGGGCGGCGGACCAGCAGATAGTCAATGGACTCCGGCACGGCGCGCCAGATCAGCGGGATCATGACCAGCGTGATGATGGCACCAAAAAGGAACGCCGCGCGCCAGCCGTAGGCCTGGATCAGCACGCCGGTGATGAGGCCGCCGACCACGCCGCCGATCGGCTGGCCGATGCTGACGATGGCCAGCGAGGTGGAGCGGCGCTTGGCGTTGGCGAACTCGGAGGCGAGCACGTTGGCGGTGGCCTGTAGCGTGCCGACGGCGAGGCCGGTGATGAAGCGCAGCACCACGAGCAGCTCGTAGCTGGGTACGAACGCGGAGGCGAGCATACCGGCGGCGACCACGGCGGCGCCGAACAGCAGCGTCTTCTGGCGGCCGATGATGTCGGCGATGGTGGAGACGAAGATCGAGCCGATGGCCATGCCCACCAGCGCGGAGCTCAGCAGCACGCCCAATTGCGAGGCGCTCAGCCCCCAGTACTCCGAGACGGCGTTGGCGCTGAACGCCATCACGAGGACGTCGAAGCCGTCGATCATGTACAGGGCGGTGCAGATGGCGATGATGCCGACCTGCGCCCGCTTCATGGGGGCCGCTTCAATACGCGTCTTGAGATCCATGGAAAGGCCTAACTCTTGCTGGGGGTGCCGGAAACCAGTGCCGGAGGGGAATCCCGGGAACGGCTGGTTCCGTTCGCATGGTGAACGGGTGTTCAATATCACCGTGTGAGGTCGAGTATATGGCCTGAATTACTGACCGCTGTGTCAGTTGCCACTCGTTGTGGCCAAGGACACAATAACGACGGCGCAGCGAACCTAGGTTCCGGCACCCGCCGGCCCGGAGGCGGCAACAGCGTCTGCTGCACGGGGCAGGTGCGGCTGCGACCTAAGTTCATCCAGGCGCACCAGCACCACGCCGGCCACAATGAGGCCGCCGCCCAGCAGCTGGATCGCCGCCGGCAGTTCGCCCAGCAGCAGCCAGGCCCAGAGCACCGCGAAGAGCACCTCGGTCAGGGACACGAACGAGGCCACCTTCGAACCGAGCCGCCGCGCCGCCATGATGCCCGTGACGTAGGACAGCACCGTGGAGAAGAGGATGAGCCCGACCATCGGGACCCACCACTGGGTGCTCCAGCCGGCCAGCGAAACGTCCGCGGCGCTGAAGGACATTGGCACCACCCTGGCGGCGCCGAGGAGCAGCATCACCACCCCGCCAACGAGCAGGCCGCCCGCCGCGAGCACCAGCGGGGGCAGCGACTCGTTGTGCCTGGCGGTAATAAAGAAGTAGATCACCAGGCACACCGCCGCCGCCAGGCCCCAGAGCACGCCGCCCGGATCCAGCTTGATCGAGCCGAACACGTCCAGCACCAGGACCAGTCCCGCAATGGAGAGCAGCGCCCCAGCCAAGGTCGCCGGCCGCGGCATGCGCCGGCTGGTCAGCCACAGCCAGAGCACAATCAGCACCGGCGCCAGGAATTCCAGCAGCAGCGCGACGCCGACCGACAGCGTGGCCACGGCGTTGAAGTAGAACAGCTGGCAGCCGGCCACGCCGATCAGGCCGAACAGCACGATGGTCCGCCAGTTGCTGCGCACCTGGTGCCAGCGCCCGTGCAGGGCGATCACCGCCGGTACTGCCAGCACCAGCGCCGCTCCGATCATGCGGATGGCGACGGCGGAACCGGGCGTCCAGCCCGCCTCCAGCAGCGACTTGGCGAAGGAGCCGGAAAGCCCGAACACCGCCGACGAGAACAGCGCGATGCCAACCCCGGAAACCGCGGCGGAATGGGCGGCGCCGTGGGCAGCCGGAGCGGAGGCGGTTTTTCCAGCCATGCATGACCTCGTCTATCGGACCGAAGAGCCCCGGCGGCCGCGCTCAGGGCAGAGCCAATGTAAGGGGCAAAAGAAGATATAGTAGTGACGCTACTTTCCCGTCCGCTCAGGAGTCAAGATGGTGTTTGCCCATGACACGGAGAGGTCGCTGATCGACGCCGCAAAGCTGATCAACACGGCCGAAAACGACGTGGACCAGCTGAAGACGATGGCGGACCTGGACGAGTTCCTGCGCGTCAATGAGTTCACCGGTTCCCGCACGCATACGATGCACGAACTGCGCGCCGTCCGCCATTTGCGGCCCCAGCTCCGCGCGGTCTGGACCGCGGACGAGGACGAGGCTGTCCGGCTGGTCAACAACATCCTGCGCAACGGCCGGGCGCTCCCCCAGCTGGTCAGGCACGACCATTGGCCGTACCACCTGCACGCCACCACTCCCGACGCCCCGCTGGAAATCCGGATGGCCGTCGAGGTGGCCATGGCCTTCGTGGACGTCATCCGCGAGCAGGAGCTCCAGCGGCTGCGGGTCTGTGAGGCCGACGGCTGCAACGCCGTCCTGGTCGACCTCTCGCGCAACCGCTCCAAGCGGTTCTGCGATACCGGCAACTGCGCAAACCGGACGCACGTCGCGGCCTACCGCGCACGCAAAGCTGCCGCACCCCCGTTGCGCATCGGCGATTCATCAGTAGGCTGATGAATGGACCGGAAAAACCATCCCGACGAACTGGAGGAACGGCCATGATGAAGAAAGCACTTTTCCTGGCAGGCATCGGCGTTGGATTCCTGCTCGGCTCCCGCTCCGGACGGGAAAGCTATGAGAAGCTCAAGACCGAGGCCCAGAAGCTCTGGAACGATCCGAAGGTCCAGAACAAGGTTTCTGAAGGCACCGAGTGGGCCAAGCAGAAGGCGCCCCAGGTCCAGGAGAAGGTCACCGGGAAGGCCAAGGAGGTTTTCCACAAGAACGACGGCGGCCACACCGGTCATGCGGCGAGCGGCACCGCCGGTAGCACCAGCCCGGGTGTCAACGGCGAGTTCCTGCGCGACCCGTCCTCGCCGACCAACAGCGATCCGCTGGTTTAAGAGGGAGGGCGGCGGTCACATGCGCCCGTAGCGGGCCCGGATGATCGCAAAGACGCCGTAGCAGACCAGCCCCAGGGCGATCGCCAGCAGCGCCGGAACACCCAGCGGGTGTTCCGGCAGTGCTTTAAGGCTCCCGTCGAGGCCGGTCGATTCCTGCGCGTCGTGCTTGAGCGCGGCGATGACAATCAGCAGTCCCATGAGGTTGAGCGCGATCCCCTTCGCAATATGGCCGACCACGCCGAGGCCGCTGACCGTGCGGCCGCGCTTGGACGGACCGAAATTCAACTCCTCCTTGAACTTGCGGCGCAGCGCCTTGACCACGAAATGCACGCCGATGCCGAAGACGATTCCGCCGACGGCGACCAGGACCGGCACGCCGAGAGGGTGCTTCAGCAGGGCTGCGGTCAGGTCCTTGGTCGACTCACTGGAGTCCGCGTGCCCGCCGACGGCGTAGCGGGCGAAAGTCAGGGAAAAGAGGCCATAGGCGATGCTGAGCGACCCGGACTGGACCACCTTGGAGAGGCGGTCGCGCCGCCGCGGCAGGTGCCGGGCGCGCAAGGTTGCTTCGCTGAACTGCCACAGGGCCAGCCCGGCGCAGCCGAGGAAGCAGGACCACATGACCAGCGGCCCGAAGGGGCCCCGGGCGGCCAGCAGATCCAAGGCGCCGGCAGGATCGGCCTCGCCGTAGCCGCCCAGCGCGATCCGTACGGCGATGGCGCCGATCAGGATGTGGACCACGCCCAGCACCGCGAAGCCCAGCCGCGCCAGCACATCGAGCGCGCGCGTGTTGGAAAGCCCTTCGGCTGCGTCAGCGGTGCGCGCCGCCAGGGAATCGCCGCTGGCCTGTCCGCTGTGATCCGGCAACGCAGTTCCTATCAGTTACGGCTTCGGAGCCGCCTCCGGTTTCCACGAAGCCTAAGCCAGCGCCCGCGGAACGGAAGTCAGGCGCCCCGCGGCGCCCCGCCGTCGTCGTCCTTGTCCTGTTCAGCGTCCGGCTGGCGGGTTTCCGGGGACGGCGCGCCGGGCTTGCCGACGCTGCCGGCGCCGCCGGGAATCTTCGAGGACACCCGGTGGACGCCCGAGCCCTCGCTCAGGTGCTTGGGGTTCTCCTTGCCGGCCATGGTCAACACGGCCACGAGCAGCAGCGACGCGATGAAAGCGATGCCCGCCGCGGTGATGCCCAGGTCCCAGCGCAGCTGGTTGCCCGCGCCGCCGGTGGAAAAGATCATCGTGAAGAAGCCTGCGATGACCCCCAGCACCGCCGAGAAAATCAGCGGCCCCTTCACGGACATCCGCGGATCGTTCGGCGTCCCGGTCGGGTTGGTCCCCACGATGAATTCCTCCTGAATACTGCAAACTCTCCCTCCAAGTCTACCGGCTGTAGAAGACCGAAGATTCCGGAGGCCGGGTCAGCCGGCGGCGGCCTTCCGGGATTCGAAGCGGTAGGTGGCGGCCGCGATCCCGAGGACCACCGCGACGATGATGGCTTGGCCGCCCAGGACGCCAAGCAGCGCGTGCGCGCCGAGATGGGTGAAGAACGGCAGGGCCGCGCCGAAGCCCACCGAAACGGCGCCGGTGATGAGCCAGTCCTTGGCCAGCAGGGAGCCGCCCGCCCCGCGGTTCTGCCACCAGAGGACCAGCTCCGCGCCGCCGCCGATCAGCAGGGCGGCGGTAGCGAGGATGGTGAAGGTCGCCGGGGCCTGCAGCACCAGGGCCAGCAGCCCGGCCACGGCAAAGGCGCCGGCCTGGAGCAGCAGCAGAGTGCGGAAATCGCCCGCGTCCGGTTTGCGCGCCAGCAGCCAGACGGCGGCGCCGCTGAACAGCAGGTAGAGTCCGCCCGCAACAGCCATGACGGCTTGGCCGGGCTCCTGCCAGAAGATGGTCACGACCCCGAACGCCGCGGCCACCAGGGCCCTCAGCAGCACGGGTTGCCAGTAGGCAGCGGCCTGGTCCGAACTGTTCATGCTCACTCCCCCGAGTCTAGTGCGCGCCAGTGACCATCCACGCATCGGTGCGCACGCGCCAGCCGAGGGTGAGCGCCCGCGCGACCATGTAGCCGACCCCGAACGCCGCCCACAGCCAGACCAGGCCGGTCCTGCCTGAGAACCCTCCGGCGTCGACCATGGCCAGCAGCGGCAGGTACATCAGCAGATTAACGACGCCGGCAATCGCCAGGTATTTCGCGTCGCCTGCCCCGATCAGGACGCCGTCGAGCACAAAGACAAAGCCGCAGACCGGCTGGCTCAGCGCCAGCAGCAGCACGGCCGCGGCGAAGGCCTCCTGGACGGCCGGATCGGAGGTGAAGAGCCAGCCCAAGTGCGGGCCGGCGAGCGCGAGGAGGCCGCCGGTCAGCACGCCGAAGCCGAGGCCCCAGACGATCATCCGCCGGGTCAGCGAATGCGCCAGCTGCTTGTTCCCGGCGCCGAGCTCCTTGCCGATCAGGGCCTGCGCGGCGATGGCGATGGCGTCGAGCGCGAAGGCCAGGAAGGTGAAGACCGTCATGACCAGCTGGTGGCCGGCCAGGCTCACCGGCCCTTGGGCGGTCGCGACGAACACGGTTGCGAGGATGGCGACGCGAAGGCTCAGCGTGCGCAGCATCAGCCAGGAGCCCACATGCGTGGTCGACTTGATCCCGGCCCAGGTCGGCGCCAGCGGAATCCGGAACTTCAAGGCGGCCCGGTAGACGATCGCGAGGTAGACCGTGGCCATCCCCCACTGCGCAATACTGGTGCCCAGTGCCGCGCCCGCCACGGACATGCCGAAGCCGTACACCAGCAGGAAGTTCAGCCCGATGTTGGCCAGGAAGCCGACGCCCGCGACCAGCAGCGGGGTTTTGGTGTCCTGCAGCCCGCGCAGCACGCCGGTGGCGGCCAGGACCACCAGCATGGCGGTCAGTCCCGGCATGGACCAGCGCAAATAGTCGACGGCGTAGGCGTGCACCTCGCCGGCGGCGCCCATCGCGGAAGCCAGCGCCGGCGCACTGAGCCAGCCGGCGGCGGAGAGCAGGATGCCGAGGAAGAACGCAAGCCAGATGCCGTCCCGGCCAATCGCCATCGCATCCGCCATGCGACCTGCGCCCAGCATCCGGGCCACCGCCGGGGTGGTCGAGTAGGCGAGGAAGACCATCAGGCCGACGGCGGTCTGCACCACCGTGGACGCCAGCCCGACGCCGGCCAGCTGCGCCACCCCCAGGTGCCCGATGATGGCCGAGTCGGCCAGCAGGAACAGGGGCTCGGCCACCAGCGCGCCGAACGCCGGCAGCGCGAGGGCCAGAATGGTACGGTTCAGGCCCGGCGCGGGCTGCACGGCTGGTTTGGTCACGCCACCCAGCTTAGGCCGCGGCCGGCCCCATCTCTGCCGGCGCCGCCTGCCGTGGACTAATCGGCAGTGAGGAACCGGCAAGCCGGGCCGTGGGCAGCAACCAGTCTGCGGTCCAGCGTCGCGAGCGGCAGATCCAGCTGTTCGGCGAGCGCGACGTACGCTGCGTCGTAGGCCGTAACGGACTGACGCAGCTGCCAGATCCTGGATGCCAGCGGACCAAAGGGCCAGAGCTGCACGGGCCAGTCCGAAAGTTCCTGGAAGGCTGTCGCAGCCTGCCGTGCAGAGAGTTGTCCGGCCAGTTCCAGCCGGCGGAGAATGTTCGCAGCTTCGAATAGCACCAACTCAGGGGCTTCATTTGGACCGGACTTCAGGACCGTTTGTGCCCACTCCTGGTACTCCTTGGAAGCGGTCAGCGCCGCAACAATAACCGAAGCATCAACGACGATCCCGGAGCCGCCGGTCACCGGCGGTCCGCCTCCTTAGCTGCGAGGATGTCCTCGATCGAGACGCTTCCCATGTCTTGCCCCTGCAGCCCCTGCACGAAGTCCACCGGACTGGGCCGGAAGGCCAGGTGCCGCAGTTGCGAACTCAAGTACTCCTGCAATGACTGGCCGGACCGGGCAGCTTTGTCCGCCAGCCGGGCTCGGACGTCCTCTGGCACGTGCCTGATGGTGATGGTGACAGCCATAGACCCACCATAGCCCTTATGCATGCAAAATGCATGCATGGCGGAGGGAGACTGATTGGACTACCGGAAGCGGCGGCCCTGGTCGCGGCGGTTCGCCCACAGTGCCAGCCCGCCGAGCAGCAGCGTCCAGGCCGCCAGGCACAGGATCGAGCTCGCGTGCAGCCCCTCGCCGGTCAGCGCGAACACGGCGATGTCGCGGGCGGCCCGGGACGGCAGGAACAGGGACAGCGTGTTGAGCCAGTCGGGGAAGGCCGCCGGCGGCAACATCATCCCGCCCGCGAAGGCCAGCGGGAAGAACACCACCTGCGTGACCGCCACGGCGACCTTGGACGTGCACAGGTAGCCGATGAACAGCCCGAGCGCGAGGAACGGCAGTCCGCAGAGCAGCCACACCAGCACGGCCATCGGCACCCGCCACCAGGACAGTCCGCCGTCGCCGAACGCGTCCGGCGCCGAGGTCAGCAGCGCCCCTATCACCAGCACCGGGAGCAGCGCGAAGAACGCGAACAGCATGGCCGGCAGCGCCCGGGCGATCGTCGGCGGCACCGGCCCGACCGGCAGCGTCCGCAGATAGCTGCTCCACGGATTGGCCCGCTCCTCGGCGATCCCGATGCCGTAATTGAACAGGAACGAGCTCATCACGCCGAACAGCGCCAGCTGCGCAATGGCGGTCAGCGCCGCCGTCGGATGGGACGTCACGGCCTCCTGCGGGATGACGAAGAACAGCAGCGCGAGCGTCGGGAAGATGGTGGACGAGATGACGGCCACCGGGATCCGCAGCTGCTCGAGGATCTGTGCCTTCGAGTGCGCGCGAACCAGCGCGGCCTGGGTCGGAGCCGGGCGGCCAGGCGATGGCGCAGTCGGAGCGGGGTGGGCCGGGGTGGACTGGGCGAGCGTGCTCATGCTGGTTCCTTCACGGTTTCGGCAGCTGCATCGGAATGGCGGGTCAGGGCCACGAAGGCTTCCTCGAGCGTGGCGGCATGGACTTCGAGTCCGCTGAAGCCGACGCCCTCCGCCACCAGCCGCCTCACGGGTCGAATCGGCGTCCTGGGAGACGATGATGGTGGCCCCGGAAGCGGAGGCTGCGGTCCTGACGGTGTGCGGCCAGCCATCAAAGTACGACGGCGGCAGCGGGCTTTGGAACGTGACCTTGCTGATTGCCACGTGGCTGCGGATCTGGTCCACGGTGCCGTCGGCAATGACCGTGCCGCGGTCCACGACAACCACGCGGCTGGCCAGCGCCTGGATCTCTTCGAGGTAGTGGCTGGTGATCAGCAGCGTGCCGCCCTGGGCCCGGTAGTCCTTGAGCTGCCGCCAGAGCGTCTCGCGGGCGTCGACGTCCAGTCCGGTGGTCGGTTCGTCGAGGATGACCAGCCGGGGCCGGCCGGCCAGGGCCAGCGCCACGAGGAGGCGGCGCTGCTGGCCGCCGGAGAGGGCGCCGCACTGCTTCTCCGCCATCTCCGCCAGGCCGAAGCGGTCCAGCAGCTCGGCGGTGGGAATCGGGTCCGGGTAGTGGGCGGCGACGAAGTCCACGGTCTCGCGCAGCTTGAGGGTCTGCGGGACGGAGGTGGCCTGCGGCGTGATGCCCAGCTGCAGCCGCGCCTTCGGTTCCAGCGGGTTGCGGCCAAACAGCTCGACCGAGCCCGCGTCCGGCCGCCGGAGTCCGCAGAGCAGGCTGATCAGCGTGGACTTGCCGGCGCCGTTCGGCCCCAGCAGTCCCACCGCCTCGCCGGCCTTGATGGACAGACTGAGGCCATCGAGGGCCTTCACCTGGCCGAAGCTCTTGGCGACGTTCGTGGCCGAGGCGAGGACCGGCGTCGTACTTTCACTGGGTAGTGCCAAGGATGGTGCAGGGACGTGCATGTTTGCTCCTTGAGTTGGCGTGGTTCAGGCTCCGCCGAGCAGTTCGTTCAGCGCGTCACGGTAGGCGGTGTACGCGGCGCGGCCTTTGGGCGTGATGCCCACGTAGGTGGCCGGGGTGCGGCCTTCGATGGTCTTGGTGACTTCGACGTAGCCGGCTTCCTCGAGCTTGCGCAGGTGGGTGGAGAGGTTGCCGGCGGTCATCTCGAGGATCTTGCGGAGTTTGGTGAAGGCGATCTTGTCCCGCTCCCCCACCTGGTTGAGCACGGTGATGGTGCGTAGACGGGATTCGGCGTGGATCACCGGGTCGAGCTCGGGCATGGTCAGGCACCTGCCCGGAGGCGGCGGCGCCGGACCGTGCCGGCGACAGCTCCGCCGAAGAAGCCAAGCGGCCCGAGGACGGCCAGCACGGTCAGGAAGTGCAGCGGCCCGGCCAGCAGCGACACGATGTTCACTACGAGGAACCAGATGCCCAGGACGGCTTGGTTCCGGTCATTGAACATCGCGCCGCCTGCCATGTACATCAGTCCGACGATCAGAATGGCAATGCCGTTGAGCGCCATGCTGCGCAGCCAGAAGTCGCCCGTCATGGCACCGACCACGCCGCCGAGGCAGCCCATGGTCAGGAAGCCGAGCGCCCAGCCGCCGCCGTACATCGCGCCGAGGTAGGACGAATGGCCGCGGATCCCGCGGTTCTGCCGGCTGACGAGGACGACCGTGGAGACCAGCGCCGCCAGGATGCAGCCGCCGTGGATCGCCAGCGCCTGCCCGCTGGCCAGCGGCAGCCAGGCGAAGCGTGAGCCATGCAGGGTGCCGTAGCCGACCAGCCAGGCGAGGCCCCAGATCAGGTAGATCAGGCCGTCATTGCCGTGCAGCTCCTGGCGGGCGCGGGTCTCGGCCTGGTTGACGAGGCGCAGCGCGGCATGCAGGTCCAGAGGCCCCTCTCCCGGGCTGCCGCCTTCGGCGGGGCGGTCCTGCGATTGCGGTGTCATGGCTCTTTCTGCCTCCTGCTGAATCAACCTTTGCTTCCTCTGCAAACCAGTTTGCATTACAAACCAGTTTGCGGCAAGTGGCGGTCTTGGCGAGGAACAGAAGGATGTCGAAGATCAAGCCTGCCGGCGGCCGCTCTGCCGGTGCAGGGAGTGCTATCCGGCGGGCGGAGGCAGGGGTTCGTCGGGAGTCTCCTGGTCCGGGCGGATGACGCTGACCATGCCGTTCGGTTCGATATAGGCGCGTTTGACCTGCTCAGGATCAGTGACGCCATTCAGCCGCAGCTGGGAGAGGAGCTCCTCGTCCGTTATGAATTCGCGGCGCATTACCCTGCGGTCGAGCTGGCCGTCGCGGATGAGCGGCCGCGGCCGGGCTTTCGCCAAGGTGGCGAACCGGGGCCACCGGTAGGAGAGCCCGTCGACTGCCACGCTCCAAAGAGGATGGTGGCGCAGCAAACATGGCTTCCTCCCACCGGCATTGGCCAGGGTCGACGGGTCAGATGCAGGAGTAGTCGTAGTCGAGGCCGCGGGAGACGAACTGGGTCAGCGTGACCTGGCCGCCGGCGGTGAGCGGAGCGGAGCCGCAGTTGTTCTTCGCGCCGTTGAGCGTGCGGGCTCCGGCCAGCCAGCTTGGCAGTTTGTAGAGGTTGCTGGTGGACGGAACCTCTCCGACGATCTGGCCCCATTGGAATGACGTCGAATACAGGCCGACCCGTGCCCCGATGCTCCGCAGGTAGTAGGTCATGCCTTCCAGATCGGCCCTGTTGGCGAGTTTGTCCGTGGACCAGCTGTTCTCGGTTTCCACGTCAAGCCACCAGAGGTACGTGGTGGGGTTGTCGACGCCGCGAAGGTCGACGTTGTCGTAGGCCTTGGCGTAGCCGTACATGAAGGCACAGGCGGCGTCCTCCGCACCCTCGCACGTGCCGTAAGGGTTCTTGACGACGGTGCCGCCGTACTAATTGCTGACCGGCCACCAGGTACCGGCGTGGCCGGGGTTGGCCGTGTTGACGTACAGCGCGACCAGTGGCTGGCCGGTCCCGCCCGTGGACTGCTCGGCCCAGTCCAGCTGCTCGGCGAAACACGGATTGGTGTTGTTGGCCAGGCCGCCGTTGACGCCGACGATTCCGAAAGCCTGGCCCTCGGGCAGCGCCTTATTGCACTGGGGCCAGGAGATGTCGTTGCCGAGCAGGTCGTCGCCTCCTCCTCGGACGGGAGCGGCAGTAGCGGCCGAGGTACCAGCCAGCAGAGCCGCGATGGCCGCCGTCCAGCAAAGGACAAGCAGCAGGATCCGGCCGCCGCGCGGACGGCCATGGCTGGAGAAGGATCCTGTGGGCATGACGGCACCTCGCCCTCTACTGGAAACTGTGTGGGCCAGCCTCCTCCTCCGGACGGCGTGGGTCAAGGCTTCCGCCGCACATTTCGGCTCCCCCTGCGGGCACAGCAACCCGCCGCCTCGCCAACCACTGCGCAGCCGATGCCCCTTTTTCAGGCAAAGAGGGGCATCAGCTGCGTCCTCGATCAGAGAAGGGTCAGGCCGGGTCGGCAGCTGCCGCGAACTGGGACATGTAGAGCCGGTAGTACGCACCCTGGGCCTCCAGCAGATCCGCGTGGCTGCCCTGCTCCACGATCCGGCCTTCCTCCATCACCAGGATGACGTCCGCATCACGGATGGTGGAGAGCCGGTGCGCGATCACGAACGAGGTCCGGTCGGTGCGCAGCGCGGCCATGGCCTTCTGCACCAGCAGCTCCGTGCGCGTGTCCACCGAGCTCGTCGCCTCATCCAGGATCAGCAGCGACGGGTTGGCCAGGAACGCCCGCGCGATCGTGATCAGCTGCTTCTCGCCGGCGGAGACGTTGTTGCCTTCCTCGTCGATCACGGTGTCGTAGCCGTCCGGCAGCGCCCGCACGAAGCGGTCCACGTAGGTCGCCCTGGCCGCGGCCAGCACCTGCTCCTCGGTCGCGTCCAGATTGCCGTAGCGGATGTTGTCGTAGATCGAGCCGCCGAACAGCCAGGCATCCTGCAGCACCATGGCCACCTTGGAGCGCAGCTCCGCCCGGCTCAAGTGCGTGATGTCCACGTTGTCCACGGTGATCCGGCCGGCATCCAGCTCGTAGAAGCGCATCACCAGGTTCACCAACGTGGTTTTCCCGGCGCCGGTCGGCCCGACAATCGCCACCGTCTCCCCCGGCCGCGCCGCAAAGGAGAGGTTCTCGATCAGCGGCTTCTCCGGCGTGTAGCTGAAGCTGACGTTCTCGAACTCCACGTGCCCGTCCGTCTTGGCCGGCAGCGTCTCGGTCGCGGTATCCGGCTCCTGCTCGTCCGCGTCCAGCAGCTCGAACACCCGTTCCGCGGAGGCGATGCCGGACTGCAACATGTTGGCCATGCCTGCCATCTGGCTCAGCGGCTGGTTGAACTCGCGCGAGTACTGGATGAACGCCGTCGCATCGCCCAGCGTCATCGAACCCGAGGCCACCCGCAGCCCGCCGACCACCGCGATGCCCACGTATGACAGGTAGGAGATGAACTGCATGATCGGCATGATCATCCCGGAGACGAACTGCGCGCCGAAGGACGCCCTGTACAGCTCCTCGTTCTTCTCGTCGAACTGCTCCAGCGACTGCTGCTCGCGCCCGAACACGCGGACCAGGTCGTGCCCGCTGAAGGACTCCTCGATGTGCCCGTTCAGCGCGCCGGTGTTCTTCCACTGGGCGGCAAAGAGCTTCTGGCTCCGCACGCCGATCAGCCCCGCGCCCACCGCGGACAGCGGCAGCGCGATCAGGGCGATCAGCGCCAGCTGCCAGGACACGATGAACATCATCACGGTGATGCCCAGCAGGCTCAGCGCGGACATGATCAGCTGCGCGAAGGCCTGCTGCAGCGCCTGCTGGACGTTGTCGACGTCGTTCGTTACCCGGGAGAGCATGTCGCCCCGCTGCCGCGTGTCGAAGTAGTTCAGCGGCAGCCGGTTCAGCTTCGCCTCCACGTCGCGGCGCAGGTTGAAGACCACCCGCATCACGATCTTGTTCAGCACGTAGCCCTGCAGCCACATGAACAGCGAGGCCACCAGGTACATGCCCAGCACAATCCCGATCAGCCGCCCCAGCAGCTCGAAATCGATCCCGGCCCCGGGCACCAGCTCCATCCCGGAGAGCATGTCCGCGAACTGGTCCTGCCCCTGCGCGCGCAGGCCGGCGATCACCTGGTCCTGGCTCACGCCGTCGGGCAGGTTCATGCTGATCACGCCGTTGAAGATGACGTCCATCGCGCTGCCCAGCACCTTGGGCGCAATGACATTAAGGACGACGGCGACAATCACCATCGCGAGCACCGCGAAGATTCCGGCCTTCTCCGGTTTGAGCAGGCCGAAGAGCCGCTTGGCGGAGGGCCAGAAGTGCTTGGCCTTCTTCGTCGGGGTGGACCCAGGCCAGTGCCCGTCCGCCTCGGTGGGCTGGTATTCCTCCTCGTCGAACGCCTCCGCCATGGCCTCGGCCTGCGCCTCCGCGGCGGCACCCGGTGTCGG
>NZ_ANPE02000289.1 GCF_000328305.2 Arthrobacter crystallopoietes BAB-32 | reverse complement strand
GCGCATCCGGCGCACCCGGCGCACCCGGCGAGTCGCCGTCGTCGTTCTCCGGCCCAGCCATTGACGCCCGCGCTGCACTGGCCCTGCCCTACACGCACGTCGACGACATGTTCATCGACGGCGCCTGGGTGCCCGCCCGCGGCCCCGGGCGCAACGAGGTCACCGATCCGGCGACCGGCCAGATCTGGGGCTCCGTGCCGGACGGCACTGCAGAGGACATCGACGCCGCCGTGTCCGCCGCCCGCCGGGCCTTCGACGGCGAGTGGCCGCGGCTGGCGCCGTCGGAGCGGGCCGCCTACCTGCTGCGGATCGCCGACGAGGTGGAGAATCGGGCCACCGAGCTGTCGCTGACCAACACCCGCGAGAACGGCTCGCCGCTCGCCGAATCCTCGGGCGCCGCCGCGAACGCCGCCGGCATTTTCCGCTATTTCGCGACGCTGGCGGACTATCTGGAGCACGAGGACGTCAGGCCCTTCCCGCACGGCGGCGGCGAGTCCGTGGTCCGCCGGGATCCGGTGGGCGTATGCGCGCTCATTGCGCCCTGGAACTTCCCCATCAACCTGATGGCGATCAAGCTGGCGCCGGCGCTGCTGGCCGGCTGCTCCGTGGTGATGAAGCCTGCGTCGCCGACGCCGCTGTCCTTCCGGCTGATTGTCGACGCCGTCGCCGCCGCAGGCGTGCCGGACGGGGTGGTCAACTTCGTCACCGGCGGCGGGCGCTTGGGCGATGCGTTGGTCAAGCATCCCGGCGTGGACAAGGTGGCCTTCACCGGTTCGACGCCGGTGGGCCGGAAGATCGCCTCGGCCTGCGGCGAACTGCTGCGCCCCGTCACGCTGGAACTCGGCGGCAAGTCCAGCGCTGTGGTGCTGCCCGATGCCGACCTGGACGCGATGTCCCAGGTGCTGGTCCGCTCCTGCATGCGCAACACCGGCCAGACCTGCTACATCTCCACGCGCATCCTGGCTCCCGCCGGACGGTACGGCGAGGTCGTGGACATGGTCACCGCCACGATCGCGGCCGGCCGGCAGGGCGACCCGCTCGATCCTGCCACCGTGTTCGGACCGGCGGCCACCGCCTCGCAGTACCGGACGGTGCTGGAGTACGTGGAATCCGCGCATGCCGAAGGCGCCCGCGCCACCACCGGCGGACGCGCCGCCCGGTTCGACGGCGGGCTGGAGCACGGCTACTTCGTGGAGCCGACGGTCTTCGCCGACGTCACCCCGGACATGAGGATCTCGCGCGAAGAGATCTTCGGCCCGGTGATCTCGGTGCTGAAGTACTCCGGCGTGGACGAGGCCGTGGCGCTGGCCAACAACACCGAGTTCGGCCTCGGCGGGCTGGTCTTCGGCCAGGACCACGATGCAGCGCTCGCGGTGGCAGACCGGATGGACACCGGTTCCGTGGGCATCAACTTCTTCGCCTCCAACCACTCGGCGCCCTTCGGCGGCCGGCACGACTCGGGCCTCGGCACCGAGTACGGGATCGAAGGGCTCAATGCCTACCTGAGCTACAAGTCCATCCACCGCCAATAACCTCCGATCGAGGGATCAGATAACGCCCCTTTTTCGCTCGAAGAGGGGCATTATCTGATCCCCGGATGCCGGGAGGGAGGGACTCAGACGAGGATGATGACCGTGCCATCATCCTCGTCTGCCCCGCTACAGTAGGCCCATGCCGTCCTTCCGCGCCCGCCTCGACATCACCGGGCTGCGTCCGGGCTTCGCACCGCCCAGCGTGATGGAGGCGGCCACTGACGCGGTTGGCTCCGCCCACCTCGTCGAGGCCCACCAGCTCGACGTCGTCGCCGGCATCCCGCGGATCACCGTGCGCTTCCTGGTGGAGCCGGGCGCCTACGACGACGAGAACCGGCAGGCGCTGCGGGCTGCGGACAACATGCAGCATGCGGTCGAAGAAGTCGCCCACACCGCCAAGCTCGCCGTGCTGCGCCGCGTCCGAGGCCGCTGGGTTCCGCTGCTCTGAGCCCCGTCGCCTCCGCCCCGCCCCTGAAATCTGTTGGCCTTTAGTGGCTGGATTGAGGGCCAAAACCGGCTCTAATCCAGCCACTAAAGGCCAATCAATTCGCCTTCTTGGTCAGCGACCAAGGCGTCTCCGGGCGCTCGAGGCGTTCGCCGTCAACCACCAGATCCACGCGTTCGTTGAAGAAGGCCAGCAGGTCCTTGATCTTCGGGTTCTCCGGGATCGGCGACGGATAGCTCCAGGCGGCGTCCTGCACGAACGTGTCCCCGGCACGCACCGACCAGTACCGGGCCTCGCCCTTGTATGGACAGCTCGTGACGGTGTCGCTGGCTTCGAGCAGTTCCGTGCAGACGTCCTCGAACGGCAGGTAGTAGCGCGTGGGCAGGCTCGTTTCGAACAGCAGCAGCGGGCGGATGCTGTCGGCAATCAGCGTGTTTCCGGCGAAGACCTGGACGTGCCGAGAGCTGCGCAAGGTGTCCACGCGCTTGTACGGATCCCGGGCGTGGACCAGCACCCGCTCGTCCTCCTCGTACCATTCGACCTGGCGCCAGGAGAAGGTCACATGGCCGGCCAAGCCTGCGGTCTTCCCCGACGGGTCCGGGTACGTCCAGGCCGCCGACTCGGCGCGCTTGTTCCCGGCAGTGACGGTCCAGCGGGTCTTGCCGTTCACGGTGGCCTCGCCGGTCAGCGCCCCGGGCCGGACGTCTTCCAGCGGCAGATAGTAGGTGGGCAGCCCGGACTTGCCGTACTGGATGAGCAGCAGGGCACGGGTACTGTCGGCGACCAGCGTCCCGCCGAGGCGGACGCGGATCCGCCGCGGCGTGGGCTCGACGAAAGGCTCCAGGTACTCCATGAGCGGCAGTCTACGCTCCGCCCTTGCTTGGCTGGAGCTCAAATCTCCGGAACGTAGCCCTGCCGGATGGCCCGCCGCTCCTCGTGGCCCACCCGGAAGGTGCGCGAGCCGCCGCACATCAGCACGAAGAACAGGCCGAAGCCGGCGGCGACGGCGACCGGCACGGAGCCGGGCTCGCCGAACCACCGCGCGATGATGAGCCAGCCCAGACCCCAGCAGAGGGCCAGCGCCGCGGACATCCGGCCGCGCCCGCTCATCGCGACGACTGCGCCAGTGAAGGACACTGCAGCAATCGTGATGACGGCCCAAACGTCGGCGCCCCAGCCGAAGAGATCGATTCCATGCACGGTGAACCAGCTCGCCGCATTCGCCCCGGCAGCCACCAGGATCCAGCCGGTGTAGAGCCCGACCGGCACATCCACCAGGCACACCTCAGCCCTGGTCCCGGCGGGATGGCGGTTCAGGACCCGCATGGCCACCAGCAGAACGCCGAGCAGCCCCGCCATGACCACCAGGCTCAGCCCCACGAGCCCGGCCTGAGCGCTGACGATCCAGATGCCGTTCAGCAGGAGGGACGCCGCCACCAGCCAGCCGACCGCCCGCTGGCGCAGGGCTTCGCGCTGGCCGGGCAGCCACTGGAAGACGGTGTAGGCGGCCAGTCCCAGGTAGATGGGCGACCAGATGCTGAAGGCCGGGCCGTCCGGCGCCAGCAACGTGAACTCGGTGGAATAGGCGCCGCCGGCCGCATCCTTGATAGCGGTCCCGCCGAACTGTCCGGAACCGCCGGCAGCGGCAACCAGGCTGAAGAGCAGGCCCAGCGTCACCGCGCACTGGCGGGCAAGGTCCGTCCCGAGGACTTCGCGCGTCCGGCGGAGGTAGGGGCTGGCCGTGCGGAGCGCGGGCCTGACGGCTTCGACCGCCGGGCGGACAGCGTCGATGGCGGGCCGGACAGCGTTGATAGCGGGCCGGAGCACAGCGGGAACAGTCACTCGATATCGGTCCCGGCGGTGCAAGGTGCGGCAACCGAGGGCGTCTGGTCCGGAACCGATTGGCCTGCAACAGGCTCGCCGGCCCGGCGCCGTCGGAATCGGATGATGGCGGCGAGGATCATGCCCACCAGTATGCCAATCACGGTGCCCAGCACCACATTGGCCCACACCGGCAGCCCGGTGGCGAGCCCGCTGGCCAGCCCCAGCCCCGTCATCCAGATAGCCCACAGCGCGGAGCCGGACGCGGAGGACAGCAGGAACGGCTTCAGCTGGACCTCGGCCAGCCCGGCGGCGGCAACCGAGGCCGTCCGGCCGCCGGGAATGAAGCGGGCGGCGACAATGGCGGCGTAAGTCGAGGACCTGCCGGCTTTCTCCAGCGCCACGGTCACCGCCCGGTCGACGGCCCGGCCCCAGCGGAAGCGGTTGAGCCAGGCATTGATCCCGCCGCGGAAGAGCAGGAACACCAGCGCGTCGCCAGCCATGCTGCCGGCAAAGGCGGTCAGCACCACCAGCGGCAGGATGAGCTCACCGTGGGCCAGCAGCGTGCCGCCGCCAATGACCATGACTTCCGAGGGCGACGCCGGCATGACGGCATCGAGGACGACCATCAGCAGGGTCATCGGATAGTAGAGCCACTGCCACGGGCCCTCGGGGATCTCCACTACAACAATCTATCGTGCAGTCCCGGGCGGTGACAGACTGGGGAGGGTGGAAATCCGGATCCTCGAGGACGACATCACCCGCCGGCGCGTGGACGCCATCGTCAACGCTGCGAACTCCAGCCTGCTGGGCGGCGGGGGAGTGGACGGCGCCATCCACCGCGCTGCCGGCCCTGCACTGCTCGCCGCTTGCCGGGAACTGCGCCGGGACGAGTACCAGGACGGCCTGCCCGTCGGCGCTGCAGTCCAGACCGGCGCCTTCGACCTGTCGGCGCGCTGGGTGATCCACACGGTGGGGCCCAACCGGCATGCCGGCCAGACGGATCCCGCCCTGCTCGCCTCCTGCTTCCGGCGCAGCCTGGAGGTGGCGGACCGGATCGGCGCGGAGTCGGTGGCGTTCCCGGCGATCAGCGCCGGCGTCTACGGGTGGGAGGCGGAGACCGTCGCCCGGGTGGGGCTGGCGGAGGTTTTGGCGTACGACGGCGGGGTGCAGCTCGTCGAATTCGTGCTGTTTTCCGGCGGGCTGGCGGAGGTCTTCCGCTCCGTGCACGCCGAGCTCACGAGGTAAGCACCGCCGTCGTTGTTTCCCTGTCTCAGGCCTTGCCCCGCTGGCTGTAGTAGCGCCGCAGCCACAGCGACAGCCCGTCGAGACCGGGGAAGAGCACCCGCTCGGTCACATTCACCTGGTCCAGATGGTCCCGGACCCGCCACTTGAGCTTGGCGGGGATGATGACCTTCCGGTACAGCTCCGGATGCCGGGCGAGCCACTCGTCGAGCCCGGCCTCGGCCCCGGACATCGTGGAGAAAATCGCCGCCTGGTTGACGATCCGTTCGTCAAGCGCCGGCGGCTCGAAGAACAGCGGTACGCGCTCGCCGTCGGGCCCCCGGAACCGGTCGAACTCGGCCAGCGAATACGCCGCGCGCGAGAGCGTGTCCGTGGTGAACAGGCCGCCGCCGAGGGGCTCGAGCACGCTGCGCAGCTCCTCGGGCAGCAGCTCATGCACCGCCGCGTAGTCCACGCACCACACCGCGCCCGGCTCGTCATTGCGCTCCGGCAGGCGGGTGGCGAAGTGCAGGGCGACGTAGGGCGAATGGGACCAGTCGAGCAGCCGGGTGGGCAGGCCGTGGTGCTGCGCGACGCTGAGCCAGTTCCAGTCCGAGTCGCCCGGGGAGGTGTCGCGGTGCGCGTATTTGCGGAAGTTGCGCAGGATGTGGGGTTCGACGGCGGTGCTTGAGTCCCCGCGCAGCCGCACCAGGCCGGTGCGCAGGTCGCGGGCCGCTGCGGAGTGGCCGCGGTAGGCAAACGGGAGCCGGATTCGGTCCTGCGAGGGGTGCCAGCCGCCGCTGGTCAGGACGTCCAGCAGGCCGAACAGATCGTCTTCGTCCACCTCGACGATGTTCTCCACGGCAGCTCCCTGGTTCTCCGTCAGCCTGCCAGCGCCGGTTCCGGCTCGGTTGCCCTGATCCACTCGGACAGTTCCAGCCGGCTGCGGAACTCCGTCTCCCGGCCGGTCAGCGGGTCGGTGAAGCGGATGCCGCGGGCGAGCAGCTGCAGCGGCTTGGCGAAGTCGTCCGGCGCCTTGTCCAGCAGCACCGGGTAGAACGGGTCGTGCAGGATGCCGATGCCGAGCGAGGCCATGTGCACGCGCAGCTGGTGCGTCTTGCCGGTGACGGGCAGCAGCCGGTAGCGGCCCAGCCCGCGGCACTCCCCGGCGAGCTCGAGGCTGGTCTCCGCGTTCGGTTCGCCGGCGACCACTTCGGCCAGCAGGTAGGTCCGGGATTTGGTCATGCGGTTGCGGACCGTCCGCGGGAACTCCAGCCCGTCGGCCACCGGGGCGATGGCTTCGTATTCCTTGTCGACGCGGCGCTTTTCGAACAGCACCTGGTACTTGCCGCGGGTGTCCGGGTTGGTGGAGAAGAGCAGCACGCCGGCCGTGAGGCGGTCCAGCCGGTGCATCGGAATCAGGTCCGGCAGGTCGAGCAGGCGGCGGAGGCGGACCAGCGCCGACTCCTGGATGTAGGTGCCGCCGGGCGTGGTCGGCAGGAAATGCGGCTTGTCCACGACCAGGATGTTCTCGTCCTGGTGGAGGATGTCCAGTTCGACCGGCAGCCGTTCCTCGGCCGGAAGCGTGCGGTAGTACCAGATGAAGGTGTGGGCGTCCAGGGGCGTGGTGCGGTCCAGCCGGACGCCGCCTTCGCCGACGATCTCGCCGCGGTCGAAGCGTTCCTTGATGCCGTCCTGGTCCACGTGCCCCCAGCGGTGCAGCATGTAGTCCAACGCGGTCTCCCACGGGCCCGAGGCAGGCAGGCGCAGCCGGGTGGCGTTGACGCCGTCGCGCACGGGAAGCGGGGATTCCATCACCCTTCAAGGGTAACGGGTGGGCCGACCGGGGCTAGCTGCAGCCGGTGATCCGGTAGAGCGCAGCCTCGCCCTCGGCGTCGACGAGTTCGAAGCCATTGGCCTCGGTCAGGTCCTGCAGGCCCGGGGCGGTGGAGGTTTCGCCGGGATGCACGGATTTGTTGCCGAAGTCCAGGACGTACTGGACGCCCTCCTCGAGCACCGCCTGGCAGACGGCCGGGTCCGATTCCAGTTCGTCCAGGTGCTCCATGATGAGCTTGCCCTCGGCGGTTGGGGACTCCTCACCGGACGGAACCAGTGTGGGCCGGTCGGTGTAGGAGTAGGAGAGCGAGGCGCCGGTCATGGGGTTCCCGGCGATGACCGCGTCCTCCGGTACGTGCTGCGGAATGCGCTTGATCAGGGCGAGTTCGTCCGTGGTCAGCAGGAAGGAGCTGTCCGTGAAGCGGTATTTGAAGGCGGCCTCTTCGATGCTGCGCTGGGCGGCGAAAAGGGGCGCAACGGCCAGCGCGGCGATGGTGAGGACGGCGGCGGCAACGGGCCGGAGCCAGGGCGGCTGCTTCTTGTCCCGCCGGGCGAGCCAGGCGCGGAAGAACGAGCGGGCGGTGCCGGCCAGTGCGACGCCGCCGAGCGCCGCGATGAGGAGATTGGCCACCGGCAGCATGGCACTGATCCGGAAGAAGTCGTTGTACCAGATGCCGGCGACCAGCCAGCGCAGCTCCGGGGCTTCCTTCCAGTTGCCGACGACGAAGAGCACCGCCGCGACCAGGTAGACCCCGATCGCCCAGCGGTGCTTGCGGACATTGAGGACGACGGCGATGCCCACGATGGTCAGTACGGTCACCAGGATTGCCATCGGGCGGTACAGCGGCGCGTGGACGGCGACTTCGTACAGGGAGCGCAGCACGTTGCCCAGGTTGTCCCAGTTGTCCGAGGCGCTCCGGGCCGGGCGCAGCAGGGCCCACAGGATACCGCCGACGACGAGATAGGCGACCGTGCCGAGCGCGGCACTGCGCCTGTCCCGGTGGTCCCCGTGGCGGTAGAGGCCGTAGGCGGCGGCGATGACCATGGGCGCCGCCAGGGCCAGCAGGCCCATCACCGTGGCCGGATGCGCCAGCCCCAGCCCGGGCAGCAGGCCGGCGAGCAGGACCAGATTGCCTTCGACCGAGATGGTCGCAGGCAGGCCGATGCGCAGCAGCTGGACCACCAGCCCCAGGGCCACCGGCAGCATGGCGATGGAGAGCATGAAGGGGTAGACGACGCCGAACTCCAGCAGCAGGTACGGGAAGCTGCTGTAGGCGGTGGAGAGGACCGCGGCCACCAGCAGCGGCATCATGCGCTCGCCGGTGAGCCGGCTGACCAGGAAGAGGCAGCCGGTGCTCCAGATGCCGGTGACCACGACCAGGTTGGTGACGTTGATGGCCACCGGCACGGGCACGCCGCTGGTGATCATCACGAGCGAGACGACCGCGTGCCAGCCGGCCGGGTAGAACACGCCCCCGTCAGTGGCGCCGAGGTAGCCGAGGTCCAGCGAGGAAGCGTTGGATGTGTCCGCGATGTAGCGGATGGCGTTGAGGTGGAAGATGTTGTCGTGCGACTGGGCGATGTTTTCCGGCGCGCCGACGATCCAGAAGATGTAGGCGGCCAGCGGCAGCGCGGAGACGGCCCAGGTGATCAGCACCGTCCGCCATCCGGCCGGGGCCGCAGCGGCGGCATGCTGGCGGTGCAGCCGGTTCCACATCAGCCGCCGCAGCAGCCAGAGGGCGGCGGCCACCAGGACGGTTACCGCCAGCAGCACCGGCCAGGCCCAGGGCAGGCCGGCCAGGCTGCCGAGTTCGGCGGCAACAACCATCGCGGTGACGCTGAAAGGCCCGGCCACCGCCAGCAGCGTGAGGCGGCGCAGGCCGAGGATGCTGCCCCAGAGCAGCCCGGGGCCGAAGATCAGCACGATGGCCACCAGGAAGGCCGGGATGGTCTCGACCCAGGTCATTGTCCCCCTTGAACGTTTCTGCAGCTCATCATATGGTCTCCGGCTGGCAGCGCGGGCAGAAGTACAAGTCGCGCTCGGTCAGCTCGTCTTCGCCCAGCCTGGTGTGGACGATAGGGGTGCGGCAGCGCAGGCAGGGCTTGCCGGGCCGCCCGTAGACCCAATGCGGGCTGGCGTTCCGTCCGCCCGGGCCGCCGGTGGTGATGCGGCGGCGGTCCTTGTTGGCTTCCAGCAGAATCTTGGCCAGCTGCACTATGCGTTCCAGGTCCGGCACGGCGGCCACGGGAGCCAGCGGGTGGACGCGGGTGAGGAAGCACAGCTCCGCGCGGTAGACGTTGCCGATGCCGGCGAGGTTGCGCTGGTCCAGCAGCGCCAGCCCGATCGGCCGTTCGGGCTGTGCCCGGAGCCGGCGCAGGGCCTCGGCCACGTCCCAGTCCGGCCCGAGCAGGTCCGGACCGAGGTGCCCTACGGCCTTGGCTTCCTCCGCCGTCGGCAGCAGTTCCAGGATTCCCAGCAGGAAGCCGACGGCCGTGGCCCGGGGGGTCCGCAGCACGATCCGGGCCTGGAACGCCGGCTTGTTCCAGCGCTCGCCCGGGCGGTAGATGCGCCAGCTGCCCTCCATCTTCAGGTGGGAGTGGATGCTCAGCTCTCCGGCCGGTCCGGCTGTCCGGATCAGCAGGTGCTTGCCGCGCGCCACGGCGGCCTGCACGGTGTTGCCCGCCAGGTCCGCCGTCGCGTACCTGGGCACGCGGAAATCGGTTTCGGTCAGCACCTGCCCGGCGAGGGCACGGTGGAGGTCCCGGGCGGTGCGCCAGACGTTGTCTCCTTCAGGCACGGAACCGCAGCCCCCGCGGCGTGCTGTAGAAACCGGCGCCGGTCAGTGCGCGGGCGACGTCCGTGTCCAGCACCGGGACGCCGTTGACCTTCTCCACCGCCATCTTGTCCGCGGCGCCGCGCCGGATCACATCCACCACGGCGGCGGCGCAGAGGTCCAGCGCCTGCGGGTCCTCGGTGAAGGTCAGCAGCGTCTTGCCGCCGCGCTCCACGTAGAGGGCCAGTTCGCCGTCCACGAGCACCACCAGCGCGCCGGCTTTGCGGCCGGGCCGGTGTCCGCCTTCCTGCGCCGGCCACGGCAGGG
>NZ_ANPE02000290.1 GCF_000328305.2 Arthrobacter crystallopoietes BAB-32 | reverse complement strand
CGACTTCGGCCGCCGCCGATGCCGCCCACCAGGCGGCCCGCTCCACCGTTTCGCCGACCAGCAGCGCCATGGCCAGGGCCGCGATGAAGGAATCACCGGCGCCGGTCGGGTCCACGGGTTCCTCGCCCAGCAGCGGCAGGACGACATGTCCGCCGGGCCAGGCAACGACGTCCCCCTCTCCGGAGACCGACAGCGCGACGACGCGCGGGCCTTGGCCCAGCAGCTCTTCGGCCGCGCGGACCGTTTCCTGCACGGTTCGCGGCTGCCAACCGGCCAATGCTTCGGTTTCGGCGGCGTCGGCGCGGACTACATCCGCGCGGCGCAGCACGTGGCGGCGGGTGTCCTCGTCTGCCGGAGCCCCGTCGGCGACCACCAGAGCGTCCTTCCCGCAGGCCTCCAGTGCGGCCACCACGACGGGGCCAGGCTGCTGGAGCTGGATGAGGACCGCGTCCGCGCGGCCCAGCGCTTCCCTGCCCGCCGCCAGGTCTGCGGGACGGAGCAGCACCCCGTCGTCGACGTCTTCAACCAGCCTCCGGACTCCCGGCGGTCCGACAAGGTCCACCAGCAGCGCCGTCCGTCCGCCCGCACGCCGCACGACGCCGGTCACGCCCATCCCGTCGCCGTCAGCCTGCCCGAGGACCTCGCGCCCGGCGGTATCGTCCCCGACGACGCCGACCAGCTCCACCCGCGCTCCCAGCTGCCGGCAGGCGACGCCTTGGTTCGCGCCCTTGCCGCCCAGCAGCTCACGGCGCTCGCGGACCGTGGCCGAGCCGCCTTCTTCCGGCAATTCGTCGATGGACAGCACGAGGTCCCGCGCCACTTGTCCCACGATGACGACCTTGGGTTCGCTTTCCGCCACCCGATCCTCCCGCTCCTGTTCCGGTTTCCGGCGCCGTGGCCCCGACAACCTCATTGTGCCGTCCGGACCGGACGCATAGGGCTCCAGCGAGCAAATGGCGGGCACCCGCCGTCGTACTTCCTGCACCTTTCCATGGTTGTGCTGAGAACATTCCGAGCTTGCACCCAGCTTCGCTCCCTACTTTATGAATCCCGCTGTGCAGGGGCGCACAGTCGAAACCAGCTCTGTCGCTCTCCCGCCAGCCATCCATCGGCGGGACAGCAGCGGGATATCCGTCAAACACGCGGGCCACTGTGCCCGTTGGGCCGCACAGCGGAAGCAAGGGCGCTTCCGTCCGGCCGGCCCGGTTCCACATGCAATTGGGGTGCAACAATGTCCAGCAAGTCCATCAAACTCGTGCTCGCCGCCGTTACCGCCGGCACCCTCCTGGTCCTTGGAGCCGCCCCGGCGGCTGCCCGGAGCAGCGAGGGCGCCTCCAAATGGAGTTATGGCAACGAGCGCTCGGTGTCGAACTCGGTCCAGACGCCCAGTGGCAACTACATGGTCGGGTACGAAGGTCGCGGCAGCTACGACGATGGCTCCTCGTACTCCTACCGCGGCAACGAGGTCACGACCACCAACGACGACGGCACGACCAAGTACCGGGAAACGAGCTACCACTTCTCCTACAAGGACAGCAGCGGCACGACGATGGAAGATTCGTACCACTACGCCAACAAGAAGACGCAGTACCAGAGGTCGAAGTACTCGACGAAGGACTAGCCGTCCCGGCGGTTGCGGTGCTGCGTGTTGCGGCGGCGGGTTGCCGCGGCGGGGTGGAGCGCAGGAGACTCCTGAGTATGAGCAGGCAGATCCACGACGTCCTGGTCAGGGCCGAGGAAGAGATGATCTTCCTCGGCCCTGACCATCCCATGTACAGTCTGCTGGCCGAACTGTCCGGTGCGGTGCGGACGGCATGGCAGGAAGGCCACGAGTCGGGCCGGCGCGGCGCGGGCGCGGTGAATCCGTACGAGTAGGGGCTCGCGGCGGCGTCCGTGAGGCGGGCCGGCGGGCTGGCCGGGAGCGCTTGGGACGGCTTGTGACAGTGCATTACGGATTCCGGCAGCGCTTTCCACCGGCTGCCGGAAGTGCCGCGCGGGGAGGGCTACTTTCGGGTAACGGCGGTTCACTTGGGCCAATGCCGAAGGGGGCGCCCGCTGGCCGCTTCCGCGTTGCCCGGGGGTCGGTTTCCGGCCACGAAACGGCCACCGGGGTTGGCTACACTGACGGCTCGAGGTCTCCAGGGGAACCGGCATTCTTGCGCTGCCGGTTGGGCCTCGTCACGACAGCGCCGGTCTCAGGAAGGGCCTGTCCTGGGAACCCTAAGCCTTGCCTGCCGAGCCACCGTCCAGGGGAGAACCCACGCCATGACCACTGCCCGCCAAAGCCGTTGGAGCAGCCTCAACCGCATGTTCCAGATTACCCAGCCTACTGATGAACAGGTCCGCGACCAAACCCTGAGCGTCCCTGCCGGCGCTGCGGCCTCCAGTGCTGCCGTCGAGCCGGCTCCGCCTGCTGCGGAACCAGCGGGTGCGGGCGC
>NZ_ANPE02000291.1 GCF_000328305.2 Arthrobacter crystallopoietes BAB-32 | reverse complement strand
GATGATCAGCACCGCGATGGCGGTTCCGATGGCCAGCGTCAGCCGGCCGGTCTCCTGGCCGAACAGCGCCCAGCCGGCGAACGTGGCGGCGGCGATGACCAGCACGGCGGGCACGAACCAAGCCGAGACCTTGTCGGCCAGCCGCTGCATCGGGGCGCGCGAGCTTTGGGCGTCTTCGACGAGCCGGATGATCTGCGCCAGCGTGGTTCCGGCGCCGACGGCGGTGGCGCGCAGCACGATGGACCCGGTCCGGTTGACGGTAGCGCCGATGACGGCATCCCCGACGGCCTTGTCCACCGGAGCGCTTTCCCCGGTCAGCATGCTTTCGTCGACGCTGGAGGCGCCCTCGGAGACCACGCCGTCCACCGGAATCTTCTCGCCGGGGCGGACCCGGACGAGGTCGCACAGGGCCACCTCGTCCACCGGTACGTCCGCCTCCACGCCGCCGCGGATGACGCGGGCCGTCTTCGGAGCCAGGCCGACCAGCGCCGTGATGGCGGCCGCCGTCTGTTTCTTCGCCTTGCCCTCCAGCCAGCGGCCCATCAGCACGAGCGCCAGGATCACCAGCGATGTCTCGAAGTACACGTGCAGCGGCAGGCCCCAGCTTTCCGCCAGCCCCGGCCAGAGCGTCACGAAGGCGCTGTAGCCGTAGGCGACGCCGGTGCCCAGCGCTACGAGCGTGTTCATGTTGGTGCTGCGGTGTTTGGCGGCAGCCCAGGCCGCCGCGTAGATCCCGCGGCCGGCCCAGAACTGCACCGCGGTGGCGACGGCCAGCAGCAGCGGCATCAGCCAGTCCATCGCGTCGATCGGCAGCGGCACGTACATCAGCACCATCAGGCCGAGCCCCGCGGCGAGCGTGACCTGCCACTTGCGCTTCAGGCCCGCCAGCTCGGCATCGCGCAGGGCTTCCTTCTCCGAGGCAGCGCCGGCTGCGGGTGCTTCCTCCGAGGCTTCCGCGGCTGCCGCCGGCCCCGCCTGCGCCTCCGGTGCCGGCCGCGGCGTTCCCGTGTACCCTGCCGCTGCCACCGCGGAGGTGAGATCCGCTGGGTGGAGGCTGCCGGCGTCGTACTTTACGGTGGCAACCTCGGTGGCCAGGTTCACCTGGGCGGAGGCGACGCCCGCCACCTTGGTGAGGGCCTTCTCCACGCGCCGCACGCAGGAGGCGCAGGTCATGCCGCCGATGTCGAGGGTGCATTCGGCCAAGGTGGTGGTCATCGTCGGTCCTTTCGTTAGGGTGCGGCGGTTCAGTGGTGGTGGCCGTGCGGGCGGGTGTACTCGGCGCGGCGCAGCAGCATCGCCAGCGCCATGGCCGGCAGCATCAGCACGTGGCCCAGGGTCATCAGGGTGTGGCCGTCGATCAGCCCGGCCCAGAGCGGGAAGAAGAGGGCGATGAAGGGCAGGTACATCGCGGCGGCCATCTCCGTGATCGGGGCCCAGCCGTGCCCGCGGAACTTCATCCAGGCGGACATGGCGATGGTCATGTTGGTGGCCATCACGAGCGAGCCGAGGTCCGGGCGGTCGAAGAGCGCGGCGACGCCGAGCGCATCGAAGAGCCAGTTCCAGACCGGCGCGAGGGCGACCATGCCGACGATCATGGCGGCGACCATTTCGAGGTAGTGCCGGGTGAAGTTCCAGATTGCCGAGCGGCGGGTGACGGCGGGAGCGGTCAGTTCGGTGGTGTGCATGGCGGTTTCCTTTCGGGGGTTGTGGAGGGGAGGTTGCGGTCAGGCGAGGAGGTAGCCGGCTTCGTCGACGGCGGCGGCGACGGCGTCGCGCCGCAAGGGGGCACTGCTGGCCACGGTCACCGTGCCGTCAGCGGGATGGACGACGACGGTGCTGACGCCGGGGAGCTTGCCGATCTCGCCTGCCACTGCGGTGTGGCAGTGCGCGCAGCTCATGCCGGCGACTGTGTAGGTGGTGTGGATCAGCTGCTCTGCGGTGTTGGCGGACCGGGTGTTCATGGTGGCTCCTGAGGATCGGAACGGTTGTTGACGGTTCGATCGTGCCGCCGGGGGCCGGTGCTTCGGACCGGTGGAATTGCCGGGTTTCTGCAAGCCCGGCGTTGCTACACTCATGCCGTGGTTCACGGCAGGGGGCAGGAGCAGGCCGCGATTGCGGCGGTGATCGATGAGGCGCGGGCCGGACGCGGCGGGGCGCTGGTGGTGCGCGGGCTGCCCGGCGTGGGCA
>NZ_ANPE02000292.1 GCF_000328305.2 Arthrobacter crystallopoietes BAB-32 | reverse complement strand
AGCAGCGGGTCGCCCTGGCCCGCGCCGTCGTCAACCGCCCGGCAGTGCTGCTGCTGGACGAGCCGCTCGGCGCGCTGGACATGAAGCTACGCCGCCAGATGCAGGTGGAGCTGAAGAACATCCAGCTCGAAGTCGGCCTGACCTTCGTGCACGTCACGCACGACCAGGAAGAAGCCATGACCATGGCGGACACCGTCGCCGTGATGAACGCCGGCCAGGTGGAACAACTGGGCGCGCCGCGCGAGCTCTACGAACTTCCGCGCACCGCCTTCGTGGCCAACTTTTTGGGAAAGTCCAATCTCGTCCCCGGTGACGTGGTCGAGGACCGCGGGGACGCCGTCGTCGTTAGTGCCCACGGTAACCGGCTGGCGGTGCTGAAGGACCGCGCCACCACGCACCAGGGAAAGGTACTGGTGGGCATCCGGCCCGAGAAACTGAAGATGCTGTGGCCACAGCAGGCCGCAGGCGAGCCGGGCAACATGCTGCACGGACGCGTCGTGGACACCTCCTTCACCGGCGTCAGCACCGACTACCTCGTGGACGTTCCCGGGATCGGCCGGCTCGGCGTGTTCTCGCAGAACCACGGCCAGCAGCTGGCGCAGCCGGGCGACGACGTGGTGCTCTGCTGGGACACCGCACACGCCTTCGGGCTCGACGGCCACGAGGATTCCAACGCCGGTGCGGCGGAGGCTGCGGACACAGCGGAAGCAGCGGCGACATGAGCCTGCTGACCCGGAACCGCGGCGCGGCGGACCCGCCCGGCACGGATGGCCAGCGCGGTAAGGGCCACCTCCGCGGCAAGCGGGCACTGCGCAGCAAGACCGACCTGCGCAGCGCGGACGAAATCCGGGCCGACCGCCGCCGCGGCCGCATGGGTTACTGGCTGATCCTGCCCGGGTTCGCCTTCATGCTCCTGTTCTTCGTGCTGCCGGTTTTCTCGCTGCTGGCGACCTCGCTCTACACCAAGCCGCCGGGCGCCGATGTCGGCCAGTTTGTGCCGGCACTGCAGTTCAGCAACTACACCGCCGTGCTCGGCGCCTACTGGCCCGAACTGTTCCGGTCTTTCGGCTTCGCGCTGGTGGCCACGATCGCGGCGCTGCTGATCGGCTACCCGATGGCCTACCTCGTGGCCGTGCGGCTGCGCGGCCGGAAGCTGCTGCAGGGCATCCTGCTGGTCCTGATCATCGCGCCGTTCTTCACCAGCTTCATCCTGCGCACGCAGGCCTGGAAGCAGATCCTCGCGGACGAAGGCCCGGTTGTCGCGGTCCTGCGGACGCTGGCGCTGCTGCCCGAGGACGGCCGGCTCACCGCCACCGCCTTCGCCGTGGTCTGCGGCCTGACCTACAACTTCCTGCCCTTCATGACGCTGCCGATCTATGCGAACCTGGAGCGGCTGGACACCCGGCTGATCGAGGCCGGCAACGACCTCTACGCCAGCCCCTTCCAGACCTTCCGCACGGTCACGCTGCCGCTGTCCATGCCGGGCGTGATGGCCGGGACCCTGCTGACCTTCATCCCGGCCTCGGGCGATTACATCAACGCCGCCCTGCTGGGCAACAACCAGGACACCACCATGATCGGCCAGGTCATCGACTCGCGCTTCTTCCGCGTGGTGGACTACCCGGGCGCCTCCGCACTCTCCTTCGTGCTGATGCTCGCCATCCTCGCCCTGGTCTTCCTGTACGTCCGGCGCTTCGGCACCAAAGAACTGCTTTAAAGGAACTGCTTTAGATGAGGAGCTCAGGCGCTATGCGGCAAACCATTGGACGCTGGCTGGTCCCGGCCATCGGCGGACTCGCCTTCCTGTTCCTGCTGGTCCCCATCGCGTATGTGTTCGCGTTTTCCTTCAACGACGCCGGACGGACCAACCTTTCGTGGCGCGGCTTCACCCTGGAGAACTGGCAGAACCCCTGCGGCGCACCCGCGGTCTGCCAGGCGCTCGGCAACAGCCTGCAGATCGGCGCCACCGCCACCATCCTGGCGACCATCCTCGGCACCGCCATCGCCATCGGGCTGGTCCGCTATCGCTTCAAGTTCAACGCCACGGCGAACATGCTGATCTTCCTGCCGCTGGCCACACCGGAAGTGGTGCTCGGCGCGTCCCTGCTGGCGCAGTTCCTGAACATCGGCGCCGACCTCGGCCTGGGAACCATCATCATCGCGCACACGATGTTCTGCATTTCGTTCGTCGTGGTGACCGTCAAAGCCCGCGTCGCCAGCCTGGACCCCAAGCTGGAGGAAGCCGCGGCAGACCTCTACGCCTCGCCGATGCAGTCCTTCTGGCGCGTGACCTTCCCGCTGCTGCTGCCCGGCATCGTCGCCGCCGCCCTGCTGGCCTTCGCGATGAGCTTCGACGATTTCATCATCACCAACTTCAACTCCGGCAACGTCGATACGTTCCCCAAGTTCATCTATGTCGCCGCCACCCGGGGCATTCCAGCCCAGGCCAACGTCATCGGCTCAGCCATGTTCATCATCGCCCTGCTGATTGTCATCGGCGGCCAGGTCCTGTCCAACCGCCGCGCCAAAATGCTCGCGGCCCGGTAGCAGTCCGGCCGCGCTCAAACGCGCAGATACTGCACCGGATCAGCCCGCGGACCATGCCGCCCGCTGCGCCTGCAGCCCGCGGACCATCCAGCCCGCCGATCAGCCCGCGGACCATGCCGCCCGCTGCGCCTGCAGCCCGCCGATCAGCCCCTCCAGTCCCAGCCGGAAGGCGGCATCTGCGGCCGAGCCGCCGGCGCCAAGCTCCTGGCTGCGCACGGCCGAGGTGAAGTTGGGATTGGCCTCGGCCAGTTCGCCCGATTCGAAAATGTCCGAAGGGGCGCCTACGTCGAAGGCGGATCCGAAGATGAAGGACTCCAGCGCCACGATCGCGGGAACAATCAGCGGCTCGGGCCAGCCGTCCTGCAGGAACGCGGACGTCAGCGTCTCATACATCCGCAGGGTCTGCGGCGCTCCGGTCACAGGCAGCACAGCGATGATCGGGATCAGCGGCGTATGCCGGGTAAAGACGTCCCGGTACGACCAGGCCCAGCGCCGCACCGCCTCGTCCCACGGCCGGCTCCCGAAGGCGGACACATCGATGCTCTTGATGATGTCGTCCTGCACCAGCACCAGCACGTCCTGCTTGGAGGCTACGTGGTTGTAGAGCGCGGAAGGCGCCACCTGCAGCGCCTTCGCCAGCGCGGACATCGTCAGGCGGTCGTAGCCGCCGGCCTCGATCAGCTTCAAGGCAGCCGCAGTGATGAGTTCCTTGGAGAGGACCTTCTGCGTGGGCCTTCCCGCCGGGCGGTGCGCACCCGATGCTGCCTCCACTGCCATGGAACGCTTTCCTCCATTTTCTTCGGGTTCGGGGGCCGGAACGAGATCCGCACATCATCCTACGTTCTGTCTTCCCAATCACACGGCAAGCCGCTACGATAGTAGTAAATGAATAACGTTCATTTACTTGACCCGCAGGAGAGATAACAGTGGAGATTTTGGAACGCGACGTCGTCGTCATTGGAGCCGGACCCTCCGGCCTCACCGCCGCCCACCGGCTGCAGCAGGCGGGCCTCTCCGTCGCCGTCCTCGAAGCGCGCGACCGCGTCGGCGGCCGCACCTGGACCAGCGTCATCGACGGCGCCATGCTGGAAATCGGCGGACAGTGGGTCTCGCCGGACCAGACCGCGCTGCTGGAAACGCTCGATGAACTGGGCCTGGAGACCTTCCCGCGCTACCGCGAGGGGGACTCCATCTACCTGGCTGAGGATGGCACCCGGACGCGCTACACCGGCGAAATGTTCCCCGTCAGTGAGCAGACCCAGGCCGAGATGGAGCGCCTGATCGGCCTGCTCGACACACTCGCAGCCGAGGCCGGGGCCACCGCTCCGTGGACCCATCCCCTGGCCCGAGAGCTGGACACCATCTCCTTCCACCACTGGCTCCGCCAGCAGTCTTCGGACGAGGAAGCGTGCAACAACATCGGCCTCTTCATCGCCGGCGGCATGCTCACCAAGCCCGCCCACTCCTTCTCCGCCCTGCAGGCCGTGCTGATGGCAGCCTCCGCCGGATCCTTCAGCAACCTCGTCGATGACAACTTCATCCTCGACCGGCGCGTTATCGGGGGCCTGCAGCGGGTCTCCGAACGCCTCGCCGAAAAGGTGGGGAACGACGTCGTACTCAATAGTCCCGTACGCACCCTGCGGTGGGGTGGCGAGGACGGTGAAAGCACCGGCGTCACCGCGGTCTCCGACCACGTGACCGTGCACGCCCGCTACGCCATCATGGCGGTGCCGCCGAACCTCTACTCCCGCGTCTCCTTTGAGCCCCCGCTGCCACGCCGGCAGCACCAGATGCACCAGCACCAGTCGCTCGGCCTGGTTATCAAAGTACATGCCGTCTACGCCAAACCGTTCTGGCGCGAAGACGGCCTCTCCGGCACCTGCTTCAGCCCCAGCGCGCTGGTGCAGGAGGTCTATGACAACACGAACCACGGGGACGAACGCGGCACGCTGGTCGGGTTCGTCTCGGACGAGAAGGCGGACGCCATGTTCGCGCTGACCCCCGAGGAGCGCAGGCAACGCATCCTCGACTCCATCGCCGGTTACCTCGGGCCGGAAGCCCTCAACGCCGAGGTCTACTACGAATCCGATTGGGGCGCCGAGGAATGGACCCGCGGCGCTTATGCCGCCAGCTTCGACCTCGGCGGACTGCACCGCTACGGGCCCGACCAGCTCAAACCCGTCGGCCCCATCTACTGGTCCTGCTCCGACCTCGCCGCCGAAGGCTACCAGCACGTGGACGGCGCCATCCGTATGGGCCGGCAAACCGCCGAGCGGATCCTTGCCGCCGACCGCGCCTCTTCAGCCGCAACCCGCGGTTGATCGTGCTGCGTCGCCGACTGAACTTGATGCATCGGCCGGCGACGCTAGCCACTTGGGTCCCCGCACGTGTGGCAGCAGCGATCCTCAGGTTGGCCACGTTGCGGACGATTCTGGCCGATGCCGATTCCTCTCGGTTTCGCCGGGTGCATTCGGTACAGTGTGCAGCAACCGAGGGAGGGCACGCATGACAGAGGCCACGGAGTACACGCCGGAGTATGTTGCCGATCTTGCCCAGGAGCACGGACTCGACATCATTCCCGCCAGCGTCGTCTTCGAGGAAGCCGGCCTCGATTACCTGGTCGCCTTCGCGACGGCGAAGAACGGGAAGACCTGGGTGCTGAGGATACCCCGAAGGGCAGATGTTTCGGCCAAAATCTCTGAAGAGGCCCGGATCCTCAAACTTGTGAAGGGCCGTCTCTCTGCGGCGGTTCCTGACTGGCGGATCCGCAACCGGTCCTTGGTGGCCTATCCGGCATTGCCGGGCCAGCCGGGCCTGACCCTCGACGGCGGTGAAGTCTCCTGGCATTTTGACCGGGAGTCGCCTGCCTACTGTCGTTCCTTGGGGAGGCTCATCGCCCAGTTGCACCGGATTGACGCCGAAACGGCCCAAGCAGCAGGAATTCTCACTCTCACACCGGCAGAAGTCCGCGAGGAGTGGCGCACCAATCTGGCCAAGGTCAACGCCGAGTTCAGCATTTCGGAGAGCCTGCTGGACCGTTGGACGGCGTGGCTCGAGGAGGACAGCTTCTGGCCGGAGTTCACCGTCTTCACTCACGGGGAGCTCTATCCGGCCCATCTTCTGCTGGACGAGGACGCCGAAATCACTGGGGTTCTTGACTGGACCACGGCCAAGGTCAGCGATCCTGCTCTCGACTTCACCTTCCACCACAGCCTCTCTACTCCAGAGGCCTTCGAACTGACTGTCCGAACGTACGTTGAGGAGGGCGGCAGGATTCCCCAGCGCCTGGGAGACCAGTGCGCGGAAATCATGGCTGCCGCACCGATCAACTACGGTGTCTACGCCCTGACTACAGGAAACCCGGATCACTGGGCCGCTGCCGCCGCCCAGCTCGATCCCATGGACTGACTGATTCAGCGGCCCCTGAATCTCAGAACGGTGGTGGCGTTTCGTCGCTGGTGTCATCGTCGTCGCGGTGGCTGTCGAGTTCTGGTTCCGGTGGTGGTGCCTTGGGTAGGCGGAGCCGTTGTGGGTTGATGTTTGGCCGGTCCTGACTGCCGTTGTCTCCGGCTTGTCCCGTGGTTTTTTCGTGTTTGCGTTGGTAGGCGGTGAGTTTGGTGTTGATGTCGTGGATTTGGTGTTGTTCGAGGATGTTGGCCAGTTCGCCGGGCGGGGTGTGGGCGAGCGGCTCTGGCGTGGTGGGGTATTCGAGGCCGGCGGGGGAGGTCCAGTCGGACTGGTGCCGGTTGGGCTGGTCGAGCTCCCAATCAGTCTCGGTTTTCAGCCGGTGGTGCTTTTTGCATTCGGGCCGCAGGTTAGCCACGTTGGTGGTTCCGCCTTCGGCCCAGCCGGTGGCGTGGTCGAGTTCGCAGTGGTCGCTGGAGCGGGAGCAGCCGTAGAACACGCATTTTTC
>NZ_ANPE02000293.1 GCF_000328305.2 Arthrobacter crystallopoietes BAB-32 | reverse complement strand
CCTCCGTCGTCGTACTTTTGTGGTCAGGCCGAAACCTTCACATCTTCGGCCTGCGGACCCTTCTGGCCTTCGCCGATTTCGAATTCCACGCGCTGGCCTTCCTCGAGGGAACGGTAGCCGTCCATCCGGATGGCCGACCAGTGCACAAATACATCCGACTCGTTCTCATCGACGGTGATAAAGCCGTAGCCCTTCTCCGCGTTGAACCATTTAACGGTTCCCTGCGCCATGTTGCTCTCCATAATTCAGTAGTTCCCCCTGGCGCCACTGAATTCGGCACGCAGGATGGATTCACCCTATCCAACCGCCGGCAAAAGTGTGAGCCGGGGCACATTGAATGTTATGGAGGTGTGACCAAGCCGGGCGGAAGGTGCTGCCCCTCCGCGTCGGGCTACTGGAATCCGGGGCCGAGGACCACGGTGACGAAGTCGGCAACCGCGCCCGGCGCCGTCTCGCGCAGGTCGCTGATCCCCAGCAACTGGCCGATGGCCTGGGCGTTGGCGGCCTGGCCCGGATTGTAGAAGATAACGGAGTTGGCCATCGCAGCGCCCTGCCAGTTGTCCACCAGGGCAACGGACCAGCCGTCGGCGCTGGCGCGCTGCGAGACGGACCCGCCGAGCCCGTTGACACCGGCGGCGTTGAAGATCAGCAGCGGATCCGCCTTGTTGACGGATTCTTCCTCCGACGGGTCCTCCGCTGCCTCCACGGTGGGCTCGTCGGATGGTTCCGCGGTCTCCGCTGCCGGCTCCCCGGAGGCCTCCGCCGTCGGTTCGTCAGCGGGCTCTTCCTCGGCTTCGCCGCCGGCATCCTCGGTCGGCTCCCCGCTGGCTTCGCTTGGGGCCGGCGAAGCGGCAACGGCCGTGCTGCTCGGCGCATCCGGCAGGGCGCTGCCGCCGGCGCCAGAAGGGGCACGACGAAGAAGGAGACGGCGCCGACCGCGAGCGCCAGCACGGAGGCCAGGATGATCAGTCCGAGGCCGCCGGATTTCTGCGCGCCCAGGCTTGCACGGTGCACACCTTGGCGGTCCGTCGCTTCAGGAACCTGGTCAAACTCGTCCCGGGGATACTTGGTCATCGCTAGCGGTGGGTCCTTGTCAGTGGATGTCCGGAATGTCCCGGATCAGGCGTGGGTGCCCAGCCGGCGGGCAGTGCGTGCGCGCTGGCGGGACGTACGTAGTCTACGCAATCGCTTAACCAGCATCGGGTCATGGGCGAGCGCTGCCTCGGTGTCAATCAGCGCATTGAGGATCTGGTAGTAGTGCGTGGCGGACATGTCGAACAGCTCCCGGATGGCCTGTTCCTTAGCGCCGGAGTACTTCCACCACTGGCGTTCCAGGGCCAGCATTTTCTGGTCCCGTTCGCTCAGCGGGCTCGAGTCGTCCAGCTCGGCGTCGAGGGAAAAGGCGCTGGCTTCGGCGGGTCCGGGCACGACGTACCGTCACTTCCGTTGGTTTGCTGGGGAAACTGTCCAGCCCATTTTAAGCGTCGAATCACAGCATTGCCATTTGCCGCTCCGGCGATCCTCGCCAGGCTCCCGATCCCGGTTCGCGCTCCCGGGGCCGGTGCGGGCACCATGGGGTCATGACTGACGACGACGGTGCACTGTTTCCGCTTCCGGCCCGCCAGGGGTCCGGGGTAGCCGTGGAGTCCTACCCGTTCGCCGCCCCGGCGAGGCTCCAGGACGTCATGCATCCGCAGTGGGCCTCGGCACTTGCCCCGGCGGCCGGCACGGTGCACGCCCTGGCGGACTACCTCGAGCAGCAGCGGCGCGAGGGCCGCGAGGTCCTGCCCGCCCCGACCGCAGTCCTTCGGGTCTTCCAACAGCCCCTGGAAGCAGTCAAGGTGCTGATCGTTGGCCAGGATCCTTATCCGACGCCGGGCCATCCGATCGGCCTGTCCTTCGCCGTGGAGCGGCACGTGCGGCCGCTGCCGCGCAGCCTGGCCAACATCTATGCGGAGCTGCACGCCGACCTGGGCATCCCGCCGGCCGGGCACGGCGACCTCAGCGCCTGGTCCGGGCAGGGCGTGCTGCTGCTGAACCGCGTGCTGAGCGTGGAGGCCGGCCATGCCGGCGCGCACCGGCGCAAGGGCTGGGAGCAGGTGACCGATCTGGCCGTCCGAGCACTGGCAGCCCGCGGCGGTCCGCTGGTGGCAGTGCTTTGGGGGCGGGACGCCCAGAGCCTGGCGCCGCTGCTGGGTGCGGTGCCGCGGGTGGAATCGGCCCATCCCAGCCCGCTCTCGGCCTCCCGCGGCTTCTTCGGCTCCCGCCCCTTCAGCCGGGTCAATGAACTGCTGGCTGCGCAGGGTGCGGCGCCGGTGGACTGGCGGCTGCCTGCCGACCTGGGACGGTAACCATGCTTTGGCGCTTCTCCGGGCACTGGGTTAGGTTGGCCTTAGTACCTTCGAGCCAGGAGCCACATTGTCCGCACAGCCCGCAGCGCCCGCAGCCCGCGCCAGGAAGCCCCAAATCAACCTGCAGGTGACCCGGACCGAGCGGCTGTCCGAACACATGGTCCGGGTCTATGCCGGCGGCCCGGACTTCGCCAGGTTCGAGGCCAAGGACGCCACCGACCAGTACGTGAAGATCTGGTTCATCGACCCGCAGCTCGGCGTCGAACTGCCGGCCGACGTGGCGGACCTGAAGGAAAGCCTGCCCGCGGACAAGCTCCCCGTCAGCCGCACCTATACCGTTCGGAGCGTCGACGCCGAGGCAGCCGAGCTGGCCATCGACTTCGTCGTGCACGGCGATGAGGGCCTGGCCGGCCCGTGGGCGGCCGCCGCCAAACCCGGCGACTGGCTGATGTTCACCGGGCCCGGCGGCAAGTACTCCCCCGCCCCGGACGCGGACTGGTACCTGTTCGCGGGCGACGACGCCGCGCTGCCCGCGGTCGCCGCAGCAATCGAAGCCCTGCCCGCGGACGCTGCCGGGCACGCCTTCCTCGAGGTGGATTCCGCAGCCGATACCCAGGAGCTGAAGGCCCCGGCCGGCGTCGAACTCCACTGGCTCTTCCGGCAGGGACGCCCCGCCGGGACGACGTCGCTGCTGCGCGATGCGGTGGCCGGGCTGGACTGGCCGCAGGGCGACGTGGATGCCTTCGTGCACGGCGAGCGCGGCGCGGTCAAGGAGCTCCGCGACGTGCTGTTCAAGCAGCGCGGACTGTCCCGCCAGCAGGTCTCGATTTCCGGCTACTGGGCCTATGGCCGCGCCGAAGATGCCTTCCAGGCGGAGAAGCGCACCCCGGTCGGGCAGATCTTCCCGGACAACTACCCGGCTTAGCGGCGGCGGTTCCGGCGCCGGCCTTCATTGGAGCCCAGGTTCCGGGTGAAGGGCTGCGCCAGATAGTCGCCCAGCACCGTCCCGCCGGCCATCGCGAGAATGACCGTGAGCGCCCCCAGCAGGCCGAGCATGCCGCTGAACGCCTGCTCGGTGCTGATCGTCAGCTCGTAAATGGCGCGGAAAACCGAGAAACCTGGCAGCAGGAACAGCACCGCGGGGACGGCGACCACCAGCTGGGGCGAGCCCATCCTCAACCCGACAATCCGTCCCAGGAAACCAATAACGACGGCGGCAACAAACGGGGTGATGCGCAGCCCCAGTCCGGCCAGCACCACCACTTCGTAGACCATCAGCCCCACCACTCCCACCAGGGCGGTCGGCAGCAGCATGCTCGCCCTGGTCTGTTCCGTGATGGAAATCGCCACTGTGGCCACCATGAGCAGTGCGGCGCGGAGGATGAAGGGGTAGTTCGTTCCCCCCTCGACGAAAATTTCAGGCAGGCTGACGCCCACCAGGCTCCCCGCGACCAGCCCCACCGCGACGCCGGAGGCGATGGCGGCGAAGGTCAGGAAGGCGGACAGGTAGCGCCCCATGGCCGTGACCGGGAAGCCGTTGATCGCATCCTGCGTGGCCGAGACCAGCCGCCCCGTAGGCAGCAGGTAGAGGATGCCTCCGGCGATGACCAGCGCCGGACTGAGCGGCACCTTCAGCTGGAAGAACACCAGCGCGGCCACGGTGGCCAGGCAGGCGCCGACGGCGGTGACGAAGAAGTCCGGAACGCGCCACTTGTTCAGCTTCCGGCCCAGCACGCCCATCAGCACGGTTGCCAGCAGCGCCACCAGCCCGGCAAAAATTCCGCCGCCCATGAAGCCGGTGATCCCCGCCGAGAACACGCCGCCGGCGGCGATCGCCATCCAGCGCGGGAACGGCTTGGGCCGGGAGGTGATTTCCTGCAGCCGGTCCTTGGCCTCGGTGCGGCCCACGCCGCCATTGACGATGTCGGTCACCAGCTGGTGCACCAGGGACAGCCCGGCGTAGTTGTTGGTCCACGACCGCACGACGCGCATCACGGTGATCGGCACCATGTCGGCCCGGGCATAGTTGATCACCACGGACTGGTTGGTGATGTCCACATCCACCTCGCGCAGCCCGAACGCCGCCGTCACGGCAATGATGCTGGATTCGACCTCCAGCGCGCCGGCGCCAAAGCGCAGCATCGTCTCGGCCACGTCGAGGGCGAAGTCCAGCGTCAGCCGCGCAGAGGTGTCCACCCCGGTGCTCTGCACCATCGGGTTCGCGTAGGGGCTGCCGGCCAGTCGCTCCACGATGCTCATCGGCGCCGTCGGGGGCGCCTCGCCCTGCACCAGTTTGCGCAGCATGCGGCGGGCGGCAGCATTGGTGCGCTGCTGGCTTTTGGGCAACGGCAGCGGCGCGGTGCCGGCGGGGACGGGCTTGGCTTCCTTCGCGACCGGTTCCTTGGGCACGTCCAACTGCCCCCGCTGGTTGCCGGCGGGCCGCTTCGGCGAGGACTTCCGGTGCTGCGCCCGCCTGCCGCCGGACGGCGTGATAATCGGCAGCAAACCGGCCTGCGGCCTCGTAGTTGCTTCCGGTTCCCGCTGGCCGTCTTTGTCCTGCACTTCCCCTCCGTTCCTGGTCTGCCCCGGCTGTCCTGTCGCGGCCGGATTTCATAGTGACACACGGCCCGGACGCCGTTGTCCGAAATGGCCGAGAATCGCATCACACCGCGCGGGCCATTACAGCCTTTGGGCCTGCCCCTCGTTGCGGCCTTGCTGCTGCAGCCCGCACCAGGGCCGGAGCCGCGGCAGCCAACGGGGCACGTGCTGCCGGTAGCGGCGGTACTCGTCCCCGAACGTCCGCTCCAGCACGGGCTCCTCATACAGCCGGACAAACACCACGATTGGAATCGAGCTAACCAGGTTGTAGCAGAACAGCACCGGCCGCCCCAGCAGCAGTGCCTGCCCGGCGATCACGGCCTGCAGCGCCACGTACATCGGGTTGCGCACATGCCGGTAGCTGCCGGAAACCACCAGGTACCTGGTCGGCGCAATCGGAGCCGGAGTGCCACGGCCCTGGAGGGCGAAACGGGCAAAACATTCAATAACGACGGCGGACCCCGCCAGGAGCAGCGCGGCACCTGCCGCGCGGGCCGGCAGACCGCC
>NZ_ANPE02000294.1 GCF_000328305.2 Arthrobacter crystallopoietes BAB-32 | reverse complement strand
ACCCCGGTCCCAACCCCGACCCTGACCCGCAACCCCGACCCCCGACCCCGACCGTTCGCGGTCTCCTGGATCAGCAGACAGGACGTAACTGAGCTGGCGGCACCGCCGTCGTCCTTTGATGCTCGGCACAACCTGTAACTGACAAGGAGAACCCCATGACTGAACGACTCTGGATCCGCCACCCGCTGGCCGTCTTCACCGCGAACACCGAGGACGCCGCCGGCGGGTTCGTCGTCGAAGGCGGCACCATCACCGAGCTCGTTCCGGCTGGCCAGGCGCCGCGAACGGAGTGCGTGGCCGTGTTCGACGCGTCGGAGCACGTGGTCCTGCCGGGCCTGGTCAACACGCACCACCA
Organism: Arthrobacter crystallopoietes BAB-32; assembly: GCF_000328305.2. GTDB lineage: Bacteria > Actinomycetota > Actinomycetes > Actinomycetales > Micrococcaceae > Crystallibacter > Crystallibacter crystallopoietes_A. The sequence goes on along the minus strand of NZ_ANPE02000294.1, from coordinate 6,492 downwards.
CTTCTACCAGACCCTCACGCGCGCCTGGGCTCCGGTGGTCAACGTGCCGCTGTTCCCGTGGCTGGTCAACCTCTATCCCGTCTGGGCGCGGCTGACCCCGAACGCGCTCGAGCTCGCCACCAAGGCCGCGCTCGCCGAACTGCTGCTCTCCGGCTGCACCACGGCCGCGGACCACCATTACCTTTTTCCCGCCGGCATGGAGGACTCCGTCGACGTGCAGGTGGAGGTGGTGCGCGAGCTGGGCATGCGGGCCGTGCTCACCCGCGGTTCCATGACTTTGGGCGAGGACGACGGCGGTCTTCCGCCGCAAAGCGTGGTCCAGTCACCGGAGGTGATCCTCGAGGACAGCGAACGGCTGATCGGCCGCTACCACGAGCGCGGGCCGGGCGCGCAGATCCAGATCGCGCTGGCGCCCTGCTCGCCGTTCTCGGTGACCCCGGAGATCATGAAGGCCAGCGCTGCGTTGGCCGACCTGCACGACGTCCGGCTGCACACGCACCTGGCCGAAACCATCGACGAAGAGCAGTTCTGCCTGGAGCGCTTTGGCCTGCGCACCGTCGACTACCTCGAGAGTGTCGGCTGGCTGGGCCCGCGCACCTGGCTGGGCCACGGCATCCACTTCAACGACGACGAGGTTGCCCGGGTGGGTGCCGCCGGCGTCGGCGTCGCGCACTGCCCCAGCTCGAACATGCGGCTGGCCTCCGGCATCTGCCGCGCGATGGAGCTGGAGGACGCCGGCGTGCATGTCGGGATCGGCGTCGATGGCTCGGCCTCGAATGACGGCTCCAACATGATCCTCGAGGCCCGGCAGGCGCTGTACCTGCAGCGTCTGCGTTACGGTGCCGAGCTCGCGACGCCCGAGCGCCCTCGGCTGGGCGACGAAAGGATCCGCGCTGGCCTTGGGCCGCACCGATATGGGCGAGATCGCGGTGGGGAAGCAGGCAGACCTGGCGCTCTTCAAGCTGGACGGCCTGCGGTTCTCCGGCAGCCACGACCCGCTCTCCGCCCTGCTGCTCTGCGGCGCCGACCGGGCCGACCGCGTCATGGTCGGTGGCCAATGGCGCGTCATTGACGGCCACGTGGAAGGCCTCGACCTCGACTCCCTCATCGCCAAACACTCCGCCGCGGCCCGCCAACTCCTCGCCGACGTGTAGTGTGCGCTAACCGGATCCGCAGCAAGCCATTTGCAGGACTGGCGGGGGCTCGCAATCCAACTTGTCAGGCCGGAAGCGTGCGGTCGCGGCTGTCTTCGGTTGATGACCGGTCCTCGGAAGCGTCTGGTTCCCAGCGAAGGAGGTCTCCGGGCTGGCAGTCCAGCACTTCGCACAGCGCTTCGAGCGTGGTGAAGCGGATCGCCTTGGCCCGCCCGTTCTTGAGCACCGCCATATTGGCTGGCGTGATGCCCACGCGATCGGCAAGCACGCCGACGGGCATCTTGCGTTTGGCCAGCATCACGTCAATGTCGACGACGATCGGCATCAAATCACCTCGTCCAGTTCGCTCCGCAGGTGCTTCGCTTCGGAGTCCTTCGCGACCGCCTGGGCCAGCAGCATCCGCAGGACCAGGACGATCAAGGCCATCCCGGCGATCAGCAGGGACGCGCCGCAGATCAGCAGGACGATGCCGGGAGCGATTCCACCCGGGGCGAGGAGGACGGCAATCCCGAACATGAGCAGCGAAGCAACGGCGATCGCGCCGAAGATGACGTCCACGTAGCGGAAGGCCCCGTGGGAGAACACCGTTCCCCGGCGCACCATGGTCAGCAGGCGCCATACGCATATCAAGGTGACCTGAACGCAGGCGATGCCCAGGACCACGATAGCGAGAAGCGCGATGCGTGGTCCGGCTGGTGCGCCGGCCTCTTCAAGGTCGGTTGACAGCAACGGCACCATCCACAGCTGCACGAACAGCGAACCGGCGAGTGCCAGCGCCAGCACGACGCGCAGCGCCAGGATAGTTATCTTTCCCATCGGTCTCCTCTTATCGATTAACGATCTAAGCATATCGAAAATCGATAAGAAAATGGAAGCACTGGCGTCGATACCGGGGGTGCGGTAAAGCGCGCTATCTGGTCATGGCCACCGCTGCGTTGGACGTTGGGACGGAAGAGGCATTGATGGCGGGGACGCGGCCGGCGGCTTTGAGGGCCAGGTAGATGCGGTCGCGGGCGAGCGGCAGCGAGGTGAAGCGGATACCGGTGGCATCCCGCAGGGCGTTGGCCAGGGCGGGGGCGACCGGGTTGTACGGGCTTTCGCTCATGGACTTGGCGCCCAGCGGTCCCAGGGTGTCGGACGTCTTGGCGAAGTAGACCTCGCTGCGCGGGACGTCTGCGAAGGTGGGGATGTGGTACTGCCGCAGGATATCCGTGGTGACCGCACCGCCGTCGTCAATCCTCACCTCTTCATAGAGAGCGGCACCGAGGGCCTGGGCGATGCCGCCTTCGATCTGGCCGCGGCACTGGCGGGGATTGACGACGACGCCGGCGTCCGCCGCCTGGACACTCTGCAGGATGGCCAGCTCGCCGGTTCCGGCATTCACGGCGACCCGGAAACCGTGCACATTGAAGGCGACCGAGCGCGGCGTTCCGCCCCAGCGGCCCTCGGCCCGCAGCGGCCGGCCCTGCTTGGTAGCGGCAGCGGCGAGTTCCGCGAAACCCACCAGCTGGCTGGCACAGTCCACGCCGCCGTCAACGGGCAGGCACTGTTCGGCGGGGACGCCGCTGAGCTCGGCCGCGAAGTCCCGCAGCAGGGCGGCCAGTTCCTGCGCCGCAGCCAGGGTCGCTTTCCCGGCGACCACGGTGCCGGTGGAGCCGAACGCGCCGGTGTCGTGCTCGGTCAGCGCGGTGTCCGACTGCCGGATCCGCACCGCCGAGGGCGCCACGCCCAGCGCCTCGGCCGCCAGCTGCGTGTGCACCGTGGTGGTGCCGTTGCCGAATTCGGCGGTGCCGACGTCGAGCCGGTAGCCGTCCGGCTCCAGCCAGATGATGCTGTGGGCGAAGTGTCCCCGCGGCGGGACGGTGGCAATCATGGACAGCGCGGTCCCCTCGCCGACCAGCCACTCGGGCCCAAGGTCCTGTCCGCCGGCGCCGCGCTCGCGGCCGCGGTCCAGCGCGCTGCGGACCAAGTCGACGCACTGGCCGAGCCCGTAGCTGCCGCAGATGACGTCCTCCTCCGGCTCGGCGTGCAGCGATAGCATCTCGTCGCCCTCGGCGATCATGTTCCGCTGCTTGAACTCCAACGGGTCCAGCCCCAGCTGCAGCGCCAGCTCGTACAGTGCGGATTCGACGGCGAAGACCATTTGGCTCAGCCCGTAGCCGCGGAACGCGCCGGCGGGCACGGTGTTGGTGTAGACGCTGCGGGCGTCCACCTTCTTCGCCGCGCACCGGTAGACCGCGATGGATTCGCCGCAGCCGTGGAACATCACGCCCGGTGAGTGGTTGCCGTAGGCGCCGGCGTCGGTGGTAACATCGACCGCCAGCGCGGTGAGCGTGCCGTCGCGGCGGGCGCCGGCACGCACGGCGACGGTGAACGGGTGGCGGGTGGTCGTGGCAGAGAACTGCTCGGTGCGGGTCAGCTCCAGCTGCACGGGCCGGCCCAGCTTCAGCGCGGCGAGGGCGACGATGTCCTCGGTGAGCAGCTCCTGCTTGCCGCCGAAGCCGCCGCCGACACGTCCGGCGGTCACCCGCACCTGCTCCTCGGGCAGCGCGAAGATCCGCGCCAGCGTGCGGCGGACCAGGAACGGCACCTGGGTGGAGGACCGGACGGCGAGCGAGCCGTCCGGCTCCGTCCAGGCGATGGCTGCATGCGTCTCCAGCGCCACGTGCTGCACCCGGTGGGTCCGGTAGGTTTCCTCATGCACGGCGTCCACCGCGGCCAGGGCGGCGGCGACGTCGCCGATCTCCGTGTGCACCTCGGCCACAATGTTGCGTTCGGGGGCGGCGATGCGGGAATCACCGGGCTTGTCGCCGTGCAGCAGCGGCGCACCGGGTTCCTGCGCGGCTGCCGGCGTGAAGACCGCCGGCAGCAGCTCATAGTCCACCTCGAGGGCACGTACTCCGGCTTGGGCGGCGGCAACGGATTCCGCGACGACGGCGGCGACCCGCTGCCCCTTGAACCGGACCACGTCGTCCAGCACCCGGGTGTCGTCCGGGTCATCGGAGTACAGCTCGTGCTGCGCGGTGGAGAACAGCTGTGCGGGGGCATCCTCATGCGTGAAGACCGCGACGACGCCAGGCACGGCCAGCGCGGCCGTGGTGCGAATCGCGCGGATCCGGGCGTGCGCGTGCGGCGAGCGGGCCAGCTTGAGGTGCAGCAGGCCGGGCAGCTGCTCGGCGGGCACGTCCAGGGTGTAGCGGGCTTTTCCGGTAACGACGGCGGGGCCCGCGGGGGCGGGGGTATCGGCGCCGACGGCGCGGGGTGCTTCGGGCGCCTGCGGCTGGATGCTTCCGCTTGCTGCAGGGGAAGTTCCGGCCGGGGCATCCAGCGCGCAGTGCGCGTCGGCGGGGTGGGAGCAGCCGCCGCCGTCGCGGCCGAGCACGGCGTCCTCGATGGCCCGGTAGCCGGTGCAGCGGCAGAGGTTGCCCTTCAGGTTGCGCGGCAGGTCCTGCTTCTGTTCGTCAGTGAACGTCGCCGCGGTCATGATCATCCCGGCGGAGCAGAACCCGCACTGGAAGCCCTGGGCGTCGAGGAACTGCTGCTGCATCGGGTGCAGGCTGCCGGCGTCGGCGGAGCCGGACTGCGCGGCCAGACCCTCGATCGTCGTGACGGACCGGCCCTCGGCCCGGACGGCGGGGTAGATGCAGCTGTGCACCGGTTCGCCGTCGACATGCACGGTGCACGCACCGCAGTCGCCGCCGTCGCACCCCTTCTTCACGCCCAGCATGCCCTCTTCGCGCAGGAAGGTGCGCAGGCACTGGCCCGGGCGGGGGCTGCTTCCGTGCAGTTCGCCGTTGATCTCGATCGCCATGTCAGGCGCTCCTTTCCGCCGGCACAGCCAGCAGTTCGGCGCGGATTTCCTCCGCCAGCCGGTAGGTCATGTCCCGGCGCCACTCGGGCAGGCCATGGATATCGTCGTGATAGAGCCCGGGTTCGATGGCCGCGTCCAGCTCGATCGCCAGCTCGCCGGCCCCGGGCAGGGCATCCGGCGCGAAGCGCAGCTGGACCGGCCGCTTGGTCGAGGCGGTCACGGTCAGCACAAACGTTCCGTCCGGGTCCTGCCGGCCGATAAGCAGCACGCCGGAGCGGCCCAGATTGCTCAGCGACAGGCGGCGGAACGCGGTCCGGGCGGACAGCGCGTGGGCCGGCAGGTGCACGCTGCGCAGCAGCTCGCCGGGCGCCAGCGCATTGGTGCCGTCCCCGGTGACCAGTTCGGCCACAGGCAGCGTCCGGCTGCCGCCGCCTGGGGAGAGGATGGTGGCCACGCCGTCCAGCGCGGAGCAGAGCGAGGTCATCGGCCCGGCCGGCAGCGAGGTGCAGATGTTCCCGCCGACGGTGGACATGTTCCAGATCTTGAAGGACGCGACGAACGCGTCGCAGCACGGCCGCACGAGGTCCAGCGCGGGCCAAAGCGCGGCGAGGCCAGGGGAGTCCGGCAGCTGATAAAGGGTCGCGATGGTGCAGGTGGCGGCCAGCTCGACGCCGTCGCCGTAGGCGGTCACCGGCTCCCAGCCGGTCTGCCCGAGGTCGAGGAGCCGCCGCAGCGTGGTGCTGCCGTACGAGAAGAGCACCGTGCCGCCGCCCAGCCAGGCGTCGCCGGGCTGCCAGTGCGACGGGTCGGCGGTCGGCAGTACGGCCTCGATGGTGTTCATGTCCATGGGTGCCTCCTAAATGTGGATCAGGGCCCGGTCTTCGTTGACCGGGCGGGAAAGTACGACGGCGGGTGGCCGGCTGCTGTGCGCAGCGGCAGCGGCCGCGGGGGAGTGGATCGGTCCGCTCCGTTCGGACAGCGGCTGGCCGGTAGCGGCGCTGTTCCGGGAGGCGATGACCTGGGCCATGATCGACACGGCCACCTCGGCTGGGGTAACGGCCTGCAGGTCGAGGCCGATCGGCGAATGCAGCCGGGCGAGGTCCTGGGGGTCGACGCCCTTGGCCAGCAGGTCCCGCACGCGCTGGCGGTGGCTGCGCTGCGATCCCATGGCGCCCAGGTAGGCCAGGTCCAGGCCCAGCGCCGTGTCCAGCAGCGGGATGTCGAACTTCGGGTCGTGGGTCAGCACGCAGACCACGGATCTGGAGTCGAGGCGTCCCGCCGCGGCCTCGCCGGCCAGGTAGCGGTGCGGCCAACTGGCGACGACGTCGTCTGCCGCCGCGAAGCGCGGCTGCTGGACGAAGGCCGGCCTTGCGTCGCAGAGCGTCACCCGGTAGCCGAGCAGCTTGGCCTGCGGGACCAGGGCAGCGCCGAAGTCGTTGGCGCCGAAGACCAGCAGCCGCGGCGGCGGCAGCCGGGTTTCGACGAGCAGCGTCGGCGGCTCGCCGCCGCAGTACGCCTCCGCCGAGG
>NZ_ANPE02000295.1 GCF_000328305.2 Arthrobacter crystallopoietes BAB-32 | reverse complement strand
ATCAGCCGGGCCCGCGGACCGGCAGCTGCCAGCGCGGCGTCCGCCCCGTAGTCCTGCAGGGCTTCCGGGCCGAAGACGGCGCAGGCCGGAACCGAGACACCGGTGAACCGGGCCGGGCGGGCGAGGCTGCTGAAGGCCAGCGCATGCCCCAGGACGGCGGTGCGTGCATGGTTCCGGTGCATGCGGGCGCTGAAGGAGTCCAGCTGCCCCGCATCGAGCGGCTCCGGGCTCTCCACTAGCAGCTCCACGCTTTCGTGCACGCCGTGGAAGGAACGTTCCACGGTCACCACGGCGATAACCGGAGCGGCAGTGCCGACGCGCGGGTGCCCGACGACGACCAGGAACGCGGTTTCCGGCGCCCGCTCGAAGCAGTGCGCCGTTACGGCGGCTTCGTCCCACGGTTCGCTGACCGGTTCGGCCACGCCCCAGCCGGTAGGAGCGGCGCCGGTGAGCTCGGTGAAGAGCTGCGCGGTGAAGCCGCCGATCCGTGTGCTGTGGCTGGCCGGATGCATGGTCTCGGCGCGGACATGGACCAGCCCGCTGGGCAGCGCCGGCGTGAGCAGGAAGTCCTCGCCGATCTCGTCCAACGGCTGGAAGGCGGCGCCATCCCACTGGTGCACGCGTCCGGTGAAGCCGTCGAAAAAGGTGCCCTCCGCCGTCGTCGCCAGCCACTGGCAGCCCGGCTCGGCCAGCATGGCACCCAGCGGCAGGCTGACGGCGGTGGAGCTGGGCGTGACCAGGGTGAACTGCAGGCCGTCCTGGCCCGCGGCGGCGCGCGACTTGGCCAGCCAGGGCGAGAGCGTGGCCAGCGGCTTGTCCTGGAACACCACGCCGGTGGCGGCGCTGCGGAAATCGAAGGCGGAGGCGTGGCTCATGCACCGGCTCCCTGCGGCAGTGCCACCACGCCATCGCAGCGGCGGGCGATCTCGTGGCAGAGGGATTCGGCATGGGCCGCTGCCTGCGGAACGCCGTCGCGGACGTGGATCTCCTGCCACCAGAGCGCCTGGCCCGCCGGGTCCCCGCTGCCCGGTGCAAAGACCGCCGGCACCGTGGTTCCGGGCACGGCCGAGATCTGCGCCCCGGCGAGCAGCCGGGTGGCTTCCTGCGGGACGCGGATGAGCCGGGGCAGCTCGATGGCCAGCTGCAGTTCTCCCGCATCGTCCAGCAGCTCCAGCAGCGAATCGTCCGCGGCCTGGCGGACGTGCAGCTCCGGCACGGCGGCGACCATCGCCTCGATCAGGGTCAGCTGGTCCGGCTCCCGGAGGCTGACCACGGTCCAGTCAGAGCTCATCGATGTCTTCTCCCGTGCCGTGGTAGTAGAGCTGGACGGTGTTGACCGGCTTGCCGGCCTGCACCAGCTGCGCGCGGCCCGGCGGCAGCGAGCGGGCGCGGATGCCGTTCAGGAGGGCGCCTTCGCCCCGGTCGCCGGACATCAGGAGCCCGGTGCTGCCCGAATCGCGCAGCGACATGAAGAACGATTCGTACATGCCGCGGCTGGCTCCGCGCACGCGGCGGGAGAGCACAGCATGCAGCCCGATCTCCGGGCCCAGCGGCAGGTACGGCACCAGCCGGCTCAGCGGCGAGGAGCCGCCAGCGGTGAGCACATCGTAATCGTCGATGATGAGCACAACGCGCGGAGGCTTGCCGCCGTCGGCCGCGCCGCCGTCGTTGTTTCCGTTCACCCGCTTGTCCAGCTCCGTGGCTACCGCGCCGGCGAGCTGTTCGGCCAGCGCGGGGCTGGTCGCATAGCCGCCCAGGTACTCCTCGGGCACCTCGTCGGCGAGGCCCCGGCGCGGGTCGAACACCGCGAAGACCAGGTCCTCGGGCTCGTGCTGGGCGGAGAGGGACCGGATCACCGAGCGCATCAGGTTGGACTTGCCCGCGCCCTCGTCGCCGAGCACCACCAGGTGCCGGTCCTTGCTGTGCATGTCCAGGTACTCGGTGCCGAGGTCCGTCTCCCGCAGCCCCAATGGAATCCGGCCCGGCCGGGGCGGTACCTGGACCGCGCTGGCGTCCACCAGCGGCGGCAGCACGCGCACCTGCATGGCCCGGTCATCGGTGGAGGCAGCGACGGCGGCCACCAGGTCCCGCATGCCCTGCGCAGCGGTGTCCGGATCGGGATTGCCATCGATGCGCGGCAGCGCAAGGTGCCCGATCAGCTTCTGGTCCATCAGCGCGCGCCCCGGCCGGTCCGCGCTGATGCCCTCGGCCAGCTTCCGACCGAACGCCGACTCGGCCGGGTCACCCAGCCGCAGCTCGATCCGGTTGCCGAAAAAGCTCTGCTGCGCGATGCGCACCTCGTTGGTGCGGACCGACGTCACGATGACGTGGATGCCGTAGCCGCCGCCGCGCGAGATGATGGACTGCACCTGCTTCTCGACGTCGTCGAACTCGTCGCTGAGCTGGCCATAGCCGTCCAGCACCAGCACGATGTCCGCGCTCGCCAGCTCCGGGATCATGCCCTTGGCGCACATCCGCCGCAGCGTCTGCAGAGAGTCGATCTGGTAGCGCTCGAAGACCTGCTCGCGCACCGCCAGCATCGCGAAGATCTCCTCAATGGTGCGGCGGACCACTTCGCGGTTGGTGCGTACGGCCACGCCGCCCACGTGCGGCAGGCCCTCCAGCGGCAGCAGCGAGCTGCCGAGCAGGTCGACCGCGTAGATGCCCACCTCGGAGGGGCTGTGCGTCAGCGCCAGGCTGGCGACGATGGTGCGCAGCGCCGTGCTCTTGCCGGACTGCGGGCCGCCCACAATGATGACGTTGCCGCCGGCATTGTTCAGGTCCAGCTCCCACAGGCCCTGCCACTGCTTGGCCGGATCGTCGAGCAGCCCGATCGGCACGCGCAGGTTGCCGCCCTTGGCCAGCCGGATGCCCTGGCTGGTGGCGGTGGCGGAGCCGGCCGCGGTGTCCAGCGCGATGCCCTGGGGCAGCGGCGGCAGCCAGATCGGCTTCACCGAGCGCGGGAACGTGCGCAGCGTGTCCATCAGGGTGGACATCACGGTGGGCCCGGTGGTGCGCTGCGAGGCTTTCGTCTTCAGGCCGGCCTTGGGCTTGGCAGCGGCGGACGACGGCGGTGCCTCCAGGACTGCGGCGTACCGCGGGACGGGGAGGACCAAAGGCTCCGCGTCCTGCGGTTCGTCGTCGGCCTCTTCCGCGTCCACCGGGCCGGAGACGTAGCCGGACTTGAAGCGGGTGTAGGTGGTGGTGTCCACCTTGAGGTAGCCGAAGCCCGGCACCGGCGGCAGGTGGAAGGCGTCCGGGGTGTCCAGCACGGTGCGGCTCTCCGCCTCGGAGAGCGTGCGCAGGCCGATCCGGTAGGACAGGTAGGTGTCCAGGCCGCGCAGCTTGCCGCCTTCGATCCGCTGGCTGCTCAGCAGCAGGTGCACGCCGATGGAGCGGCCGATGCGCCCGATGGACAGGAAGAGCTCGATGAAGTCCGGCCGGGCGGTGAGCAGCTCGCCGAACTCGTCGATGATGACCACCAGATGCGGCAGCGGCTCCATCTGCTCGCCGCGGGCCAGCCGCTCCTGCCGGTGCAGCTGGTAGTCGGTGATGTTGGCGATGTTGCCGGCGGCCTTGAGCAGCTCCTGGCGCCGCAGGATCTCCCCGTTCAGGCTGGCGTAGACGCGCTCGATCAGCGTCAGGTCGTCGGAGAGGTTGGTGATGATGCCGGTGACCTGCGGGGCGCCTTCGAACGGGGCGAAGGTTGCGCCGCCCTTGAAGTCCACGAGCACCATGGCCAGCACCTCGGGGGAGTGGGTGGCCAGCAGGCCCAGCACCAGGCTGCGCAGCATTTCGGACTTGCCGGAGCCGGTGGCACCGACGCAGAGGCCGTGCGGGCCCATGCCGAACTGGGCCGCTTCCTTCAGGTCCAGCATGGCCGGCTTGCCGCGGTCGTCCGGGCCGAGCGGCACGCGCAGGAAGTCGATCTCGCCGCGCGGCTGCCACAGCCGGTGGATGTCGTCCGCGTCGAGCCGCTTCGACAGCCCCAGCATCTCGAGGTAGTCCAGCGAGCTCTCGCTGCTGTTGTGCTCCAGCGAGTCGGGGGAGAGCCGCAGCGGGGCCAGCTCGCGCGCCAGGGCCTCCGCCGTGGCGGGCGGCAGCTCATCCAAAGAGCCCGCTTCGGTCAGCGGATCGACCGGATCCTCGCGGTAGTTCTGGCTGATGAACCCACCCGGGGCAGTGCCGGATTCGCTGATGCGGATGCTGACTTCGCCCGGCTCGGAGCCGCGGTTCTCCACCAGGTATATGACGGTGATGCCAAGCTGGCCCGGTGCCGCGTGCTTGTCCGCCAGCGCCAGCTCCTGCGGCTCGGCGCCGTAGGTGTCGGCGATGACCAGCAGCCGCGGCATGCTGTTGCCGACTCCACCCTTTAAGTAGTTCTTCCGCGCTTCGGCGGCGATGGTGGACCGGTTCTGCAGGTCCTCCTTCAGCACGTCGGAGAGCGCGTCCAGGCCCGGGGCGAGCCGGCGCACCGGACCGGTGGCATGGGTCTTCGACTGGTCGGCCAGGTGCGGCAGCCACGTGGCCCACGCCCAGTCCTCGTAGCGGTCCTCGGGGATGGAGAGCGCCACATGCAGGTCCTCGGGCGAATGGAAGGCCGCCGCCTCCACCAGCAGGTTCCGGCAGACGGCCAGGGCGAACTCCCGCGAGCCCACCACGCTCACGTTGCCGGCCGAGTCCAGCGGCACGGTCAGCGGCAGCTCCGGCGAGGACTCGAACCGCTGCCTCAGGATCTCCAGCTCGGTGGTCATGAACGTGTCGCTCTGCTGCAGGCTGGAGGAGGAGTCGTTGACCCGGATTTCCCGGTTCCGCCGTTCCCCGCTGCCCAACCGGACGTGCAGGAAATCCTCGTTGCGCCGCCGTCGTTCCCACAGGCGCTTCGGGTTGCGGATGATGTCGAACAAGGCCGACGGCGGCGGGCTGGCGATGCGCGCGACCTTGATCGCCTGCTGTTCGTCCGCGCGCAGCTCGGTCCGTGCGCGCTCGAGATACTCGAGGTAGCGTTCGCGCTGCTCGCGGCCCTGCCTGGCCTGCTTGCCCTTCTGGCTGATCATCAGCGCGATGGACGCCAGGATGGTCACGATCATCATGAGCGCGCCGACCGCCGCCAGCGAGGAGCCGCGGAAGAGCATCATCACGGTCATCGAGGCGCCGGCGCCCAGCAGCGGCACCAGCGACATCATGTTCATGCCGCCGGCCCGCTCGGCCACGGGCGGCGGGGCATCCAGCGCGAAGGGGTCGGCGGAGCGGGCCGGGGCGGTGGTGCGGGCCGGGCGGTGGATCAGTGTCACGCCCATGGTCAGCGGTTCCCGTTGGCGGCCTGCAGCACGCGCGATGCCAGGGCTGTGGCATCCAGCCGGGTCTGCGGGGCGAGCAGCGCCAGGTCGATCTCCACGCCGCTGGCCAGGTGCCGATCGTAGGGCAGTGTCATCGCGTCCAGGCCGTCGCGGCTGAGCCGGACGGCCTCGTGCACCGGGTCCAGCGGCGCGTCGGCATCCGTGGCCGTCACCACGGCCAGCAGCGGCAGCTGCCGCGTCGCCGGATCCTGCTGCCAGGCCTGCTGGTAGCTGAGCGCGTCCTGGGTCCCGGCCACCGTGGCCGGCACGACGAGCACCACGGCGTGGGCGGCCTTGACGGCCCAGACGCTGTCCGGATGGCTGATGCCGGTCGGGCAGTCCAGCAGCGTGATCGGGAAGTAGCGGCTGATGCTGGTCAGCGCGCGGTCCAGCGCCGGGTAGTCCGCACGCGGATGCCACAGGCGGGCTCCGGTAGCGAAGAGGTTCGCTTCCGCTGCCGCCAGCTGCGCGGCCAGTTCGTCGCGCGTGGCGGGGGCCTTATCGACGACGGCGGAGGCCACCGCGTCCAGGGCCGGCGCCGTGTCCAGGCCCAGCCGCAGAGGGAGCGAGCCGAGGCCCGGATCGTTGTCGACGGCCGCCACGGCATCCTGCCGCATGGCCGCGAAGACCAAGGCGAGGGCCGCCGTCGTCGTTGTCTTGCCCGCACCACCGCGCGAACTGATGACGGCGATCCGGCGGCCGGTGGCCACGGGATCCTGGGCTCCGGCCGCCGCGGCGATCAGGCGCTGCGAGTAGTCGTCGGAGCGGAAGAGGCCGGCCAGCTGGCGGAGGAAGCGGGCCCCGGCCGGCAT
>NZ_ANPE02000296.1 GCF_000328305.2 Arthrobacter crystallopoietes BAB-32 | reverse complement strand
GTTGAGCGGTTCGGCGCGCAGAAGGTGATGGTGATCGCCTCCGAGTTCGAGGCCGCGATCGCCCGGGAGGTATCCGCGGGCATCGACGTGGCCTTGGATTACGACGACGTCGCCCCGCACGTACCGGTCGAAAAGGCCGAGAAGGCCCGGGCCGCTGCGGCCGAGCATGGCATCGACCTGCTGGTCTGCGTCGGCGGCGGCTCGACCACCGGCCTGGCCAAGGCCATCGCCCTCACCACCGGCATCCCGATCGTCGCGGTCCCGACCACCTACGCCGGTTCCGAGGCCACCAACGTCTGGGGCTTGACCGAAGCGGCCCGCAAGACTACCGGGGTCGACGACAAGGTCCTCCCGGCCACCGTCATCTACGACGCGGCCCTGACCCTGTCCCTGCCCGTCGACCTCTCGGTCGCCTCCGGACTGAACGGCATGGCTCACTGCATCGATTCCATGTGGGGACCCCGGGCCGATCCGATCAACCAGGCCCTCGGTGCCGAAGGCATCCGCGCCCTCAACCAGGGCCTGCCGCTGATCACCCAGGACCCGGCCGGGCTGGACGGCAGGGAGCAGGCGCTGTACGGGGCGTACCTGTCCGCGGTCGCGTTCGCCTCCGCCGGCTCCGGCATGCACCACAAGATCTGCCACGTCCTCGGCGGAACCTGGAACATGCCCCACGCCCAGACCCACGCCACCGTGCTCCCGTACGTGCTCGCGTTCAACGCGCCCGCCGCCCCGGCCGCCGCCGAGCGGATCGCGGCAGCGTTCGGCACTGAAAATCCGGTCGACGGACTCAACCGGCTCCGCGAAACCCTCAATGCGCCGAAGGCGCTGAAGGATTACGGCTTCGCCGAGGAGAACATCCCCGAAGCGGTGGACCTGATCCTGCCCGTAATCCCCGCCTCCAACCCGCGCACCGCGACGCCGGAGAACCTCACCGCCCTGCTGGCCGCGGCCACCGCGGGCGACGACCCCAAGACCCTCACCGACCTCTAAGAAGGCACCCCCCATGACTGAAACCACCATCAACGGCATCACGCCTGAACAGCAGCAGGTCGAGCAGGACCTGGTCGACACCGTCGTCGCCTCCTTCGAGAACACTGCAGACCCGCGGCTGAAGCAGCTCATGCAGTCCCTGACTCGGCACCTGCACGCCTTCATCCGCGAGGTCCGGCTCACCGAAACCGAGTGGAACCAGGCCATCGAATTCCTCACCGCGGCCGGGCACATCACCGACGACAAACGCCAGGAATTCATCCTGCTCTCCGACGTCCTCGGCGCCTCCATGCAGACCATCGCCGTGAACAACGAAACCATCGGCAACGCCACCGAAGCCACCGTCTTCGGACCCTTCTTCACCGAAACCGCCCCCGAAATCGCGCACGGCGGCGACATCGCCGGCGGCGCCACCGGCCAGCCCTGCTGGGTCGAAGGAACCGTCACCGACACCCACGGCAACCCCGTCCCGAACGCCCGCATCGAGGTCTGGGAAGCCGACGACGACGGCTTCTACGACGTCCAATACACCGACGGCCGCGTCGCCGGCCGCGCCCACCTCTACACCGACGAAAACGGGAACTACAGCTTCTGGGGACTGACACCGACCCCGTACCCCATCCCGCATGACGGGCCCGTGGGCAAGATGCTCGAAGCCACCGGCCGCTCCCCCGTCCGCGCGTCCCACCTGCACTTCATGGTCACCGCACAAAACCTGCGCACCCTCGTCACCCACATCTTCGTCGACGGCGACCCGCAGATCGAGATCGGCGACAGCGTCTTCGGAGTGAAAGACTCCCTCATCAAGACGTTCGAGCAGCAGCCAGCCGGGACCCCCACTCCCAACGGCCGCCAACTCGACGGAACCTGGGCCCGCACCCGCTTCGACATCGTCCTCGCCCCCGCCGGCACCTAAGCGTTTCGAACCCATGCCGGTGCCCGGTTCCGCGATCGACGGCACCGGGGCACCGCCGTCGTATGTCCTTTCCGCAGGAACCGCCAGCCGTGGTCCCCAACGGTCCCGGTTCCGCCCCCCCCGTTGCCCTTCCACACGGCCCGGAGTATTAATGGCCTCCCAACCACTTGGAGGTCGGCCATGTCGGTCCAATCACCGAAGAGTCCTGAAATCCCGGGTTACACCTATGGCGCTGCCAGCCATTCCCCGGTCAGCTTGGCAGAACTGGAGGAACTCAAGGCAAGCGTCATGTTCACCAACAGGGACGCCGAACTGCTGCGCCGGGCAGGCCAGCTGCTGGATGGCCAGGTGGAGAAGGTGCTCGACGTCTGGTACGGCTTCGTGGCCGGCCAGCCGCACCTGGTCGCGCATTTTTCCCGCCCTGACGGCCCGCCGATCGCCGAGTACCTTGAGGCGGTGCGCGCACGGTTCGGCCAGTGGATCCGCGACACCTGCACCCGCCCCTACGACCAGGAGTGGCTGGACTACCAGAACGAGATCGCGCTGCGGCACACCCCGGAGCACAAGAACGAGACGGACCAGGTGGGCTCCACGCCGGTGGTCCCGCTGCGGCACCTGATCGCCCTGACCGGACCCATTACGACGACGATCCGCCCGTTCCTGGCCAAGCGCGAGGAGTCCGCGGAACAGGTGGAAGCCATGATGGAGGCCTGGCTGAAGGCCGTCCTGCTGCAGGTCGCTCTCTGGTCGCGGCCGTACACCCGGGATGGCCAGTGGTAGACGCTGTCGGCGACTTCTGGGAATCCTTCTACAACGAACGGGACCAGGTCTGGAGCGGCCGGCCCAACGCCATGCTGGTCCGCGAGGTCTCCGGCCTCGCCCCGGGCACCGCCGTGGACCTGGGCTGTGGCGAAGGCGCGGATGCCATCTGGTTGGCCTCGCAGGCTGGCAGGTCACCGGGATCGATGTGTCCGCGGTGGCGCTGGAACGGGCGGCGCAGCACGCGCAGGAGGCCGGAGTAGCGGACCGGATCCAGTGGCGCAGGCTGGATTTGGCCGGATGGGAGCCCGCCACACGGTTCGATCTGGTGTCAGCGCAGTTCCTGCATTCCCCAGTGGAGCTGCCCCGGAACAGCGTGCTTGAAGCGGCGGCCAGGGCGGTGGCTCCCGGCGGCCGCCTGCTCGTGGTCGGGCACGAGTCCTTTCCGCCGTGGTCCCGCCACCCCGAGCCGCAGGAGCCGCTCCCGACCGCCGCGGAGCTTGCGGCGGCGCTGGGGCTCCAGTCCCCCGGCTGGGCGCTGGAAACCGTTGCTTCCGTCGACCGGGATATCACCGGGCCGGAGGGCCAAACCGGCACGTTGACGGACAGCGTGCTGCGGGCCCGACGGCTGGAGGCTTAACGACGCCGGCACCTGAGGCAAGTTTCGCAACTCACCTCAGGTGCCGGCGTCGTTAGCTCAGACTCAGCCCCAGGGGATGGCGCCGAGCAGGATGCCCACGGCGAGCATCACCAGCGAGACGACCGCGGAGCGCCACAGGACCTTCTTGTGGTGGTCGCCCAGTTCCACGCTGGCCAGCGAGACCAGCAGCAGGATGGCCGGCACCAGCGGGCTCTGCATGTGCACCGGCTGGCCGGTGATCGAGGCACGGGCCATCTCCGCCGGGGCGATGCCGAAGTGCGCGGCGGTTTCGCTCAGCACCGGCAGCACGCCAAAGTAGAACGCGTCGTTGCTCATGAAGAACGTCATCGGGATGCTCAGCAGGCCGGTGATGACGGCCATGAACGGGCCCATCGATTCGGGGATGATGTTCACCAGCCAGCTGGCCATGGCATCCACCATGCCGGTGCCGTCCAGCACGCCGGTCAGCACACCGGCGGCCATCACCATGGAGACGACGGCGACGATGCTCTGGCCGTGAGCGACCAGCTGCGCGGCCTGGTCCTTGACCCGGGGGAAGTTGACCATCAGGGCCAGCGCGGCGCCGATCATGAAGACGTAGGCCAGCGGGACGATGTCCAGTACCAGGACGACCATCACGGCCACGGTCAGGATGAGGTTGAACCAGAACAGGTGCGGACGCAGGGTCGGGCGATTCGGGTCCAGGGCGGAACCGACCAGCGACGAGTCGGTGGTCTCCTCGGCGGGAGCTTCCAGGACGGCCACGGAGCCGCCGGTGGCGGGGGCGCCGGAGGGTGCGGTGCCGGAGCCTCCGCCGTTGCCGCCCTTGCCCTTCTTGCCGCCGGTGGCGCCGCCAGTGCCGGGCTCGTCCTGCCACAGGTCAGGCTTGCCCTTGCGGTTCTCGACGCCGCCGGCCAGGCGCTTGCGCTCGCTCAGGCCGAGGCCCCAGGCGAAGATCATCACGATCACGATGCCGGCCAGCAGGGACGGGATCATCGGGACGAAGACGTCGGTGGGCGAGACGTCGAGGGCGGCTGCTGCACGCGCCGTCGGTCCGCCCCAGGGGACGATGTTCATGGTGCCGTTGGCCAGGCCGGCGACACAGGTGAGGACCACGGGGCTCATGCCCAGACGGTGGTAGATCGGCAACATCGCGGCCGTGGTCAGGATGAAGGTGGTGGACCCATCTCCATCGAGGGAAACGACGGCGGCGAGCACGGCCGTGCCGAGCACGACCTTCGCGGGGTCGTTGCCGAGGGTGCGCAGAATGAAGCGCACCAGCGGATCGAACAGGCCGACATCGATCATCAGGCCGAAGAAAATGATGGCGAACATGAGCAGTGCTGCTGTGGACGTCAGCGATTTCATCGACTCCAGGACCATGTCGCCCAAGCCCAATCCGGCTCCGGCGAAGAGGCCGAAGATGGTGGGGACAATAATCAGGGCCAAGACGGGGGTCAGCTTCTTGGTCATGATCAGCGCCATGAAGACCGCGATCATCGCGAATCCCAGGAAAACCAGCACTGCAACTCCTTCGTAAAACGCTTACCGGTGTGACCGGCCCTACAGACTGTAGGGTGGCCTCGATCACGGATGGCGCTTTATCTCACTTGAGGTGCATACTGCTTATTGCGCACGTTTTGCTCATTTAGCTCGGAGGGCGGCTTCCGCCGTCCCTAGGGAGGCACTGTGGAGGACTCCGGCGGCCATGCGCCGCGGATGAGTTTCTCCGCGCGCATGCTCCTGCTCCAGGTGGGCGTCGTGGCCCTGGTGGTGCTGCTGTCGGCTGTGGTAATCGGCCTGCTGACTTACCAGCGGCTGGGCAACGAGGCCGAACGCCAAGCGCTGGCGGTGGCCAGGACCGTGGCGGCTTCCGGTGATGTCCGGACGGCCACCGCCGACCTCGCTGACGCCTCCCCTGCCGAGCTCTCCGCAGAGGCCCTGGCCGGCGGCCCGCTGCAGCCGCTGGCGGAGGACGTGCGGCAGCGCACCGGCGCGCTGTTCGTGGTGGTGACCGATGACACCGGCCTGCGCCTGGCCCACCCGAATCCGGCCGAACTGGGCAAGATGGTCAGCACGGATCCCTCCGAGGCCCTGGCCGGGCGGGAAGTCACCACCCAGGAACAGGGCACGCTGGGGCACTCGGCGCGGGCCAAGGTCCCGGTGTACGCACCCGGTTCCACCGCAGTGGTGGGCGAGGTCAGCGTGGGGTTCTCGAGCGAAGACGTGCTGGAGAGCCTGGCCGGCAGCATCTTCCCGATCGCGGCCACCGCGGCCGGTGCACTGGCCCTGGGTGCCGGCGCCTCGCTGCTGCTGGGCCGGCGGCTCAAGCGGCTGACCCTTGGACTGGAGCCGGAGGAGATCGCCGCGCTGGTGCAGGACCAGGAGGCTGTGCTGCGCGGCGTGGACGAGGGGGTCATCGGCGTCTCGGCGGACCGGAAGATCACCGTCTTCAACCGCGAAGCCAAGCGCCTGCTCGGCTTCGACATCGCCGCCGACCTGGTCGGCCGTCCGCTCGCCGAGGCCGGCCTGCCGGATTCCTTCGACCGCCTGCTGGCCGCCGCCGACCCGCAGTCCCCCACGGTGGAACAGGTGGTCGGCTCCCGCGTGCTGATCCTGTCTGCGCGCGAAGTGCAGCCCAGCCGCACCCCGGGAAGGCGCGGTTACCGCCCCGGGGCAGGCACCGCCGTCGTTGTTCCCCGTGCCCCGGAACTGGGCTGGGTGATCATGCTGCGGGACCGCACCGCGCTGCAGTCGCTGACCCGGCAGCTCGATGCCGTTGGCGCGCTGACCACCGCACTGCGCGCGCAGCGGCACGAGTTCGCCAACCGGCTGCACACCATCGCCGGGCTGCTCGGGATCGGACGGCCTGCCGAGGCGCATGACTATGTTTCCGGGATCATGCAGACCGGCCCGCTGACCTATCCGGCCGAGCAGGTGGAGCTGCTGCAGGATCCGTACCTGCAGGCGTTCATCGGAGCGAAGAGCACGGAGGCGGCCGAACGCGGGGTCACGCTGCGGGTGGGGCCGGAGACGCTGATCCGCGGCCGGATCACGGACCCGCAGGACGTGACCACCGTGATCGGCAACCTCGTGGACAACGCCGTGCGGGCAGCGGTGCGGGGCGGGAATCCCGAGCGCTGGGTCGAGGTTGAAGTCATGGACGAACTCACCGGCGACGGCGGCACGCTGCATCTGGTGGTGGCGGATTCCGGCGACGGCCTGCCGCCCTTGGACACTGCCGGAAACAACGACGGCGGCGGGCCGGGCTATGAGCGGATTTTCGCCGAGGGCTTCACCACTGCGGAGGGCGACTCCGTTTGGGATGGCCGGGAGGGCAACAGCGTGCTGCCCGAGGTGCCGGAGCTGCCGGACATCCACGGACAGGGTTTCGGGCTGCCGCTGGTGCGGCAGCTCGCCCGCCGCCGCGGCGGCGAGGTATGGGTGGCGGATCCGGGCCGGCCGGGCGGACCGGGCGCCGTCTTCTGCGCCCGGCTGCCGGGGACCGTGGAACCAACAGGGACAGGAGAGACTTTATGACCGACTTCCAGGTCCTCATTGTGGACGACGACTTCCATGTCGGCCGGCTGCACGCCGGCTACGTGGACGCCGTCCCGGGCTTCACCGCCCTGCCGCCGGTGGGCTCGGCCGAGCAGGCCCTGCGCACGGTGCACGGCCAGGAGCCGGACCTGATGCTCCTGGACGTCTACCTGCCGGATGCGCTCGGGCTGGACCTGCTGCGCACCCTGGACGTGGACGTCATCATGCTCACCGCGGCCGCGGACGCCCCCTCGGTCCGCAAGGCGCTGCGCCGCGGCGCCCTCGACTACCTGATCAAGCCGTTCACCGCGGAGCAGCTGTCCCGGAAGCTGCGCGCCTACGCCCGGTTCCGCCGGCTGCTGGCCGAGCAGCCCTCGATCGACCAGGACACGGTGGACCGCGCCCTGCACGCCCTGCATCCGGGCGAGTCCGGTGCGCCGGCTGCCCGCACCCGCTCCGCCACCGAGGCCGCGGTACTGGAGGCGCTGGTGCCGGAGACCCAGCAGTCCGCCGCCGAGGTCGCCCGGAAGGTCGGCATTTCCCGTGCCACGGCGCAGCGGTACCTGTCGGCGCTGGCCGATGACGGCGCGGTCGAAATCCACCTGCGGTACGGCAGCACGGGCCGCCCCGAACACCGCTACGGTCGGCCCGGCCGGTAGCATCGCAGCATGGAATTCAGGTATCTGGGCAACAGCGGTCTGAAAATTTCGGAGATCACCTACGGCAACTGGCTGACGCACGGCTCCCAGGTGGAGAACGATGTCGCCACCGCCTGCGTGCATGCGGCCCTGGACGCGGGGATCACTACCTTCGACACGGCCGACGTCTACGCGAACACGGCCGCCGAGACAGTGCTGGGCAGCGCGCTGAAGGATGAGCGGCGCGAATCGCTGGAGATCTTCACGAAGGTCTACTTCCCCACTGGCCCGAAAGGCCACAACGACACCGGGCTCTCGCGCAAGCACATCCGGGAGTCGATCGACGGCTCGCTGCGCCGGCTGCAGACCGACTACGTCGACCTCTACCAGGCGCACCGCTACGACGTCGAAACCCCGCTGGAAGAAACCATGCAGGCCTTCGCCGACGTGGTGCGCGCCGGCAAGGCGCTGTATATCGGCGTGAGCGAATGGACCGCGGACCAGCTCCGTGCCGGCCACGCGCTGGCGAAGGACCTGGGCATCCAGCTCATCTCCAACCAGCCGCAGTACTCCATGCTCTGGCGGGTCATCGAGGACCAGGTGGTCCCGGCGTCCGTGGAGCTCGGGATCTCCCAGATCGTTTGGTCGCCTGTGGCGCAGGGCGTGCTCACCGGCAAGTACAAGCCCGGCGCCGACGTGCCGCAGGGCAGCCGCGCGGCGGACGAAAAGGGCGGCGCGGACATGATCAGCCGGTGGCTTTCCGACGACGTCCTCAACGGCGTCCACCGGCTGCAGCCCATCGCCGAGGAAACCGGGCTGACCATGGCCCAACTGGCCATCGCCTGGGTCCTGCAGAATCCCAACGTTGCGTCAGCCATCATCGGCGCCTCCCGCCCCGAGCAGGTCGAATCCAACGTCAAGGCCGTCGGCGTGAAGCTTGATCCGGCCACCATCGAAGCCATCGAGGAGGCCGTCGGCGGGCTGGCGGAGCGCGACCCGGCGAAGACCAGGAGCCCCGAGGCCCGCCTCACCTGAGCCCCCGCCGCCGAGCCGCGTCACAGCCAGCCGCCCGCCCCTCACACTTGTCATAGAAGTTGGTCTACTTGTACTATCAGTGGACCAACTTCTCCTGCTGCAAGGACTGCCATGACCTACCTGACCGACGCCATCCGCCACGTCAAGCTCTCCACGGCGACACTGCCCCTGGCCACTCCCATCTCGGATGCCAAGGTGTTCACCGGCCGGCAGAAGCCCATGACCGAAGTGGTCTTCCTCTTCGCCGAGATCCAGACCGAGCAGGGCCATGAGGGCCTCGGCTTCTCCTACTCCAAGCGCGCCGGCGGCCCCGCCCAGTACGCCCACGCCCGGGAAGTCGCCGAAACCATGATCGGCGAGGATCCCAACGACATCGCCAAGCTGTATAACAAGCTGCTGTGGGCCGGCGCCTCGGTGGGCCGCTCCGGCGTCGCCACCCAGGCCCTCGCCGCGCTGGACATCGCCCTCTACGACCTGAAGGCCAAGCGGGCGGGCCTCCCGCTGGCCAAGTTCCTCGGCTCCTACCGCGACTCCGTCCGCACCTACAACACCTCCGGCGGCTTCCTCAACGCCAGCATCGAGGAAGTGAAGGACCGCGCCAGCCGCTCCCTCGAAGAGGGCATCGGCGGCATCAAGATCAAGGTCGGCCTGCCGGACAACGCCGAGGACCTGCGCCGCGTCGCCGCCGTCCGCGAGCACATCGGCGCCGACGTGCCGCTCATGGTGGACGCGAACCAGCAGTGGGACCGTGCCACCGCACTGCGCATGGGCCGGAAACTCGAGCAGTTCGACCTGGTCTGGATCGAGGAGCCGCTGGACGCCTACGACGCCGAAGGCCACGCCGCCCTCGCCGCCGCGCTGGACACCCCCATCGCCACCGGCGAAATGCTCGCCTCCGTCGCCGAGCACGAGCGCCTCATCGCCGCCCGCGCCTGCGACATCATCCAGCCGGATGCTCCGCGCGTCGGCGGCATCACGCAGTTCCTGCGCCTGGCCACCCTCGCGGACCAGGCCGGCCTGGACCTCGCCCCGCACTTCGCCATGGAGATCCACCTACACCTGGCCGCCACCTACCCGCGCGAGCCCTGGGTGGAGCACTTCGACTGGCTCGACCCGCTGTTCAATGAGCGGCTGGAGACCAAGGACGGCCGCATGATCGTTCCGGACCGCCCCGGCCTCGGCTTCACCTTCAGCGACCAGGCCCGAGCCTGGACCACGGAGAGCGTGGAGTTCGGCCGCGCCTGAGCCGGCGCCTGCCGCCCTCCCCTCATCCTCCTCCCCTCCCCTCATCCTCCTCCCCTCCCCAACAACGACGGCGGCGCCCCACCGCCGTCGTTGTCCCACCTCCGCACGAGGAAAGCATTGGAACGATGAAGCAGAACCTGACCACCGCCTTGGTTGACGACCTGCGCCGCCGCATCATAGACGGCGCCATTGCCCCCGGCGAGAAGCTGCCGAGCGAGAACACCCTGATCGCCGAACACGGGGTCAGCCGCACAGTGGTGCGCGAAGCCATCACCCGGCTGCAGGCCGAAGGGCTCGTGCACACCCGGCGCGGCGCCGGCAGCTTTGCGTTGACTCCTCCCGCTGTCGATGCCCAGCCGCAGCACCCGGTCGGCCAGGTCCGCACGCTCGAAGAGCGCCGCCACTTGATGGAGTACCGGGTCGGGATCGAAACCGAGGCGGCGGCACTCGCGGCCCGCAGGCACACGGACTCGCAGATGGCCATGCTGCGCAGCGCCCTGGACGCCTTCACCCGTTCCGAGGGCAACCCCGCCGCGGCCTTGCGCCACGACTTCGATTTCCACCGAACCGTGGCTGAGGCCAGCGGCAACCCGTACCTGGCCAACGCCATTGGCAGCCTCGGCCCCGTCATGATCGCGATGCCACGGCACCGCCTGGACACCAGCGGTACGAAAGCCGAAGCCGTCCGCCTCGCCCAGGTCTCCGCCGAACACGACGCCGTCCTGGCCGCTATTGAAGCTGGAGACGCGCAGGCCGCTGCCGCCGCCATGCGCACGCACCTCATCAATTCGAAAAGGCGGCTCGAACAGGAATCCGGCGGCCGCTGAAGGCCGTCTGCCCGCACAGCACCGATACCGATCCGGCATCGTCCGGTGCATAAGTGATCTTGGACACGCATCACTGCTCCCGATTAGCGTGAAGTGAATCTTGTGCCCTCCCTGGCTCTCCGTGAAAGGACTTCCACCCTATGTCTGTCGCCGACGCCGCGCCCGCAACCAGCCTCTGCTCCGAGCACCTCGGCCAGGTGGCCATTACGGGCATCACGATCACGCCGGTGGCGTTCGCGGACCCGCCGCTGCTGAACACGGTCGGCGTGCACGAACCGTTCGCGCTCCGCGCGATCGTCCAGGTCCACACCGACGCCGGGGTCACCGGGCTGGGCGAAACCTACGGCGACGCAGGCCACCTGCAGCGCCTCCACACCGCCGCCGAGGCCCTCACCGGCGCCGATGTCTTCAACATCAACCGGATGCGCCAGGCCGTCGCCCGCGCGCTGGCCGCCGACACCGTCCAGGGCGGACACGGCATGTCCGGCATGGTCACCGGCTCCTCCACGGCCGACCGGGTCCTGTCCCCCTTCGACGTCGCCGCCCTCG
>NZ_ANPE02000297.1 GCF_000328305.2 Arthrobacter crystallopoietes BAB-32 | reverse complement strand
GCTGGTCCCCCGCGGCGAGCCGGGCGGCGAGGGCGCCGGTGAAGGCATCACCGGCGCCGGTGGTGTCAACGGCGTCGACCTTCGTGGGAGCGATGCGCGTGATCCGGCGGTCGGCGGCGGCGCACGAATCGAGCACCACTGACCCGTGGGCGCCCAGCGTGATCACGGACCGGCCCTGCCCGCGCTCGGCGAACTGGCGCAGGACCGGCTCCCATGCGGCAGCCTCAGCGTCGGCGGCAGGCATCTCGGCGCCAAGGAAGAGTGAAGCTTCGTGCGTGTTGACCAGCAGGACGTCGCTGAGGGCGGCCAGGCTCTGCGGAACCGCAGCGTAAGGCGAGAGATTGAGCAGGACGGTAGCTCCGGCGTCGTGCCCCGCCTGGGCGGCAGCTTCCACTGTCTCCAGCCCGGCCTCGAGGCAGAGGCAGACCACGGCGGCACCGTCGAAGGCATCCCGGGCGGCTGCGATGTCGGCCGGAGCCACCGTGCCGTTGGCGCCGGCAGAGTAGACGATGGTGTTCTCCCCCGCGGCGTCCACGGTGATCAGGGCGACGCCGGTGGGCACGCCGTCGGCGCGGCGCACCCGGGACACGTCCACGCCGGCCGCCGCGGCGGACGCGAGCAGCATGTCCCCGTTGGCGTCGCCGCCCACGGCACCGATCAGGCTGACGGCGCCGCCGAGCTGGCCCGCGGCGACGGCCTGGTTGGCGCTCTTGCCGCCCGCGTTCACGCCGAAGCCCTCGCCGTGCACGGTCTCGCCGGGGTTGGGCAGCCGCTCGGTGTAGATGGTCAGGTCCGCATTCAGTGAACCAACGACGACGATGCGTCCGTTCCCGGTCACTTCTCCACCTCCGCGTCAACAGGCTTGGGGATCAGCAGTGAGGCGGCGAAGGCGGCAATCGTGATGACCAGGCCGACGGTGACCACCGTCAGGTAGGAGCCGCGGTCGCCCAGCGCCGAGGTGCCCACGAGCACTGCGGGCAGCACCAGGAAGCTCAGCCCGGCGCCGAGGTTGAAGGCGCCAGCGTTCATGCCGGGCAGGAAACCGGGGTTGCCCGGGGGCGAGAGCACCACGCCGAGGCCGTTGAGCATGATGTTGGCGGTGCCGGCGTACATGATGCCCAGCAGCACGGTGCCGGTCACCATGAGCGGCAGGTTGTCCAGGCCGAAGAATACGATGATGGCCAGGGCCGCGATGCTGCCGAGCAGGCCGATGCGCAGCACCTTGTTGTACCCGAAGGTCGGGGCGAGGCGGCCGCTGATCGGGCCGAAGACCCAGCCCAGCAGGGCGTACGGGGTCAGGATCAGCAGCGCCGTCTCGGTCGGGCCGATGCCGAACCCTGGCGCGGCGGCCTGCACGTAGGCGGGCACAATCCCGTTGATCACGGCGAAGATGCCGGTCATGGTCAGGACCGTGGTGAGCAGCGGAGCCCAGGTGGAGCGCTGGCGCAGGTGGACGATCTCGACCATGGGCTGCTTCGCGTGCTTCTCCGTGCGCCAGAAGGCCAGGAACGCGGCGGCCGCGACGGCGATCAGCACCAGCGAAAGGAGCAGCGTGCCGGTGGAGAAGGCGCCGACCAGCTTGGCTGCCTCGTTCAGCGCAGTCAGCATGGCGCCGACGGCCACGACGATGAAGAACACGCCGCGCCAGTCCATCGCGGTGCCGGCCTGCGGCTTGCTCTCGTCGGTGAGCACGGCGACCAGGACCGCGGCGATCACAGCGAGGACCACCATCAGCCAGAAGATGCTGCGGAAGCCGTAGTGCTCGGCCATGTAGCCGCCGAGGAAGGAATCGACGCCGGCCACGCCGCCGTTGACGGCCAGGATGACGCCCATCATCGCGCCGTAGGACTTCGGATTGGCA
This sequence comes from Arthrobacter crystallopoietes BAB-32, assembly GCF_000328305.2. Lineage (GTDB taxonomy): Bacteria > Actinomycetota > Actinomycetes > Actinomycetales > Micrococcaceae > Crystallibacter > Crystallibacter crystallopoietes_A. Next base: position 1,683 of record NZ_ANPE02000297.1, on the reverse strand, counting down.
ACGGCGGTGCGCAGCATGATCAGGCACAGCGGCACGGTCGGCCCGCTGACGCCCTGGACGATGCGGCCGACGAACAGCCAGGTCACGTCCGGGGCGAGCGCGGCGATCACGGAACCGACCGCGGTCAGCAGCATCATGCCGACCAGGATCCGCTTCCGCCCGACCACGTCGCTCAGCCGCGGCAGGAAGAGGGAGAACAGCGCTGCGGTGGTGAAGAACCAGGTCTGCGACAGGCCGATGGAGGCCTGGTCCGTCTGCAGTTCCTCGCCCATGGTGACCAGCGCCGGGCTGAGCATGGAGGCGTTCAGCTGGAAGGCCACGCAGGCCGTCAGCAGGGCGGCCATCAGCGCGGCGGTGGTCCCGCGCGAGGTCTTCGTCTCGCGAAGAGTGGTGCTCACTACGCCACCGCCCGGGTGGGGGCCGCCGCAGAGGGACCGGCCGCCGTCGTCCGCGGAGAAACCGGCACTCCGGGCACCACGTCGCCGATGCGGATGAGTGCGTCGGTGACCAGGTTCCAGAACTTTTCGCGGTCGAGGTCCACGGCGACGGACGTGTGGCAGTCGGCCGGCGCCGGGGCGCGGAAGTCGGCCACGGTCATGCCCAGGGTCAGCGTGCCCTGCAATTCGATGTCGACCGGCACCTTGCGCGTGGTCATCACGCTCGGATCGATCACGTAGGCCACGGCGCACGGGTCGTGGACCGGCGGGTGGTCGAAGCCCTGCGCGTCCTTGTAGGTCTGCGCGAAGAAGTCCATCAGCTCGCGGACGAACCGGGCGGGGCCGGTGCCGACCGCCTCGATCTGCGCAACGACGTCCGGGGTGGCCAGCGCCTGGTGGGTCAGGTCCAGCCCGACCATGACCACGGGCCACTTCTCGTTGAAGACGATGTGCGCGGCCTCGGGGTCGATCTTGATGTTGAATTCGGCCACAGCGCTCCAATTGCCCACGTGATAGCCGCCGCCCATCAGCACGACTTCCTTCACGCGCTCGACGATCCGCGGCTCCTTGCGGGCGGCCATCGCGATGTTGGTCAGGCCGCCCGTCGGGACGAGCGTGACGGTGCCGGGCTCGTGCGCCATGACCGTTTCGATGATGAGGTCGACGGCGTGGCGCGGGTCGAGAGCGATCGCGGACTCGGGCTGGGCGGGGCCGTCCATGCCGGAGTCGCCGTGGATGTCCGGCGCGGTTTCGATGGTGCGCACCAGCGGGCGGTCGCAGCCGGCGGCGAAGGGGACGCCGGTAATGCCGGCGATAGTGCCCACGGAGAGCGCGTTTCGGGTGACCTTTTCCAGCGTCTGGTTTCCGACGACGGTGGTCACCGCGAGGAGCTCGATGTCCGGGTTGCCGTGGGCCAGGAGCAATGCCACGGCGTCGTCGTGCCCGGGGTCGCAGTCCAGGATGATTTTCTTGCGTTCACGGTTCATGGCGTTGGCGTCCATGGTTCTCTCCACGTCATCGGGGCCCGCAGAGGGCGGGTTCTTGAAACAGTCACAGTGAGTTTGGCACCTCACATCGGGATGCGTCAAACGCTTGACGAAGAGGGGCGTCAAACGCTTGATGCGCCGGTTGGAGTGAAGCGTCTACGATGAAGGTATGGATACCCGGGGGCCCTTCAGCAGCGCCAGAGCCGTCCACGCCGCGTGACAGCAGCCATGGTTGCGGCGCGCGCGGGCGTTTCGACAGC
>NZ_ANPE02000298.1 GCF_000328305.2 Arthrobacter crystallopoietes BAB-32 | reverse complement strand
AGCGGCCGGCGCTCCCGGACGGCTGGCTGAACAGCCGGGAGCTGGACGAGAACCACAAAGCCATGATTGCCGCCGCCGAGCTGGATGTCTCCGGTGGCTGAGCAGGTCGCGCTGACGCCCGAGCCGCTGATGACGGGCTACAAGGAGTCGGACCAGGAACGCTGGGTGGCCGAGCCGGCCAAGAGCACCTACCGCACGCACTTCGAGCGGGACCGGGCGCGCGTCCTGCATTCGTCCGCGCTGCGCAGGCTCGGCGCGAAGACCCAGGTGGTCTCGCCCGCCACGGACGACTTTGTCCGCACGCGGCTGACCCACAGCCTCGAGGTTGCCCAGGTCGGCCGGGAACTCGGCCGCACCCTCGGCTGCGACCCGGACGTGGTGGACGCCGCCTGCCTCTCGCATGACCTCGGCCACCCGCCGTTCGGCCACAACGGGGAGGCCGCGCTCAATGCAGCCGCACACTCCATCGGCGGGTTCGAAGGCAACGCCCAGACCCTGCGCCTGCTCACCCGGCTGGAGCCCAAGGTCCTCCGTCCGGACGGGTCGCCGGCCGGGCTGAACCTGACCCGGGCCAGCCTCGACGCGTCGTGCAAGTACCCCTGGGCCGCCTCTGATGCTCCCGTGATCCACGGCAAGCGGACCAGCAAGTTCGGCGCCTACGAGGATGACCTGCCCGTCTTCGACTGGCTGCGCGCGGGCGCCCCCGAGCGCCGATCCTGCATCGAGGCCCAGGTGATGGACCTGGCGGACGACATCTCCTACTCCGTGCACGACGTCGAGGACGCCATCGTCGCCGGCCGCGTCCAGCTCAAATGGATGGACAACGCGGACCACCGCAGCCGCGTCATCGGCTATACCCGGCAGTGGTACCTCCCGCACACCGATCCGGCAGAAGTGGACGCGGCGCTGACGCGTCTGGAGGAATCGGGCGTCTGGGTCCGGGAAGCGGACGGCAGCCGCAAGTCCATGGCAGCGCTGAAGGACATGACCAGCCAGCTCATCGGCCGTTTCTGCTCCAGCGCGCTTGAGGCGACCCGCGGCATCTACGGGCCGGAACCGCTGACCCGGTATGCCGCCGAGCTCGTGGTGCCGCAGGAAACCGTGCTGGAAATCGCCGTGATGAAGGGCCTGGCGACGACGTTCGTCATGACCGCGGACCTGCGCCAGCCGATCTACGAGCAGCAGCAGGAAATCCTCACCGACCTGGTCCACGAACTGCATGCCACGGGCCCCCGGCACCTGGAGCCGGCCTTCGTGGCGGACTGGCATGCCGCGGACGACGACGGTGCCCGCCTCCGGGTGGTCATCGACCAGATCGCTTCCCTCACCGATGTATCGGCCATCGCCCTGCACGAGCGGCTCATGGGCTCGAACCGCACGCTGATCTAGTCTGGTCCTCCACAGGACGCTGCCTGCAGGTTCCGTGCACAACCAGCCGCGCGACCGGTTCGATTTGCCCCGCCAACCTAAACTGTTCTCATGGCCGGACTGATCAAACGCGAAGACATCGACGAGGTCCGGCAGCGTACGGACATTAAGGACGTCGTCGACGGCTACGTCACGCTCAAGTCCGCCGGCATCGGCTCCTTCAAGGGCCTGTGCCCCTTCCACGACGAGCGGTCGCCGTCGTTCCACGTCCGTCCCCAGGTCGGCACGTACCACTGCTTCGGCTGCGGCGAAGGCGGCGACGTCATCTCGTTCGTCCAGAAGATGGACCACACAACTTTCGCCGAGACGGTTGAAAAGCTGGCGCACCGCATCAACTACACGCTGCGCTACGAGGACGGCGGAACGGGGCCGCGCCGCGAGGACGTGGGCAAGCGGCAGCGGCTGCTTGACGCCCACAAGGTCGCCGCAGAGTTCTTCCGCGCGCAGCTCGCCACGCCCGGGGCTGCCGCTGCCCGGCAGTTCCTCGAAGGCAGGGGATTCGACGCTGCCGCTGCCGAACATTTCGGCGTCGGCTACGCCCCGCAGGGGTGGGACAGCCTGCTCAAGCACCTGGCCGGCCGGGGCTTCCAACAAGAGGAACTCAAGCTCACCGGCATGTTCTCCGAAGGCAATCGCGGCATCTACGACCGGTTCCGCGGCCGGCTGATCTGGCCCATCCGCGACATTGCAGGCGAGACTATCGGCTTCGGAGCGCGCAAACTGTACGACGACGACCAGGGCCCGAAGTACCTCAATACTCCGGAAACCGCGCTGTACAAGAAGTCCCAGGTGCTGTACGGCATCGACCTGGCCAAACGGGACATTGCCCGGAACCGGCAGCTCGTTGTCGTCGAAGGCTACACGGACGTCATGGCCTGCCATCTGGCCGGAATCACCACTGCAGTAGCCACCTGCGGCACCGCGTTCGGCGCCGACCACATCAAGATCGCCCGCCGTCTGCTGTCCGACGACGGCACCGGGGGAGAGGTCATCTTCACCTTCGACGGCGACGAGGCCGGGCAGAAGGCCGCCCTGCGGGCCTTCGAGGAGGACCAGCGGTTCATCGCCCAGACGTTTGTCGCGGTCGAGCCGACCGGCGCGGATCCGTGTGATCTCCGGATGACCCGCGGCGAACCGGCCGTCCGCGAGCTGATCTCCTCGCGCCGGCCGCTGTTCGAGTTCGCCATCAAGGCCACGCTCAAGCGGTTCGACCTCGACACGGTCGAAGGCCGGGTCCAGGCGCTGCGCGCCGCGGCCCCCGTGGTGGCCCAGATTCGGGATCCTGCCATGCGCCCGGCCTACTCACGCCTGCTCGCGGGCTGGCTGGGCGTGGACGTGGAGGATGTGCTCCGGGCAGTGTCGGCGGCCGGCAAGCGCGCCGCCGAACAGCAGCCGCCCGGCGGCG
>NZ_ANPE02000299.1 GCF_000328305.2 Arthrobacter crystallopoietes BAB-32 | reverse complement strand
GCGCGGAGCCCGGGGCCACCGGCGGCGCCTTCGGCAGGAACGCGTACACGATCGCGCCGAGGGTCAGCAGCGCCAGCACCGCGACGGCGGCGTTCTGCCAGACCTTCTTTTGGTAAAAACGCTCCCGAGGCATGTTTGTACGTCCCCCCTGCACTATCCGGCCAGCTCGCTACCGCCTCCACCCTATGGGCACGGCGCCTAGAGATGCACGTGCAGCCGCCGTGCCGCCTCGGAGATGGAGCCCGTGAGGGACGGGTAGACCGTGAAGGTGTTGGCCAGATCATCCACGTGCAGCTTCTGCGTCACCGCCAGCGCGATCGGGAAGATCAGTTCGGAAGCGCGCGGGGCCACCACGACGCCGCCGATCACCGTGCCGGAGCCGCGGCGCGAGATGATCTTCACGAAACCGTCCGTGACATTCATCATCTTGGCCCGGGCGTTGGTGCTCAGCGACAGCTTGATCACGTCGCCCTGGTACTGGCCGGACGCGATGTCCTCCTCGGTCACGCCCACGGTGGCGATCTCCGGGCTGGTGAAGATGTTGGAGGCAACCTGCTTCAGCTTCAGCGGCTTGACCACGTCGCCGAGCAGGTGCGCCACGGCGATGCGGCCCTGCATCGCAGCGACCGAGGCGAGGGCGAGCACTCCGGTGCAGTCCCCCGCCGCGTAGATGTTCGGCGCCGTAGTGCGGGAGACGCCGTCGACCTTGATGTGGCCGCTTTCCGTCAGGGCCACGCCGGCTTCCTCCAGCCCGATGCCGGACGTATTCGGCACGCCGCCGACCGCCAGCAGGCAGTGCGAGCCCTCGACCGTGCGCCCGTCGGAGAGCGTGACCACGACGCCGTCCTGGCTGCGCTCCACGCTGGAGGCCCGGGTTTTGGAGAGTACCGTCATCCCGCTGCGGGCAAACACGTCCTCGAGCACCGCGGCCGCGTCGGCGTCCTCCCCGGGCAGCACGCGGTCGCGCGAGGAGACCAGCGTGACCTTCGTGCCGAGCATCCGGTAGGCCGAGGCGAACTCGGCCCCGGTGACGCCCGAACCGACAACGATCAGGTGCTCCGGCACCTCGGTCAGGTTGTACACCTGTGTCCAGTTGAAGATCCGCTCCCCGTCCGGCTTCGCCGTTGGCAGCTCGCGCGGCGTGGCGCCGGTGGCCACCAGGACGGCGTCCGCATCCACGGTTTCGGTCCCCGACTCGGTGGTGACGGCGATACTGTTCGCATCGGTCAGCCGGCCTTCGCCGATGATGACCTTGACGCCCATCCGCTCCAGCCCGCGGTGGATGTCCGACGACTGGCTCTCCGCGAGCTTCAGCAGCCTCTCGTTGACCGTCTTCAGGTCCGCGTAGGCAGCGCCGGCCTGCTCGTCAAAGCGCACGCCCAGGTCATGGGCGCTGGCCACCCGGCGCATGGCGTCCGCCGTCGCAATGAGGGTCTTGGAAGGCACCACGTCGGTCAGCACGGCCGACCCGCCGAGGCCCTTGCGTTCGATGACGGTCACCTTCGCCCCGAGGGACGCGGCCACCATGGCGGCTTCATATCCGCCGGGGCCGCCGCCCAAGATGGCAAGACGGGGGGCGCTGAAATCAATTTGGGTCGTCACATGGCCATTCTGTCGCATGCCCCAGACCTGCTCAACTCATCTGCCCGCTTCCGCCAGCCATGCCTGGCGCCTCAGCAACAGTGCGGAGAGTACGACGGCGGCACGCGGCGTGCGCTATGGAGCAGCGGCTGGGCAGCGGGTAGGTTAGCTCTGTGACTACAGATCCCTTTGAGCTGGCCGCGGCAGCAGCGGCGTACATCGCCGGACACACGGGCGTGCAAAGCCATGACGTGGCACTGGTGCTCGGCTCCGGGTGGGGCGGCGCGGCGGAACTGGTCGGCGAAACGACCCACACGCTCGAGGCACGCAGCATCCCCGGTTTCTCCGCGCCGGCGGTCGAAGGGCACGTCGGCACCGTCCGCTCGGTGCTGACCGCGGACGGCAAGCGGGCGCTGGTCCTCGGCGCGCGCACGCACTACTACGAAGGCCGCGGCGTGCGGGCCGTGGTCCACGGCGTACGCACGGCGGCGGCCGCGGGCGCGAAGACGCTGGTGCTCACCAACGGCTGCGGCGGGCTGAATCCGGACTGGCAGCCCGGCACCCCGGTGCTGATCAGCGACCACATCAACCTCACCGCTGCCTCCCCATTGGAGGGGGCCACCTTCGTGGACCTGACCGACCTGTACTCGTCGCGGATCCGCGCGCTGGCCAAGGAGGTGGACCCGGGGCTGGACGAGGGGGTCTACGCCCAATTCACCGGCCCGCACTACGAGACGCCGGCCGAAGTGCAGTACGCCAAGCGGATCGGCGCGGACCTGGTGGGCATGTCCACCGCACTGGAGGCGATCGCCGCCCGGCACGCCGGGATGGAGGTGTTCGGCATCTCCCTGGTGACGAACCTGGCCGCCGGCATCAGCCCCGTCCCGCTCAGCCACCAGGAAGTGATCGAGGCCGGCCAGGCCGCCGGCCCCCGGATCTCCCGCCTGCTGGCCGACATCATCGCCAAGCTCTGACTCCCCGCCCGCCTGCGGCCGCCGCGGCCGCGCCAACAGAACCAGGTGCTGAGAGAATTGACTGACACCGCTGACCTCGCTCCGCTGTTTGCCTCGGCCGAGGCCTGGATGGCCCATGATCCGGACCCGCAGACCGTGCAGGAACTGCAGGACCTGCTGGATGGTGCCCGGGCCGAAGGACCGGCCGGCGCCGGCGCCCGGCAGGAACTGGCCGACAGCTTCAGCGGGCCGCTGCAGTTCGGCACCGCCG
>NZ_ANPE02000300.1 GCF_000328305.2 Arthrobacter crystallopoietes BAB-32 | reverse complement strand
GCCGGCGGCAGCGAGCACCTTGCGGGCGACGCCGTAGGCCTCGGGGTGGACGCTGGAGGAGTCCAGCGGCTCCGCGCCGCCGGTGATCCGCAGGAAGCCGGCGCACTGCTCGAACGCCTTGGCGCCCAGCCGGGGCACCTTCTTCAGGTCCGAGCGCTTGCCGAACGGGCCGTTCTCGTTGCGGTAGGACACGATGTTCTCGCTCAGCAGCGGACCGACACCGGCCACCCGCGCCAGCAGCGACGGCGAAGCGGTGTTGACGTCCACGCCGACGGCGTTCACGCAGTCCTCGACCACGGCATCCAGCGACCGCTCCAGCTTGCTGGCGGTGACATCGTGCTGGTATTGGCCCACGCCGATGGACTTCGGGTCGATCTTGACCAGTTCGGCGAGCGGATCCTGCAGGCGGCGGGCGATCGAGACGGCACCGCGCAGCGAGACGTCCAGGTCCGGCAGTTCGGCCGACGCCAGCGCGGAGGCCGAGTACACCGAGGCACCGGCCTCCGAGACGACGAGTTTCTGCAGCTTCTGCTTCGGGGACATGAGCCGGATCAGTTCGGTGGCCAGCTTGTCCGTCTCCCGGGATGCCGTGCCGTTGCCGATCGCCACGAGCTCCACCTGGTGCTGTTCGCACAGGCGCGCCAGGACCGCCAGCGATTCGTCCCACTTCTTCGCCGGTGCGTGCGGGTAGACCGTGCTGGTGGCCACCACTTTTCCGGTGCCATTAACGACGGCGACCTTCACGCCTGTGCGCAGTCCCGGGTCGAGGCCAAGAGTGGAGCGGTTGCCGGCCGGCGCGGCGAGCAGCACGTCGCGCAGGTTGGCGGCGAAGACGCGCACCGACTCGTCCTCAGCCTCGGTGAAAAGCCGCACGCGCAGGTCGATGGCCAGCTTGACGAGGATCCGGCGCCAGCCGAGCTGGGCCGTTTGCATCAGCCACTTGTCCGCCGGCCGGCCGCGGTCTGCCACGCCGAGGGCGCGGGCGACGCTGCCCTCGTAGCGGGAACGCGCTGCGGCGAACTCTTCGGGCTCGGCGGCGTTGGCCTCGGCGATGGACAGCTCAAGCACGCCTTCTTTCTCGCCCCGCAGCAACGCGAGCACGCGGTGCGACGGCAGGCCGGAGGGAACCTGGGCGAAATCGAAATAGTCGGCGAACTTGTGCCCCTCGGTCTCCATGCCCTCCTTGACCTGGGCACGGACGCGGCCTTGGGACCAGAGCCGTTCGCGCAGTTCGCTGACGAGGTCGGCGTCCTGGCTGATCCGCTCGACGAGGATAGCGCGTGCTCCGGCCAAGGCCTCGGCCGCGTCATTGATGGAGTGTTCGGCATTCAGGTAGCCTCCGGCTGCCGCCTCCGGGTCCAGGCCGGGATCGGCGAGCAGGGCGTCGGCCAGCGGCTCGAGGCCTGCCTCGCGCGCGATTTGGGCCTTCGTCCGCCGCTTGGACTTGTACGGCAGGTAGATGTCCTCCAGCCGCGCCTTGGTATCTGCGGCGTTGATGCTGGCTTCCAGCTCCGCCGTCAGCTTGCCCTGCTGGGCGATGCTCTCGAGGACGCTTAGCCGGCGGTCTTCGAGCTCGCGCAGGTAGCGGAGGCGTTCCTCAAGCTCGCGGAGTTGGGCGTCGTCCAGCGTTCCGGTGACCTCTTTACGGTAGCGGGCGATGAACGGAACGGTGGATCCGCCGTCGAGCAGTTCCACGGCGGCCTTGATCTGCCAGGGCTTGACGCCAAGTTCCTCGGCGATCTGCGCATGGATCCGGGCGGCAAGCTTTTCCGGATCGGGGGCGGCAGGCGAGGCAGCAGCAGGACTTTCGGCGGGTGCGGCGGGGCGCGGCATAACAGTCACCGAACCCATTTTGCCGCATGAAGGTTCAAGACGGGCGCCGCCGCCCGTCCGCGCCCCAGGGTCAAGGCTCGTCCGGGTAGTAGAAGCCGTAGTCGTCATAGGGGTCCCGCCAGGCCGACTCGTCCCGGCTGATCCGTCTGACTGCCGCCGCCGGCACCCATTGGGTCCGGGTGGCCCCGGCCTCGTCCACCCATTTCAGCTGGACAGTGGTCCGGGTCCACGCGATGGCCTTGGCATCCACAGTGCCAGTGCCGATGTCGGCCCGCACGTACGGCTCCCGCCCGTAGGGGGCACGTGCGACGTCGCTCCGCTGCGCCGGCCAGGGTCCGCCGCCGTCCCCAACCATTTCCCGTGCAGCCACAACATCCACTTTATTCATTCCGGCAGCTTCCCAGCCGCCGCGGACACTTTGGCCGGGAAGGGCTGTGCCCGCTAATCAGAAGTTGAAGGATCAGACTAGAGGTGTCCGCATTGTGGAATGAAAGTCCGCCACGTGGACGGCCTGGGATATGCTGTTGGGCTGTAATCATACTTTTTCGTGGAAAGCAACCACTTTTTATGTCCACTCCAGCAACAGCGGCACCGAATGCCGCCACGGGACCGGTGAATTCCCGTGGCCGCGTCATCGTTGCGAGCCTCATCGGCACCTCCATCGAGTTCTACGACTTCTACGTCTACGCGACGGCAGCCGTTCTCGTTTTCCCGGCCCTCTTCTTCCCCAACACCGAGGGCATTTACGCGCTCCTGAGCTCCTTCGCTGTCTTCGGTGTGGCCTTCATTGCCCGCCCGCTGGGGTCCATCCTGTTTGGCCACTTCGGCGACAGGAACGGACGCAAGGGCACCCTGGTCGCCTCGCTACTCACGATGGGCATCGCCACGTTCCTCATCGGCTGCCTGCCGACCGCTCAGGTGCCAGGCTGGGCCTTCTGGGCGCCGGCGCTGCTGGTGCTGATGCGGTTTGCCCAGGGTCTGGCCCTAGGCGGTGAATGGAGCGGTGCGGCGCTGCTCGCCACGGAAAACGCGCCGGCGAACAAGCGCGCCATCTACGGCACGTTCCCGCAGCTCGGAGCGCCGATCGGCTTCATCATCGCCAACAGCCTGTTCCTCATCCTGAGCATCAACCTCACCAACGAACAGTTCATGTCCTGGGGCTGGCGCATTCCGTTCCTGGCCAGCGCTGTCATGGTCATCATCGGCCTGTGGGTCCGCCTGAAGCTGGTGGAAACGCCGGCCTTCCAGAAGGTCATGGACCAGGGCGAGGTCACGAAGCTGCCGCTGGGCCGGATGTTCAAGGTCAGCTGGCGCGAGCTCATCCTCGGCACCTTCATCATGCTGGCCACCTACGTGCTCTTCTACCTCATGACCACCTTCACGCTGTCCTACGGCACGGCCGCGCGGACGGCGGAGGAGGCCGCAGCCAAGGCCGAGGCCACCGGCAAGGCGTTCGACCCGACCACCTTCACCGCGGGCCTGGGCTATGCCCGCAACGACTTCCTGCTGATGCTTATTGTCGGCGTGGTGTTCTTCGCGATCTTCACGCTGGTGGCCGGTCCGCTGGCGGAGAAGTTCGGCCGCCGGAAGACGCTCATTGCGGTGACGCTGGGCATCCTGGTCTTTGGATTCCTCTGGGTTCCGCTGTTCGGCGGCGGTTTCGCCGGCACGATGCTGCACCTGATCCTCGGCTTCACCCTGATGGGCCTGACCTTCGGTCCGATGGGCGCGATCCTGCCGGAGCTGTTCCCAACGAATGTGCGCTACACCGGTTCCGCGGTGGCGTACAACTTCTCCTCGATCCTGGGTGCGGCCGTCGCGCCGTTCATCGCCGTGGCCCTCTGGCAGGCCGCCGGAGGCAGCACCGTGCTGGTCGGGCTGTACCTGAGCGGCGCAGCCGTGTTGACGCTGGTCTCCCTGCTGCTGACCAAGGAGACCAAGGATGTGGACTACGAAGGCCAGAGCAGCTAGCCGGCCGAGTCCATGGCGAAGGCCCGCAGTTCCTGGCGGAACTGCGGGCCTTCGTATTTGTGCGCGCGGCAGGTGCCGCTGCGCATCAAATCACCGCTAGGTTGCCCTGCGCTTGGTGATGAATCCCCAGATCACAAGGACGATGAGCGATCCAATGATTGCCCAGAGCCACGTGGTCAGGCTGAAGAATTCATTCATCTCCGCACCGGCGACGGCGCCGCCGATCCAGCCGCCCAGGAGGGCACCGATAACACCCAGCACCAGCGTGGCGATCCAGCCGCCGCCCTGGTCGCCGGGCAGGATCAGCTTGGCAATGGCTCCGGCGATCAGTCCGAGGATCAGAAAAGCAAGAAAACCCATGATGTATCTCCTTACGGTGATCAATGGTCACCGGCGGGGTTGCCGGCTGTTTCCCTTACCAGTTCCCACGGTACAACAAAGCATGCTTATTGTATTGCTTTTGCCCACCCCAATTTCCGCCCCCGGCGAACGGCAAGTACCGCCGTCGTACAGGTAAACAGGGGCCGCAACGCAGGCGAAACAGGGGCGGAACGCGGGCGTAGGGGAGACCGGCGGACGCGCTCCGAGACGTCTGAGGCCTGCCGTCCGGTAGGGGGCGGCAGGCCTCAGGTTACCTCTGGAGGAAGGGCGGAATCAGTCCGTGATGGCGGCCAGGACCGCGCCGGCCGAAACCGTGTCTCCGGGCTTGGCATTCAGCCCGGAGATTGTGCCGGCCTTGTGCGCCGTGAGCGGCTGCTCCATCTTCATGGCTTCAAGTACGACGACGAGATCGCCTTCAGCGACCACGTCACCATCGCTGACCGCGACCTTGACGATGGTGCCCTGCATCGGCGAGGACAGGTCATCGCCGCTCGAGGCTCCGGCGGCGGAGGCGGAGCGGCCACGGACGCGCTTGGGCTTGCCGTTGGTCCGGGTGGGCGAGGCTGCGGCCAGGCCAGCGGGCAGGACGACCTCGAGCCGCTTGCCGCCGACCTCGACCGTAACGCGCTGGCGGTCGCCCTCGTCCTGGTGCGCCGCGGCGGCGCCTTCAAAGGCCGGGATGTCGTTGACGAACTCGGTCTCGATCCACCGGGTGTGGACCTTGAACGGTTCTTCCGGGTCCGCCGGGGCGAAGTCCGGCTCTTCCAGCACGGCACGGTGGAAGGGCAGCACGGTGGGCATGCCGCCGACCTCCATCTCGGCGAGGGCACGCCGGGCGCGCTGCAGGGCCTGGGTGCGGGTGGCGCCGGTGACGATGAGCTTGGCCAGCATGGAGTCGAAATTGCCGCCGACTACCTCGCCGGCCTCGATCCCGGAGTCCACGCGGACCCCCGGGCCGGTCGGCAGCTTCAGGGTTTCCACGGTGCCCGGGGCGGGCATGAAGCTGCGGCCGGCATCCTCGCCGTTGATGCGGAATTCGAAGGAGTGCCCGCGGATCTCCGGGTCGTCGTAGCCGAGCGCCTCGCCGCGGGCCAGCCGGAACTGCTCGCGGACCAGGTCCACGCCGGTGACCTCCTCAGAGACCGGGTGTTCGACCTGCAGTCGGGTGTTGACTTCGAGGAAGGAGATGGTGCCGTCCTGGCCGACGAGGAATTCGCAGGTGCCGGCACCCTGGTAGCGGGCCTCCAGCAGGATGGACTTGGACGCTTCGTAGAGGTTGTACTCCTGTTCCGGCGTCAGGAACGGAGCCGGGGCTTCCTCCACGAGCTTCTGGTTGCGGCGCTGCAGCGAGCAGTCGCGGGTGGAGACCACGACGACGTTGCCGTGCGCGTCCGCCAGGCACTGCGTTTCGACGTGCCGCGGGGCATCGAGGAAGCGTTCGACGAAGCATTCGCCCCGCCCGAAGGCCGCGGTGGCCTCGCGGACGGCGGATTCGTAGGCCTCCGGAATTTCCTCGCGGTCGCGGACGACTTTGATGCCGCGCCCGCCGCCGCCGTAGGCCGCCTTGATCGCCAGCGGGAGTCCGTAGGCGTCGGCGAAGTCGAGCACTTCCGAGACGTCCTTGACCGGATCCGGGGTGCCGGGAACCAGCGGGGCGCCGACCCTCTCCGCGATGTGCCGGGCCTCGACCTTGTCGCCCAGCTTGGCGATGGCCTCGGGGGAGGGGCCGATCCAAACGAGGCCGGCGGTGATGACCTTGCGGGCGAACTCGGCGTTCTCGGCCAGGAAACCGTAGCCGGGGTGCACCGCGTCGGCACCCGAGGCTTGGGCCACCTCGAGGAGCTTGTCCATGGCGAGGTAGGACTCGGCGGCGGTGTCGCCGCCCAGGGCGTAGGCTTCGTCCGCAAGCCGGACGTGCAGCGCGTCCCGGTCCGGCTCCGCGTAGACGGCCACCGAGGCGATTCCTTCATCCCTTGCCGCCCGGATGATCCGGACGGCGATTTCACCACGGTTGGCGATCAGTACCTTGGTGATGCGCTGGGTCATTCATAGCTCCTTCTATCCTTGAGGAGCCTAGCCTGCTTTTGCGGATATCGCCCAATAACCATGCTGCTTGTGCGTGTGCAGGCCGGTTTCTTTGTAGGGGTCCTACAAACCGCTCGGGTTCTGCCAGAGGTCTGTGATGCTCACCTCGGCGTCGGCGAGCAGCCGGCGCAGGGTCGAGACGGATAGGCCGACCACCGCGTGCGGGTCGCCGTCCACTTTTTCGATGAAGGCTCCGCCGAGCGAGTCGATGGTGAAGGAACCGGCGACCTGGAGCGGCTCGCCGGTGGCGATGTAGGCGTCGATCTCGTCCGCGCTGAGCTGGGCGAAGTAGACCGCTGCGGAGGCGACCGCACCCAGGGTGGCGCCGGTGCCGCCGTCGTTAGCGTCCTCTTCCGCGCCTGGTTCAGCATCTGCCGGAACGTCGCGGCAGTCGATCAGCCAGTGCCCGGTGTGCAGCACGCCGTGCCGGCCGCTCATCCGCTGCCAGCGCTGGCGGGCCACCTCCGGCTCGTAGGGCTTGCCGTACGGTTCGCCGTCCAGCTCGAAGACCGAATCGCAGCCGAGCACCAGCGCGCCCTCGGCGTCCGGCAGCGAGGCGACGGCTTCGGCCTTCGCCCGGGCCAGCAGCAGGGCGGTATCGTGCGGGTCCGTCACGCCGTAGCGGGCGGTCACGGCGTCCTCGTCCACGTCCGAGACCAGCACCGAATGGGCGATGCCGGCGTCGGCGAGGAGTTTGGTGCGGGCGGGGGACGCGGAGGCGAGGATGAGGCGCAGATCAGTCACGGACCAAGACTAGCGGCAGGCCGTCAGGCAGGACCGGAGCGGCGCTCTGGCGACACATTGGTTGACTGGTCAACATTATGCGCCCGACGGCAGTAGACTCACCTTGGCAGGAGCCGCCCAGCCATTCATGTGCGGTCAGGCCAGGGCCGGCGGCCCGGTTCATCGTTGGGGGATGTGCCGTACCGCAAGGCAGTACGCCCGGAGCGGGATCATCCCGCTCCGGGCGTTCGGTTTTGGGGCCTCGGCGGCGCTTCAGGTGGCCCTGGCTGCGAGGGCGCGCACGCCGCGCAGCACACGGGCCGGAGTGGCCGCCGGGTCAGGCTTTGGCGCCGGCCAGCTCCTCCTCATGCGGGGCGGCAGCCGCCGGGGCCGAGTCCACGTCGTCGTCCTTGAATGGGTCCCCGGTGCGCTTGGCGTTGTACAGGGCTTCGTCCAGGAGGCCTTGCCGCTTGGCGACGATGGTCGGGACCAGGGTCTGGCCGGCGACGTTGACCGCGGTGCGGCCCATGTCGAGGATCGGGTCGACGGCCAGCAGCAGGCCGATGCCCTCCAGCGGCAGGCCCAGCGTGGACAGGGTCAGCGTGAGCATGACGGTGGCCCCGGTGGTGCCTGCCGTCGCGGCGGAACCGAGCACTGCCACCAGCGCGATCAGCAGGTAGTGCGTGATGTCGAGCTGCACACCGAAGAACTGGGCCACGAAGATCGCTGCGATGGCCGGGTAGATCGAGGCGCAGCCGTCCATCTTGGTGGTCGATCCCAGCGGCACTGCGAACGAGGCGTAGGCCCGGGGGACGCCGAGGTTGCGCTCGGTCACCCGCTGGGTCAGCGGCAGAGTACCCATCGAGGAGCGGGAGACGAAGGCCAGCTGGATGGCCGGCCAGGCGCCGGAGAACCACTGCTTGACGGACAGGCCGTGGGTGCGGACCAGCACCGGGTAGACCACGAAGAGCACGAGCGCCAGGCCGATGTAGATGGACACGGTGAACAGGGCGAGCGAGCCCATCGTGTCCCAGCCGTAGGTGGCCACGGCCTTGCCGATCAGGCCGATGGTGCCGATCGGCGCGAGCCGGATGATCCACCAGAGCACCTTCTGGATCACGGCCAGCGCGGAGGCGTTGAGCTTCAGGAACGGCTCGGCCGGGGCGCCGACTTTCAGGGCGGCGATGCCGACGGCGATCGAGATGACCAGGATCTGCAGCACGTTGAAGCTGACGCTGGTGGTCAGCTCGCCGGTCTCGGCGGCCTTGGTGGTCGCTTCCAGGCCGAGGAAGTTGGTGGGGAACAGCCCGGTCAGGAAGGCCCACCAGTCGCCGGTGCGGCCGGTGTACTCACCCGGGACCTCGCCGGCGGCGCTGGCGCCTGGCTGCAGGACGGTGCCCAGGCCGATGCCGATCACGACAGCGATGAACGCGGTGATGGCAAACCAGAGCAGCGTGTTCCAGGCCAGCTTTGCCGCGTTGGAGACTTCACGCAGGTTGGCGATGGAGCTGACCACGGCGGTGAAGATCAGCGGGACCACGGCGGCCTTCAGCAGCGAGATGTAGCTCGAGCCGATGGTGGTCAGGGTGGCGGTCAGCCAGTTCGGTTCGCCCTCGGCCGGCTCGCCCAGGTTCTTGGCGACGAGGCCGAGGACGAGGCCAACGATAAGCGCGGCGATGATCTGCGGGCCGAACGAGGTGGCCCAGCGGGGCAGCCGGGGCCCGGATTTCTCAGTGCTGGTTGCAGTAGTCACCTGAAGACTGTAGGAGGCGGAAAGTTAGCAGGCCAAAAGCACTGTTGCGCAATGTTAAGCCGGGTACGACGGCGGTGCCCGGCTTCCGGCCGCGCGCCCAACTCCCGCTTGGGTTCGGCGGGGTTATTCCCGGCTCGGTTGTGAGGAATGCCGCAGCCGGGACGGGCGGCGAACCGGCGCAGCCGCCCGGCCGCGGAAGGGCTGGATCCGTCCGTCCTGGGAAATCTGGGCGGCCGGCTGGTCGGGGAGGCTGCGATCGACCCGGCCCTGGGGAGCCTGCCGCTTCTGCCGAGCCGGGAGGGTTGGATCCGTCTGGGCCTTCATCCGTTGGCCTGTAGTGGCTGGATTGGCGGCCCAATCCGGCCTCAATCCAGCCACTATTGGCGGTAATGATGGAATGAGTGGTGCCGCCGGTGTGACTCGACTATTGGCTGACAGCGCAAGCTTGTCCTTGATTGGATCTGTCCGCCGGCGGTGCCACCGTAAACGCGGCGGCCAGGCGGGCATGACTTCATAGGAGCCTGTCGAAAGAGTCCCATTACCGTCTTGTCTGTCCACCCGGCCGGCGTGTCGCTTCCCAATCGGTCAACGAAAGGAAAGGCACTTCCAGCATGACGGATGA
>NZ_ANPE02000301.1 GCF_000328305.2 Arthrobacter crystallopoietes BAB-32 | reverse complement strand
GCCGGATCCCGGGCGTCGGCGAAGCGCTGGCCGCCCGGCTGGCAGGTGCCATGGAATTGGCCCGCCGCGCCGCGGTCAGGGCTGGGGCCGCCACACCACTAGCGCCTGGCTCCGCGGACGAGGACGCTTGCCGCGGGCCAGGGTGACCACGTCGCCCGCGAGTCCGGCGGCGAACACCCGGCTCGCCTCGGAGCTGGTCAGGCGCCTGGTGTTGTCGAGTTCCTCGGTCAGTTCCTTGACCTTCAAGCGCAGGGCGTTCACCTGGTTTTCCAGTTCGAGGATGCGCTTGATCCCCTCAAGGGAGACCCCTTCCTGGGAGAGCCGCTGGACTTCGCGGAGCATGTCCACGTCCCGCTGTGAGTAGCGGCGCTGCCGGCCGGCCTGGCGGGAGGGCGAGACGAGGCCCAACCGGTCGTACTGGCGCAGGGTCTGCGGGTGCATCTCGGCCAGTTCGGCCGCCACGGAGATCACAAAGATTGGCGCGTTGCGGTCAATACCCATTGCTTCCTCCTCCCCGCGGCCGGCTAGAGCCGGGCCTTCGCGGCCAGGTTGGCCCGCGGATCGGCGTCTTCCGTTGCGGCCGCGAACGCCTTGACAGCCTCTTCAGCCTGCTTGTTCAGGTTTTGGGGTACGACGACGTCGATGGTCACCAGCAGGTCGCCGGTCGCCTTCGCGGTCTTGACCCCGCGGCCTTTGACGCGCAGGGTCCGCCCGGACGGCGTCCCCGCCGGAACCTTGACCTTGACGTGCTCACCGTTCATGGTCGGCACCTCGATCTGCGCCCCCAGCGCCGCCTCGGCAAAGGACACCGGCACGTGGATGCGGATGTTGTCGCCGTCGCGCGAGTAGAAACTGTGCGGCTGGACGTTCACGGTGACCAGCAAGTCGCCGTTGCCGGCCGGCCCGGGCTGGCCCTTGCCGCGTACCCGTACCTTCTGGCCGTCCTTGATTCCGGCAGGGATCCGGACCTCGATGACCTCTCCGGACGGTTCGCGCAGGCCGATCGTGGTTCCGTTGATCGAGCCGGCGAAGGAAATGGAGGTGGAGGCCGTCCGGTCCGCACCCTTGCGCGGCGGGGCTTGGGGCGCCTGGAAGCCGCCCCCGCCGAAGCCGCCGAAGAGGTCGGCGAACTCGGGCGGAATATTGCCTGAGCTGAAGCCTCCGGACCGGCCGCGTCCGGCGGACTGGCCGAAGAGGTTACCGAAAACGTCCTCGAAACCGCCGGCTCCGGGGCCGCCGGCTCCGCCTGCGGAGAAGCGTGCCCCGCCGCCCATGGCACGGATCGCATCGTACTGCTGGCGTTCCTCGGGATCGGACAACACCGAGTAGGCCTCGGAGACGTCCTTGAACATCTTCTCGGCCGCCGCGTCGGAAGCGTTGGTGTCCGGATGGTACTTCCGTGCCAGCTTGCGGTAGGCCTTCTTGATATCCGCTTCCGAGGCGTCCTTGGAGACACCGAGGATCTTGTAGAAGTCCTTTTCAACCCAGTCCTGGCTGGCCATCCGGATGCCTCCTTCTCGTCGTCGTTAATGTCGTAGGTCCCGCCGTGGCCGGCGGGACGGGTGGTGCCGGGAGCTGCCTGCCCGAGGCAG
>NZ_ANPE02000302.1 GCF_000328305.2 Arthrobacter crystallopoietes BAB-32 | reverse complement strand
GGGCAGTCGGTGATGACCAGCGAGTCGGCCTGCAGCACGCCCTGCTCCGTGTGGATGATCCACTGGCAGCCGGTGCCGCGCTTGACCGTGCGGGCCACCGTGCTGTGGCGGACGTCGAGGCCGTGGGCGGCAGCGTAGCCGCGGAGCAGCCGCAGCAGTTCGGAGCGCTCCGACAGGGAGACCGAGTCGGCCATGACGCTGTGGCGCCGGCCGGTCGTTCCCATGCCTTCGAGCACAACGGAGGCGATGCCGCGGCGGCTGAGCTCGCTGGCAACGGCGAGGCCCGGCAGTCCGGCTCCAATGACCACCGTGTTGGTGGATTCGGCTGGCACTTCTGCATCTGGCACAGGACTCACCGTACAGCCTTCTGGAGGTCCCCGCCGAACGCCGCGGCGCTGCCTAGTGGGCTGAATCGGACGTCACAGGGCCGCGGTGGCCCGGAGCGCGACCGCCCCAAACCGTCCAACCCCGCCCGGACGTGGGAAGACTGTGCGTGCGCGAGTAAGCTGAAGGTAGCTGGCGACTGAGCCATTGCCCATACTCGAGGGAGGCGGAAGCAATGACAGAAGCAACATCCGGTAGTGCCCGCGGCGGACTGAACCGGCGGGGGATCGTGGTGGGAGTCGACGGCTCCGACCAGAGCTACTGTGCCCTCGCCTGGGCTGCGCGGGAGGCCCGCCAGCGCCGCGTGCCGCTTCACGTCGTCACCGCCTACACCGTGCCGGTCTTCGCCGCTTCCAGTATGGACGCCGGCTATGCCACCCTTGACGACGCCGTGATCCGCGAAGGCGCGGAAGCGGTACTGCAGCAGGCGGTCGCCAAGGTCGGCGCCGTGGACGTGGAAGTCCACGGCAGCGTCGAAACCGGGGACGCCGCCGGGGTGCTGCTGGAGCTGTCCGAGGAGGCCGAGCTGGTGGTCGTGGGCACCCGCGGCCGCGGCGGCTTCATGGGCCGCCTGCTGGGCTCGGTGAGCAGCGCCGTGCCGGCCCATGCCAAGTGCCCGACCGTCACGATTCCGCTCTCCTGCGCGCCGCGGCTGGAGGGTGTGGACATCGAAGCGCCCAAGACCAAGGAAGCGCCGGTCCGGCCCGAAGACGTGGTGAAGGAAGTGCTGGTCGGCGTGGACGGCTCGGAGCAGGCCCGCGCGGCCATGCTCGTCGCAGCCGAACAGGCCTCCCGCTGGGGCATGCCGCTGCGGGTCGTCTGCGCGCTGCCGCCCTTCACCGGATCGCTCGCCTGGGTGCCGGCCCCCTTGGACCGCGAGGCGCTGTATTCGGACATCAAGGCGCAGCTGGACGCCGGAGTGGCCTGGCTGTCCAGCCACTTCCCAGGCCTGGCGATCACCGGCGAGATCCAGGACGGCTCCCCGGTGGAGCTGCTGATCGACGCGACCGCCAAGGCCGAGCTGCTGGTCATGGGCACCCGCGGCCGCGGCGGCTTCGCCGGGATGCTGCTGGGCTCCACCAGCCAGGGAGTGCTGCACCATGCCCGCGGACCCGTCATGGTGGTCCCGGATGTGGAAGACCCGCGGCTGGAGGACCGGAAGAACTTCGGCCCGCTGCCGGACGCCTAAGACGTTCCGGCTGACCTGCTCCATCAGGGCCCGGTTCCAGCCCGGGCCCTGTGCGGGACGGGCCTAGGCCCAGCGGGCGCCGAAGGTGTGCAGCGTGCCGTACATGTAGCCGATCGGCGTGACGCGCAGGCCGTCGTTCGGGTTCATCGCGTGCACCACCTGCCCGTTGCCGAGGTAGATCGCCACGTGCCAGAAGTTGCCCTCGGTGCCCCAGAAGACCAGGTCGCCGGCCTGCAGCTGGGACAGCGGCACCTTGTGCGGAGCCTGCGCGTACTGGGCGGTGGCGGTGCGCGGGATCCACGTGCCGGCGGAGCCGAAGGCCTGCTGGGTCAAGCCCGAGCAGTCGAAGCCCCAGGGTCCGTTGCCGGCCCACTGGTAGTAGGACTTCTTGTTGCCTGCCTTGCCGACGGCGTAGTTGATGGCCGTCTGCGCGGTCGAGTAGTTGGGGGCGGGGGCGGGAGCCGGTTTCGGCGGCTGGACGGGTGCCGGCTTGGGCTTCTCCACGGGGGCGGG
>NZ_ANPE02000303.1 GCF_000328305.2 Arthrobacter crystallopoietes BAB-32 | reverse complement strand
GAACCGGACACAGGGCTGGTTCCGCCGCGGAGGCATTTCCTTGTGCGTTTTGGCTGTGGTTAGCCGCCGATGCCGGTTACAGCGATCATCACGGGGACGATGCTGATGATGAGGATTGCGCCCAGGATGTCGAAGACGACACCGGTGCGGATCATCCTGGTGATGGGTACCGCTCCTGAGCCGTAGACGATGGCGTTCTGGGGGGTCGAGACGGGAAGCATGAATCCGAATGAGGCTGCGAAGGTTGCCGCCAGTGCCGGAATAAAGGGGTCCAGGCCCATAGCGATGCAGAGCGGGATGACAATCGGCACGACAACAGCGGCTGATGCTGTATTGCTGGTGGTCTCGGAGATGAGGATGGCAAGTATCGCGGAGAACGCGGTGATGGTCACGATGTTGGTGACACCGAGGTTCTCTGATGCGGCAGCCCCGATGGTCTCGGCGAGTCCGGTCGCGGCCAGGAGTGAACCGAAGATGATTCCGGTGCCAAAGAGGATGATGGTTCCCCAATCGATCCGGGCGGCATCGGACCAGGTGAGGGTGGCCCGGCGTTCCTTCCAGTTCGTGGGCAGGATGAACAGCAGTGCCGCTCCGAGAACCGCCACGATTCCCTCGTCCAGGCGGTCGTCCAGGAAAATGTAGACGTCGGACTCGGTGCCGGCGATGAGGCTGGCGAAGGCGGGCAGCAGCCATAGCGTGACGGTGAACCCGAAGGCGATTAGCGTATTGACCTCGGCGCGTGACATCTTTCCGTGCGCGGCTCGTTGTTCCCGGATGAACTCCTCGACGCCTTCGATGCGTCGGATTTCGGGTTTGTTCAGCAGGAACATGATCAG
>NZ_ANPE02000304.1 GCF_000328305.2 Arthrobacter crystallopoietes BAB-32 | reverse complement strand
CGGGTAACACCGGCGGGTTCAGCGGCGCCAGGGCGCGGGTGGCGTTGGTGAGCTGGCCGGTGGACAGGGAGGGGAGAAGATGGAGCGGCGCGAGCGGACGGCTTCCCGCCGTGGCAATTTTTCGCGGTGCCGGGGCTGGATTCTCCTGGAAGATGCCGCCGATGTTCCGGAGGGTGCGGGCAACGTCGAGGGCGTCGGGCCGCTCCGGTTCCTCCGCGGCGGTCATGGCGGCCAGCAGCGCGCGCAGTTCCGGAAGCAGGTCCGGCGGAATCCGGGGCGGGCGGTCCAGCCGGGCCAGCGCCGACTCCAGGGACGGTCCCGGGTATTCGACTTCGCCGGTGAGGCACTGCAGCAGGACCAATCCCAGCGAGTAGATGTCCGAGGCAGGCCCGACGCTGCCGCCCCTGACCTGTTCCAGGCTGAGGTAGGCCGCGGTGCCGATGGTGGTGTCGCCGGCTGCAAGGCCGGGCTGGCCGATCAACGTGGCGATGCCGAAGTCCGCCAGCTTCGGCTGCGGATCGTCGTCGCCGTAGTGCGCCAGCATGACGTTGCTCGGTTTGATGTCCCGGTGCACCGTGCTGTGGTTGTGGATGTAGTGCAGCGTCGCCGCGAGCCTGCTGCCCAGCAGTGCGGTTGCCCGCTGGTCGAGGGGGCCCGCTTCAAGCTGGAGCCCGAGATCCACGCCGTCGATGAGTTCCATGACCAGCCACGGGACATCGTCTCCGCCGTACGGGGTGGTGCCGGCGTCGTAAAGCGCGACGAGGCCCGGGTGGTTCAGCCGCGCCATGGTCAGCACCTCCTGCCGCTCCAGGTCGAGCCGTTGCCTCCCATCGTGCGCCCGGTGGAGGACCTTGACCGCGACCTGGCGCTGGAGGACGTGGTCGATGCCGCGGTACACGCTGCCCATGCCGCCGCGGCCGATCAGCGGGCCGACCTGGTACCGGCCGTTCAGTACGGCACTGGAAATTTCCGTCGCGGGCATGTTCGGCATGGGAGGCCTCCCGGTAGGGCACTGGTTGTGCAGACGATGTTAGGCCGCCAAGCTAAGGATGGGCTGTGACCGCGCTATGTCTCCGCCCTGCCGGCGAGGAGGTTCACGTCGTGTCCGGCCCTGTCGCGCCGTTGGGGATGATCGTCCCGGCGGCGCCGTCCACCGTGATCCTGTCCCCGGTGGCAATGCGCGTAGTGGCGAAGGGGACGCCAACGACGGCGGGGATTCCGTATTCGCGCGCCACTACGGCTCCGTGCGACACCGGTCCGCCCATCTCCATCACGAGGGCTCCGGCGGTAAGGAAGAGTGGGGTCCAGCCGGGGTCGGTGGACGGTGCGACGAGGATTTCGCCCGGCTCCAGCCGCGCGCCGGCGGGATCGAGGACAACCCGGGCGGTGCCGGTGATGGTGCCTGCGGAAGCCGGCGCCCCGGTCAAGGTTCCGGGCGGCAGGTGGGCCCCCGCCGTCGTCGTTGTTGCTGTTGCGGCCATCGCCGCCTCCACGTCCGTGCCGTCGGAAAGGAGGAGGCGCGGGATGTGCCGGCGGCGCATTTCCCGCGCGTAGTTGCGGCGCCGCTCGACGGTGATGCCCTGCAGTTCCGCGCCGCGCAGTCCCACCCGGGCTTCGGCGAGGTCCAGGAAAAAGACGTCGTCCGCGTCCGCGATGGCACCGGCAGCGACCAGCTCGTCGCCCACGTGCTGCAGTTGCCGGCGCAGCGCGGCCAGCGCGACGATGAGCCGGAACTTCGGGTATTCGCGCATGCCGGCGCTGCCGCGCGCCCGGTGCAGGCCGTAGGCGATGAGCCGGCTGCGCAGCCGTCCGCGGGCCTTGCTGCCTTGGACCAGGTCGGCGATCTTGGCATCCGCCTGCGCCGCAGCCCGCGCGAATTGCCGGTCCGGGGCCTGCTCGGGATCCTGCAGCCGCAGGTAGTTGGCGATGACGTTGATGATGTGGGCCGGGTCCTCCGACCAGCGCGGCACGCCCAGGTCGATCTCGGCGACCGCGCGGTGGCCGTACTCGGCCAGGAAGGTACGGAGCTGCCGCCGGGCCGTCTCCGGCAGCGTGCCGTTCCGGTAGGCGCGCGCCAGCTCCTGCGG
>NZ_ANPE02000305.1 GCF_000328305.2 Arthrobacter crystallopoietes BAB-32 | reverse complement strand
CGCAGCGCCAGCACCCCCGCCACGGCCGCCAGCCCCGCGGCCACCAGCGCCATCGCGATGAACAGCACCAGCTTGTCCGCTGTCCCGAACACCGAGATCGCGAAGTCCTTCAGCCACGGCGGAGTGAAGTCCACAAACGCCGCGCCAACCGACACCAGCGGCGAGGACCCCGGCCCGAAGAACGCGGCCGCCACCTCGGCCACCGCGAACAGCACCGCCGCGGAAACCAGTCCGGCCAGCGCGCCCAGCCACCGCCGCCCGCGCTGTCCCCGCTGCCCGCGCAACCAACGGAACCGGTCCGGCCCGCGCCGGTTCAGCTGCCGCTGCCCTGCAGCCTGCTCATTCACCGGGATCACCTCTCCTCAGCCGACCCGCCGCCAGCCGCTCGCCGCACGACGCAACACCACGCCGTCGGCCGCTCCGCCGCTCCGCCGCTCCGCCAACTGGTCGCCTACGCCGCGGTCCGCCGGCCCAGCACCGTGCCGAGGCCGATCATCGCCACGCCCAGCACAAAGTGCAGCCAGTTGTCGGCTGTATTAACAGGAACGAAGTTCGCCGGGGTGCCGTGCCCGATCAGCAGCCCGTAAAGCCCTAGCACCAGGTACACCGCGCCGCCCCAGACCAGGTACGCCTTCGCCGCCGTGCGGCTCCTCGACAGCGCCAGCCCGCCGACCCCGAAGAGCAGGTGGACGATGTTGTGCAGCACCGACACCTGGAAGATGCCCAGCAGCAGCGCCCCCGAGTGATGCCCGGCGAAGCTCAGTTCGGAAATGTTAACCGTGACGCCCGGCACGAAGCCCAGGATGCCCACCAGCAGGAAGGCCGCGCCGACCACCAGCGCCGCGGTCTGAACGCCGGCGCGACGGGTTGTTCGAGTAGCAGGGACAGACATGATCTTCCTCCTTGTAGCCGTCCGGACCGGCAGGATTCCCGGCCCGGTACCAGCTATTCGGAGCGGAGGGCCTAAGCGGATTGGACGACGAGTTTGGATTCGACGAGCAGACCGGCTTTGACGACCAGACGGCTTCAACGACCCCACGGATTAGACGAACAGCTCGGATCGACGACCGGACGGATGGCCGCCCCGGCGTTGCCTCGGCGGTCGGCTCTGAAACGATTGGCCCGTAGCGGCTGGATTGGAGGCAGTTTTGAGCGCCAAAGCAGCCACTAGGGGCCAACAGATTCAAGGGCGACCCGGAAAACCCCGGCCGGCTACAGCTCCTGCACCATGAGCGGCTCGGTTGTCGGCGCGGGCGATCCCCCGGCCGGCTCCACGGTGATCCCAAAGGCCGACGCGCCCTCCAACTGCCCCTCGAGCAGCTTCATCATGGGCGCCCCGGCCTCGCCCGCGGGCATCAGCCCGGCCGGCACCATCTGGTCGTCGTGCTGCAGCCAGAGCTCGTAGGTCTGGTCGTCCGGCAGCTCGGGCAGCCCGTGCGCGGTCACCGCCGCCTGGTTCAGGGACGGGGCATAGGCCAAAGTAACGACGGCGCCGTCCTCCATCCGCGCGGTGGCCACCTGGGCGTCCGCCGCGGTGAGGATGCCGAGCATCGTCGCCTGGGTCTGCTGCGCCTGCGCCAGCTGCTCCTCCAGCCGCCCGCGCTCGGCCGACTGCCCGAAGGCCCAGCCGGCCAGCCCGGCCC
>NZ_ANPE02000306.1 GCF_000328305.2 Arthrobacter crystallopoietes BAB-32 | reverse complement strand
TCCACGTCAAGCGGCTGCGCGGCAAGATCGAACCTGATCCCTCCGCACCGCGCTACCTGGTGACGGTCCGCGGGCTCGGCTACAAGTTCGAGCCCTAAGCCGCCGGGGCCGGGGCACAACAGACGCAGCCCGGCGTGATATGCAGCGCAACGGCAGGAGGGCCGCACCCGTTCGAACGGGTGCGGCCTCCTGCCATATCCGAAAGGAAGGGGTGCGCTACGGCGCGGGCGACTCCGCCGGCACGGTGGCGGCCTCGGTCGCGTCCGGCGAAGCTTCTGCTGCCGGCGAGGTGGTGGCTTCGGGGCTCGGAAGGTACGGCCGGTACTCCTCCAGCGCGCCGTCCAGGACCGGAACGTCGAGTTCGGCCGACTCCGAGTTGACCTGGACTTCGAGGGGCACCAAGGCGCCCGGTGCTGCACCGGGGCTGTCAACGACAGTCTTGTTCTCGTCGTCTTCGAACCGGATCTGGCCGTTGGCCGGCACAGTGACGCTGGCGGTGGACCCAGGGCCGGTCAGGGTCAGCTGCACCGGCGAGTCCGAGGTGTTGATGGCGGTGCCCAGCACGCGGGCCTGGGACTCCCCGTCGGCGGCGACGACCATCAGGTTGCGCAGCAGGACCGGACCGACATTGGCGACAATGCCGTCGCTGGCAGCGTAGGAGTAGGTGGTCGCCTGGTCGTTAATGGCGCTGCACCCGGCAGTCCCCAGGAGGGCTAGCACGGCGGTGCCGGCGACCAGGGCACGCTGCACACGGTTCTTCGGCGCAATCTTCACTGCGGGGACTCCTCATTCAAAGGCGTTTCATCGAGCGGAAGCTGTACAAAGCTCAAGGACTAGCCTAACGGCACTTCGAGGAAAAACAGGATTCGCCCCGTGTAACCAACGGATCCGCATGCACCAAACCGCAATTTCGTCAAGGGGTTTCGGGTCCCCGGGCGGCCTGCCAACCGCAGCGGGCCGGGCCTCAGGGCCCCGGGATGGGCGAAAGCGGCATGATAAACTTGTCTGTGGGAAAGGGGAAAGTCCACATGGTATTTGAGGTCGGCGAGACGGTTGTTTACCCTCACCACGGTGCCGCGAAGATCGAAGAGATCAAGATGCGCACCATCAAGGGCGAAGAGAAAATGTATCTCAAGCTCCGAGTGGCTCAGGGTGACCTGACCATTGAGGTTCCGGCGGAGAACGTAGATCTGGTAGGCGTTCGTGACGTTGTGGGCAAGGAAGGCCTGGAGCACGTGTTCGATGTGCTCCGCGCCGAGTTCACCGAAGAACCCACGAACTGGTCGCGCCGCTACAAGGCCAACCTGGAGAAGCTCGCCTCGGGCGATGTGATCAAGGTTGCCGAAGTGGTGCGCGATCTGTGGCGGCGGGAACAGGACCGCGGCCTGTCGGCAGGCGAAAAGCGCATGCTGGCCAAGGCCCGGCAGATCCTGATTTCGGAACTGGCCCTTGCAGAGAAGACAGACGAAGACAAGGCAGCAGCAGTGCTGGACGAGGTGTTGGCGTCCTAGCAGCGCTGCCACCACAAGGCTCAGAGGCGGCCGGTCCCACACGGGGCCGGCCGCCTTACGTATGCGGGTAGTCTGGTGAGGTGCCTACACCTCCCTCGCTGCGCATCGGCGTCGTTATTGTGGCCGCCGGATCCGGCCAGCGCTTGGGCTACGGCATCCCCAAAGCGGAGGTGGTCCTCGCCGGGCGCACGCTGCTGGAACACGCGCTCGAGGCGGTGCTGGCCTCCGGCGTTGCCGCGCACATCTGCGTGGCCGTCCCCCCGGGCGACACCGCCCTGACCGCCATCTGCGCGCGGGCGGCCGGAACGGTCCCGGTCACTGCGGTCGAAGGCGGCAGCAGTCGGGCCGAGTCCGTGGGCAGGGCCTTGTCCGGACTGGAACCCGGACTGGATGCCGTCCTGGTCCACGATGCCGCGCGGGCATTGACGCCCCCGGACGTTTTTGCCCGGGTCGGTGCCGCCTTGGCCGCCGGGGCGCAGGCCGTCATACCGGCCCTGCCGGTGGCCGACACGATCAAGACGGCCGTGCCGTGCTCCCCGGAGGAGCAGCGCATCGCTGGCGAGAAGGTCTCCGGAACACCTGAGCGGGCGCGCCTCCGGGCGGTGCAGACGCCGCAGGGCTTCGACGCCCGGACCTTGGCCGATGCCCACCGCTGGCTCGAATCCGCCGGCAGCGACGCCGCCGGGATTACCGATGACGCCATGCTGGTGGAACGCAGGGGAGTGGACGTCTTCCTCGTGCCGGGCTCCGAGCAGGCCCTCAAGATCACTACCGAACTGGACCTGCTGACGGCCGAGGCCTTGGTGGCCCGCCGGCTACGGTCCGCCGCACCGGCCGGAAAGGAAAGCCAGCAGTGAACGCCGTCCCTCTCCCGCGCACCGGCATCGGCGTGGACGTCCACGCCTTCGCACCGGAAGATGAGCCGCAGCCCCTCTGGCTGGGCGGCCTCCTCTGGGAGGGCGAGCGGGGACTCTCCGGCCATTCGGACGGCGATGCCGTGGCCCACGCCGCGGCAGACGCATTGTTTTCCGCAGCCGGGCTGGGTGACCTCGGGACGCATTTCGGCACCGACCGCCCCGAGTATGCCGGCGCGTCCGGGGTCCGCCTGCTGGGCGAAGCGGCGCGGATCGTGCGGGACGCCGGATTCGAGATCGGCAACATCGCCGTCCAAGTCGTTGGCAACCGGCCCAAGTTCGCGCCGCGCCGCAGCGAGTCGGAGGCGGTCCTCAGCGAGGCAGCCGGTGCGCCGGTCAGCGTTTCGGCCACCACCAGCGACGGCCTCGGTTTCACCGGCCGCGGCGAGGGGATCGCAGCCGTCGCCACCGCCGTCGTCGTGGCAGTTGCACGCTGAGCCGCAGGCGCGGCTAATCTGGAGCGGTGAGCCTGAGATTCTATGACACCGCCGCCGCAGAGATCCGCGACTTCGTCCCGCTGCAGCCGGGCAAGGTCGGCCTGTACTACTGCGGCGCCACGGTGCAGGGGGACCCGCACGTGGGGCACATCCGCTCGGGCATCGCCTTCGACCAGCTGACCCGCTGGCTGCGTTACCGCGGCTACGAGGTCACCGTGGTCCGCAATGTGACGGACATTGACGACAAGATCCTGGCCAAGTCTGCGGCTTCCTTCGAACCGTTCGACCCTGCGGATCCGGACGCACCGGCCGTGCCGAACGAGCCGTGGTGGGCCCTGGCCTACCGCTATGAACAGGCCTTCCAGCTCGCCTACGACACCTTGGGCGTACAGCGGCCCACCTATGAACCGCGTGCCACCGGCCATATCCCGGAGATGCACCAGCTGATCCAGCTGCTGATCGACCGCGGGCACGCCTATCCCGCACTGGACGACTCCGGCGACGTGTACTTCGACGTCCGCTCCTGGGCGCAGTACGGTTCGCTGACCCGGCAGAACATCGAAGACATGCAGGCCGCGCCCGACGCCGGTCCCCGGGGCAAGCGCGATCCGCGGGACTTTGCGCTGTGGAAGGGTTACAAGGAGGGCGAACCGGCCACCGCCTGCTGGCCCAGCCCATGGGGTGGGGGCCGGCCCGGCTGGCACTTGGAGTGCTCGGCCATGGTGACGAAGTACCTGGGCACCGCGTTCGATATCCACGGCGGCGGGCTGGACCTGCGCTTCCCGCACCATGAGAACGAGGTCGCGCAGTCCCAGGCGGCCGGCCACGCGTTCGCGAACTTCTGGATGCACAACGGCATGGTCACGTTCGAGGGCGAAAAGATGTCCAAGTCCGTGGGCAATATCGTCACGCCGGCCGAAATGCTGGCGATCGCCCGGCCGCTCGTCGTGCGCTACTACCTGGGCCAGGCACAGTACCGCTCGGCCCTGGACTACAACCCCGGCTCGCTCGCGGAGGCCGCTGCCGCCGTCGAACGTATTGAAGGCTTCATGCAGCGGGCGCTGAAGTTCCTCTACGGCGAGGGCGCGGGCCTGCCCGAGGCCGAAGAGCAGGTGCCGGCAGCCTTCGCGGCGGCGATGGACGATGACCTGAACGTGCCGCAGGCCCTGGCCGCCGTGCACGAGGCCGTCCGGGCCGGCAACACCGCTCTGGACGCCAAGGACAAGGACGCGGCCCGCCGCGCGCTGCACCAGGTGGCTGCCATGGCCGATGTGCTGTTCATCAATCCGCTGGACCCGCACTGGAATTCCGGCACGGGCGACGGCGCCGAGCACCGAGCGCTGGACTCGCTGGTGCAGGCGCAGCTGCAGGAGCGCCGTGCCGCCCGCGAAGCCAAGGACTGGGCGCGCGCCGATGCGATCCGGGATACCTTGGCAGCGGCAGGGATCACGGTGGCGGACTCGGTGGACGGCGCCACGTGGTCCATAGCCGACCGGTAAACTCTATTTGACCGACACTTCCGCGCCGGCACCCGGTGCGGACGCTGCCAGCTGACCCGATAGGTAAGGACCATGGCCAACAAACCCCGCCCCGGAGCGGTACGCAAGTCCAAGAAGGGCCCCACCGCGGGCACCGGCGGACACGGCCGCAAGGCGCTCGAAGGCAAGGGCCCCACCCCGAAGGCCGAAGACCGTCCCTACCACAAGGCCTACCGCGCCAAGCAGCTGGCCGAGCGTTCCGCCGCCCGCCGCGCCGGCGGCAAGCC
>NZ_ANPE02000307.1 GCF_000328305.2 Arthrobacter crystallopoietes BAB-32 | reverse complement strand
TCGACTCCGGCGTCTGGGCCGCCGTCCCGGCGCCCGAGCGCGGCGCCTTCCTGCTCAAGGTCGCCGCCGGACTGCGCGAACGCCGCGAGAAGTTCGCCCGCGCCGAGTCCCTGGACACCGGCAAGCGGATCGCCGAAAGCCGCATCGACATGGAAGACATCGCCGCCTGCTTCGAATACTTCGGCAGGCTCGCCGGCCAGGAGGCGGGCCGCGTGGTCGACGCCGGGGACCCCGCCGTCGTTAGCAGGATTGTCTACGAGCCGGTGGGCGTCTGCGGGATGATCACGCCGTGGAACTACCCGCTGCTGCAGGCCGCGTGGAAGATCGCGCCCGCGCTGGCCGCCGGCTGCACCTTTGTGCTCAAGCCCTCCGAGCTCACCCCGTCCACGTCGATCCTGGCCATGCAGCTGCTGCAGGACCTGGGCCTGCCGGACGGCGTCGCCAACCTCGTGACCGGACCCGGCGCGGAGGCGGGCGCACCGCTCGCCGAACACCCCGACGTCGACCTCGTTTCCTTCACCGGCGGCCTGGCCACCGGCAAGGTGATCGCGGCGGCCGCGGCCGGCACGGTGAAGAAGGTGGCGCTGGAGCTCGGCGGCAAGAACCCCAACGTGGTGTTCGCCGACGCGGACTTCGACGCCGCCGTCGACAATGCGCTCAACGGCGCGTTCGTGCATTCCGGGCAGGTCTGCTCCGCCGGGGCGCGGCTGGTGGTCGAGGAGTCGATCGCCGAGCGCTTCGTGGACGAGCTGGTCCGCCGAGCGCAGGGCATCCGGCTCGGCGGCCCGTTCGACGAGGCGGCCGAGACCGGGCCGCTGATTTCGGCGGCGCACCGGGAGAAGGTCCACGCCTACGTTCAGCGCGGGGTGCAGGAGGGCGCGCGGCTGCGGTGCGGCGGCGGCGCGCCTGAGGGTGAAAAGTACGACGCCGGTTTCTACTACCAGCCGACCGTCCTGGACCGCGTGTCAAGGGGGATGTCCGTTGTTGTGGACGAAGCCTTCGGCCCGGTGGTCACGGTCGAGACCTTCCGCACCGAGGACGAGGCCGTCGCGACCGCCAACGACACCATCTACGGCCTGGCCGGCGCGGTCTGGACCCAGGACGCCGGCAAGGCGCAGCGCGTGGCCGGGCGGCTGCGGCACGGCACCGTCTGGATCAACGACTTCCACCCCTACCTCCCGCAGGCCGAGTGGGGCGGCTTCGGCCAGTCCGGCGTCGGGCGCGAGCTGGGCCCGACCGGCCTGGCCGAATACCAGGAAGCCAAGCACATCTACCAGAACACCAGCCCGCAGGTGACCGGCTGGTTCGCTGACCACGGCAAGGAGAACTAGATGCACATCGACAACATCGAGAACCTGACCGACCGCGAGTTCGACTACATCGTGGTCGGCGGCGGATCCGCCGGGGCCGCCGTCGCCGCCCGGCTGAGCGAAGACCCGGACGTCACCGTCGCGCTGGTGGAGGCCGGCCCCGATGACCGCGGCGTGCCCGAGGTGCTGCAACTGGACCGCTGGATGGAGCTGCTGGAATCCGGCTACGACTGGGACTACCCGATCGAGCCGCAGGAGAACGGCAACTCCTTCATGCGCCACTCCCGCGCGAAGGTCATGGGCGGCTGCTCCAGCCACAACTCGTGCATCGCGTTCTGGGCCCCGCGCGAGGACCTGGACGAGTGGGAGTCCAAGTACGGCGCCACCGGCTGGAACGCCGAAGCCGCCTGGCCCCTGTACCAGCGGCTGGAGACCAACGAGGACGCCGGCCCGGACGCGCCGCACCACGGCGATGCCGGCCCCGTGCATGTGATGAACGTTCCCCCGAAGGACCCCGCCGGCGTCGCGCTTTTGGACGCCTGCGAACAGGCCGGCATCCCGCGCGCGAAGTTCAACAGCGGCACCACCGTCATCAACGGCGCCAACTTCTTCCAGATCAACCGCCGCGCGGACGGCACCCGCTCCTCCAGTTCGGTCTCCTACATCCACCCGATCATCGAGCGCGAAAACTTCACCCTGCTCACCGGCCTGCGCGCCCGCCGGCTGGTGATCGACGCGGACAGGCGCTGCACCGGCGTCGAGATTGTGGACAACGCCTTCGGCCGCACGCACACCCTCTCCGCGCGCCGTGAGGTCGTCCTGTCCACCGGCGCCATCGACTCGCCCAAGCTGCTCATGCTCTCCGGCATCGGCCCCGCCGCGCACCTCGCCGAGCACGGGATCGAGGTCGTGGTCGACTCCGCCGGCGTCGGCGAGCACCTGCAGGACCACCCCGAAGGCGTCGTGCAATTCGAGGCGAAGCAGCCCATGGTCACCGAGTCGACCCAGTGGTGGGAGATCGGCATCTTCACCCCCACCGAGGACGGCCTGGACCGCCCGGACCTGATGATGCACTACGGCTCCGTGCCATTCGACATGAACACGCTGCGGCACGGCTACCCCACCACGGAGAACGGCTTCAGCCTCACCCCCAACGTCACGCACGCGCGCTCCCGCGGCACCGTCCGGCTGCGCAGCCGCGACTTCCGCGACAAGCCCATGGTGGACCCGCGCTACTTCACCGACCCGGACGGCCACGACATGCGCGTCATGGTCGCCGGCATCCGCAAGGCCCGCGAAATCGCCGCCCAGCCCGCCATGGCCGAATGGGCCGGCCGCGAGCTCTCCCCCGGCATCGAGGCGCAGACCGACGAGGAACTGCAGGACTACATCCGCAAGACGCACAACACCGTCTACCACCCCGTCGGCACCGTCCGCATGGGCCCGGCCGACGACGCCATGTCCCCGCTCGACCCCGAGCTGCGGGTCAAGGGCGTCACCGGCCTGCGCGTCGCGGACGCCTCGGTCATGCCCGAGCACGTCACCGTGAATCCCAACCTCACGGTCATGATGATCGGCGAGCGCTGCGCGGACCTCATCCGCGCCAGCCGCCAGAGTGAACTGACGACGGCGGCAGCCGGCGCCAGCGCGGCCCTCGCCTAAGCCGCCACCCGCCTCAGGTGCCGCAACAGCAGGCGGGGGCTTCGT
>NZ_ANPE02000308.1 GCF_000328305.2 Arthrobacter crystallopoietes BAB-32 | reverse complement strand
GGCGGGCACGGCGGTGCGCGGGGTCGCGCGGCGCGGCACGTCCAGCAGATGGTTCTCGCCGGTGAGATACGCAAAGCCCGGGGCGAAGCCGCCGAAGGCCGCGGTCCAAACCTGCCCGGTGTGCGCGTTGACCACTGCCTCGGGGCTCAGCCCGGTGAGGCGCGCGACCTCGGCGAGGTCCTCGCCGTCGTAAATGACCGGAATGTCCACGGTCTCACCGGTCCCGGCCGGCGCCTGGCCCAGTTCCAAACGTTCGACGGCGGTGCGCGCCGCGAGGGCGTGGGCGCGGGTGTCGCACTGGATCAGGACGGTAGCGGCCGCGGCGAGCACGTCGAGCTGGCCCGGCAGCGGGTTGCTGAGCAGGTGCGCGTGCAGCGCGAGCACGGAATCCAGGTCCGGGAGGTCGACCAGCAGCGCGCGCGGCCCGGCGAAATGGACGGCCTTGACGCTCACGCAAAGCTCCGGACCGTCACGCCCGCCGACTCGAGTCCCGCCCGCACCGCAGCCGCCATCGCGACCGAGCCGGGGGTGTCGCCGTGGACGCAGATGCTCTCGGCCTCCACGGTGATGGTGGAGCCGTCGATCGCGGTGATCTTGCCGGTCTGGGCCAGCCGGACCATATTGCCGACGACGGTGTCCGCGTCGTGGATGACGGCGCCGGGTTCGCGCCGGGAGACCAGTGTGCCGTCCGGGTTGTAGGCCCGGTCGGCGAAGGCTTCGGCCACCCCGCGCACGCCGGCGGCCTCCGCCTTGGCCAGCGCGACGGAGCCGGGCAGCAGGAGCAGGGGCAGGTCCCCGCCGAAGGCACGTACGGCGTCGACCACGGCCTGGGCCTGGGCCTCGTGGTGGACGATGGTGTTGTAGAGCGCGCCGTGCGGCTTGACGTAGCGGATCTGCGCGCCGGCCGCCTGGGCCAGGGCCTGCAGTGCGCCCATCTGGTAGAGCACATCGTCGGCCAGTTCAGTGGGTGTGCAGTCCAGGAAGCGGCGGCCGAAACCGGCCAGGTCCCGGTAGCCCACGTGCGCTCCGATGGTCACGCCGCCGGCCACCGCATCGCGGCAGGTCTGCGCGATCGTGCTCGGATCGCCGGCATGGAAGCCGCACGCCACGTTGGCGCTGGACACGGAGCGGAAGATGGCGGCGTCGTCGCCCATTTTCCAGTTGCCGAAGGATTCCCCGACGTCGCTGTTGAGGTCGATAATAGCCATGTTGTGACACCCGTCTCGTCGATTCGTCCCTAACAGGATGCACCACAATTCCAGATTGTTCAACAATTATTTGGAGCCACTCCCGGAGGTGGCCGCAGCGCTTTGTTGAACAATCTCTTGCCAAGATTGTTCAACAAACTGTAAGGTCTCTCCATTGCCCGTGTGACTGCTGTCACCGATCCAGATGGGAAAACCAATGGACAAGACAACACCAACCAAGGTGCGTCCCAACTTCCAGCGCACTGCGATGCTGGGCGCCATGTTCCTCATGGCCACCAGCGCCATCGGTCCGGGGTTCATCACCCAGACCACCGTCTTCACCGTGCAGCTCGGCGCCGCCTTCGCGTTTGCCATCCTGCTGTCGGTCCTCGTGGACATCGCCGTCCAGCTCAACGTCTGGCGGATCATCGGCATCTCGGGGATGCGGGCGCACGAGCTCGGCAACAAGGTGCTGCCCGGGGCCGGCTGGCTCCTCGCCGCGCTGGTGTTCCTGGGCGGCGTGGTCTTCAACATCGGCAACATCGCCGGCACCGGGCTCGGCGTCAACGCCATGATGGGCCTGGACCCGAAGATCGGCGGCGCCGCCTCGGCGGTCATTGCGATCCTGATCTTCCTCTCCAAGAAGGCGGGCATGGCCCTGGACCGGATCGTCGTGCTGCTGGGCGCCCTGATGATCCTGCTGATGCTCTACGTCGCAATTGTCGCCGCGCCGCCTGTCGGGGAAGCCCTGAAGAACACCTTCCTGCCGGAGAAGATCGACTTCCTCGTCATCACCACGCTGATCGGCGGCACGGTCGGCGGCTACATCACCTACGCCGGCGCCCACCGCATGCTCGATTCCGGTGCCCACGGGGTTGAGAACGTCAAGGCCATTTCCCGCAGCTCGATCCTGGGCATCCTCGTCACCGGCATCATGCGCGTGCTGCTCTTCCTCGCCATCCTCGGCGTGGTGGCCGGCGGCGTGGCGCTGACCAGCGACAACATGGCGGCCGAGGCCTTCGGTGCCGCGGCGGGCGAAATCGGCATGCGCATGTTCGGCGTGGTGCTCTGGGCCGCCGCGCTGACGTCGGTCATCGGCGCCGCCTACACCTCGGTTTCCTTCATCACCAAGACCACGACGGCCGAACGCAAGCGCAACCTGATCATCGTCGCCTTCATCGCCGTCTGCGCCGTGATCTACGTGTTCCTCGGCCAGGCCCCGCAGGAACTGCTCATCTTCGCCGGCGCCTTCAACGGCCTGATCCTGCCCATCGGTTTCGCCATCTTGCTCTGGGCCGCCTGGCGCCGCAGGGACCTGCTGCACGGCTACGCCTACCCGAAGTGGCTGCTCATCCTCGGCGCTGTCGCCTGGCTGCTGACCCTGTACCTCGGCTGGAACTCGCTGGCCGGCCTGTCCCAGTTCTGGAGCTAGACAATGACCGACCTGCAGAACACCACTGGCACCGTTTCCCTGCCCGCGGATCCGGGCGCCCTGTCCCCGGCCGAAGCCCGCGCCGCCTTCCGCTCCGGCCTGGCCGTCCCCACCGCGGGCTGGTCGCGCGGTTTCGCGCAGGCCAACCTGATCATCGTGCCCCGTGAGCTGGCGTTCGACGTGCTCCTCTTCGCCCAGCGGAACCCGAAACCGTGCCCGATCCTGGGCGTGCTCGACGCCGGCGAGACCACCGGACCGCTGCTGGCCGGCGGCGACATCCGCACCGACGTGCCGCGCTACACGGTCTACCGCGACGGCGAGAAGGTCGATGAGCCCACGGACATCAACGACTACTGGCGCGACGACCTGGTCACCTTCATCGTCGGCTGCTCGTTCACCTTCGAATCCGCGCTGCGCGAGGGCGGCATCTCCATCGCGCACATCGACCAGAACGTCAACGTGCCGATGTACCGCACCAGCGTGCGCTGCGAGCCGGCCGGATCGATGGGCGGCCCGCTCGTGGTCTCGATGCGTCCCATCCCCGCGTCCCAGGTGCCCGACGCCGTGCGCATCACCTCCCGCTACCCGGCGGTGCACGGCGCGCCGGTGCATGTGGGCAACCCGCACGAGATCGGCATCGCGGACCTGGCCAAGCCGGACTTCGGCGATCCCGTGCGGATTCCCGAGGGGCACCTTCCGGTCTTCTGGGCCTGCGGGGTCACCCCGCAGGCGGCGGTGATGGAGTCCCGGCCGGCGCTGGCCATCGGGCACGCCCCGGGCCACATGCTCATCACGGACGCCAAGGACAGCAGCTACCTGGTCCCTTAAACCGCCAACGACGACGGCGCTTGGGTTC
>NZ_ANPE02000309.1 GCF_000328305.2 Arthrobacter crystallopoietes BAB-32 | reverse complement strand
CGGCGGCGAGCTGCCGCACCACGGCCGGCAGGCGGGCCAGCCCCGTAAGGCGGTCCCGCGCCGCGTCGATTGCCAGCTGCAGCGGCGACGGGAGAGGGTGGTCACGTCCTATCAGATCGTTGGGCAAAGCCTCAGCCGTGGCCAAGGCCTCAAGCACCGCCAGGCCGCCGATCCCGTCCATGAGGACATGATGGAAAACGAACACCAGCGCCGCCTGATGCCGGCCTGTTCCGGTGAGCAGGGTGGCCCTCCACAGCGGCCGGTCGCGGGGAAGCGGTGCCGTGAGCATGTCCGCGGCTACCTTGAGCACCGCCTCGTTTCCGCCTGGGGCAGGGCAGGGCGCCACGGTGAGGTGGCGGCCGGGGTCAAAACCGGAATCGTCGACCCAGACGGGACGGCCACAGCCCAGCGGTACTTTGAGGAGCCGCTGGCGGAGCCGGGGGACGGCGTGCAGACGCTGCGCAAGGGCATCGAGCAGCAGCCGTGCATCGCTGGCGTCTCCCATGCGTAGTGCCAGGACGGCACCGACCTGCATGGGTGCGGAGCCGGTATCGCCGGCCAGGGACATCAGGTCCTCGGCGCTGACGCGATCGATTCGTCCCTCATAACTCATGGCGACATTCTCCTTCGCCCATCGTGCCCTTGGTACGGCCGGAAGGCCGTCCGGTCTTCGCCGAGGCGGTTCCTGCCCGATGGTAGGCTGGGCGGCACCGGAAGGGGAGGGCAGGATGCGGGTTCTCATCGGTTATTCAAGTGCCCACGGATCGACGGCGGAAATTGCCCGGCGCATTGGCGAACTGCTCGAACA
This sequence comes from Arthrobacter crystallopoietes BAB-32, assembly GCF_000328305.2. Classification (GTDB taxonomy): domain Bacteria; phylum Actinomycetota; class Actinomycetes; order Actinomycetales; family Micrococcaceae; genus Crystallibacter; species Crystallibacter crystallopoietes_A. The sequence goes on along the minus strand of NZ_ANPE02000309.1, from coordinate 8,251 downwards.
AGACGGCCTGGCGGTGGACACACTCGCGATACCGCAGATTACGGACCTCCACGGTTATGACGCGGTTGTGCTGGGCAGCGCCATCCACCAGCAGGCATGGATGCCCGAGGCCGCAGAGTTCGTGCACCGGCACGCCGCCGAACTGCTGGCCCGACTAGTGTGGTTGTTCAGCGTTGGCATGTCCGACGCCCTGCCCCGCCTCGTACGCGGTGCGGCGCGTACCGGCCAGGACCGGCGCCTGGCCCAGGCGCTTCGGGACGTCGTACACCCCCGCGGGCACCGCCTGTTCTCAGGAGTGGCCCAGGCAGAGCAATTCCCGGCGTGGATCCGAGTCCTGTTTCGGTGTGCCGGCGGGCGCTTCGGTGACTTTCGGGACTGGGTGCAGATCGAAGCCTGGGCCCGAGGGATCGCAGAAGGCGTGCGTTCTTCCCGGTCCGGCCAGCAGCCGGCGCAGTGACCGGCGGCGGGCTGGACGTATTCCGTTCGGGATGGACCTTCAGGCGTTGGGCGGGTCGAAGCGGCCGTCGATGGCGGTCCAGCCGCCGTCGACCATGAGGACGGAGCCGGTGACGTAGCTGGAGGCCTTGGACGCAAGGTAGACGACGGCGCCGGCCAGCTCTTCGGGTTTGGACCAGCGGCCGAGGGCGCCCTTTTGTGCGTAGGCGTTGTACCACTCGGGGCTGTTCTTGATCTGCGCGGTGAGCGGGGTTTCGACGACGCCGGGCGCGATGACGTTGACACGCACGTTCGCGGGGCCGAACTCCGCGGCGGCGGTGCGGGCGAGCTGGACGAGGCCGGCCTTGGTCGCGGCGTAGGCACCCTGGCCGGGCTCGACGGTGAAGGCGCGGATGGAGGCGAAGCCGATGATCGATCCGCCGCCGTTGGCCGCCATCTTCGGCGCGAAGGCCTGGATGAGGGAGAAGGAGCCGCGCAGGTTCAGGTTCACCACGCGGTCGAACTCTTCCATGCTGTAGTCGGCGATCCGCTTGCGGACATTGGTGGCTGCCGTGAAGACCAGCGCGGCGATGTCGGAGTATTCGTCGGCCGCGGCACGGACGGCGTCCGGATCAAGCACGTCCAGTACCGTGGACGTGGCAGAGCCGCCGATCATCGCGGCAGTCTCCTCCGCCGTCGTACTGTCCCGGTCCGCGCAGATGACGGTGGCGCCGTGCGCGCCGAGGGCGAGGGCGGCTTCGCGGCCGATCCCGCTGCCGGCGCCGATGACCAGGACGCGGTCGCCGTCGAACTGGAAAAGCCGGGTGTAGTCCATGGTGGTTCCTTCGTGCGGGAGGCGGAGCGGGGCGGGCCGAGGAGGTTGGCAGGCCTACGGGCGGATCATCGCCATGCGGGTGACAGTGAATTCCTCGATGGCGAAGCGCGGGCCTTCGCGGCCGATGCCCGAATCCTTCACGCCGCCGTAGGGCATGATGTCGGAGCGGAAGCCGGGGATTTCGTTGACGACGACGCCGCCGACCTCCAGTTCGTTCACCGCCCGGAAAGCGGTCTCAAGGGATTTGGTGTAGATGCCGGCCTGCAGCCCGTAGCGTGACTGGTTGACCAGCTCGATCGCGGCGTCGATGTCCGGCACCGTCTGCAGGCACACCACGGGGCCGAAAATCTCCTCGCACCACAGCTCCGCGTCGGCCGGGACGTCCGCCATCACGGTCGGCTGGATGCTGCGGCCGTCCAGTTTGCCGCCGGCCAGCACGCGCGCGCCGCGGGCGGTGGCGGCGTCGATCCAGCCGAGGATCCGCTGCGTAGACGCCTCATTGATGACCGGGGCGACCCGGGTGTCCGGGGAGCGTGGATCGCCGACGGTGACTTCGCCGAGCCGGGCCAGCAGCGCCTGTTCGAACTCCGCGGCGACCTGCTCCTCGAGCACGATCCGCTGGATGGAAATGCAGGCCTGGCCGTTGGCGTAGAAGCCCCCGCGGATCACCGCATCCACCGCGTCGGCGATGACCGCGTCCTTGGCCACAATGAAGCCGGTGTTCGAACCGAGTTCCAGCACTGCCTTCCGCGGTGCGGCATTGCGGGCAATTTCGTGGCCGACCGCGGCGGAACCGGTGAAACTAACGACGGCGGCGCGCGGGTCGCGCACGAGGGTTTCGCCGACGTCGATCCCGCCGGTGACGAGCTGGACCGCGGCGGGGGAGACGCCTTCGTTCGCGAGGACTTCGCGGATCAGGTGCACGGCCCACAGCGTTGCGAGCGGCGTGTTGGGGGCGGGCTTGATGATGATCGGGCAGCCGGCGGCCAGGGCCGGAGCGACTTTGTGGCTGGCCAGCAGCAGCGGATAGTTGAAGCCGGCAATGCCAATAACGACGCCGGCGGGTCGCCTGGTCCAGTAGCCCACCATTCCTTCGCCCAGGGGCTGGAGGTCGAGCGGCACGGTCTCGCCGTGCGTGTGCGCGACTTCTTCCGCGGCGGCGGCCCAGGTGGTGAGGGTACGGGCAACTTCGGTGCGGCAGTCGATGAGGGGCTTGCCGGTTTCGAGGACCAGCAGCTCCTCGAGTTCGGTTCGGCGGGCGGCCAGGGCGTCGTGGATTGCCATGAGCAGCGCGCGCTTGCGGCCGGCACCGAGGGCGGCGATTTCCTTGAAGGCCTTCTCGGCTGCGTCCAGGGCCTGCCGGGCATGGCCGACGGTGCCGACCGGGGCGTCGGCTACGACGGAGCCGTCGAACGGGAAGACAACCGGGGCAGTGTCCGTGCACGGCAGCCAGCCTTCGCCGATGGGCAGGCCGTCCGGGTGGGCCTTCGAATAGCTGGGCACCGTTCCTCCTCGGCTCGTTGACTGGTCAGACCAGTTACTGTGCAGGCTAGCAACGCCTGTGGTGCAGGTCAACAATGTCAGTGGCGCATGCCACAATTTCGTCACGAAGCCGGCAGCGATTGACAGGACCGGCGCGTGGAGGCAACAGTCACAGCAGGACGGGCAGCCATGCCGGCCAGCCATGCGGGCAGCCGGCGCGGCCGCCGTCCCCTCCGCAGCCCCACCAGAAAGGCAAGCTCTGTGCGCAACCATCGGATCGCCGTCGTTCCCGGTGACGGGATTGGCCCGGAAGTCATCGACGCTTCGCTCGAGGTGCTCGCCGCCGCGGAAAGCGCATTCGGCTTCAGCACCAGGCTGACCCGGATCGAGGCCGGCGCCCGGCACTACCTGCGCACGGGCGAGCTGTGGACGGCGGAACTGGAGGAGCAGCTGCGCGGCCACGATGCCGTGCTGTTCGGCGCGATGGGCGACCCGGCGGTCAAGCCGGGCATCCTGGAACGCGGCTTCATCCTCGCCATGCGCAAGGCCTTCCAGCAGGCGGTGAACCTGCGTCCGGTCAAGCTGTACGAGGGGGTGGCGACGCCGATCGCCGGGCTCACGCCGGAGCGCTGCGACCTGGTGATTGTGCGGGAGAACACCGAGGGCGCCTACGTCGGCCGCGGCTCAACCGTCCACGCGGGCACGCCACACGCCGTGGCCGTGCAGGAGTCGGTCAACACGCGGCCCGGTATTGAACGCGTGGTGGAGTATTCGTTCCGGCTGGCGCAGCAGCGGCGGAAGAAGCTGACGCTGTGCCACAAGAAGAACATCCTCATCGAGGCCGGCAACCTGTGGCAGGACACGGTGGACGAGGTCGGCGCGCGCTATCCGGACGTGGAGGTGGACTACGTGCACGTGGACGCCATGTGCTTCCACCTGCCGGTCGCGCCCGAGCGGTTCGACGTCGTCGTGACGGACAATCTCTTCGGTGACATCATCACGGATCTCGGCGCGGTCATCCAGGGCGGGATGGGCGTGGCCGCCAGCGCCAACCTGAACCTGGACGGGTCGGCACCGAGCATGTTCGAGGCGATCCACGGCTCGGCGCCGGATATTGCGGGACGCGGCTGGGCGAACCCGGTGGGCGCGGTCTTGTCCACGGCGATGTGCCTGGCGTCGCTGGGCGAGCGCGAGGCTGCTTTGGCGATCGAGGCTGCTGCCGTACAGGTGCTGGCCGCCCTGCCGGAACTCTCCGGGCCGGGCATGGGGCTGGATACCGCCGGCGTCGGCAAGGAAATCGCATCGCTGGTGGGTGCCGGGCTGCCGCAAGTTGCAGGACGGTCGGTCATGGAGGATCTGGCCGGGACTAGCGGGAAGCACGGGGCTGGTGTTTCCACGCCCGGCAAAAGCGCGTAGCCTGCCGGAAAAGAAACCAGCCGTGGAAGGGGCAAGCCATGCAGCTTGTGACGGCCGTGATCCAGCCCGAGAAGGCCGGGGCGGTGAAGCAGGCCCTGCAGGATCTCGGCGTACGCGGGATGACGATTTCCCAGGTGGCAGGGATGGGCCGGCAGGCCGGGCACACCGAGACCTACCGCGGCGCCAAGGTCCAGTCGGACACCGTGGACAAGGTGCGGATCGAGGTCCTGGCGCACGATGAGGACCTGGACGGCGTTATCGAGGCCATCGTCGCGGCAGCGCACACCGGAAACATCGGCGACGGCAAGATCTGGGCCGTCCCGGTCACGCAGGTTGTGCGCGTGAGAACCGGCGAGCACGGGCCGGACGCGATCGACTAACCGCCCGCGCCGGCCCTCCAACCACTGCTCAGCAGGTGCCCCGTTTTCGTCTGAATAGGGGCACCTGCTGCGTCCTCGATCCGGCGGAACGGGCTACTTTTCGTAGTTGTACCAGCCTTGGCCGGTTTTGCGGCCGAGTTTGCCCTGGGCGACGAGGTCGGCGATGGCCGGGTGGGGCCGGTCGGCGTCGTCACCGGTTTCGGCGTAGGTGGCTTCGGCGATGAACTGGATGACGTCCAGGCCGACCATGTCCATCAGCTCGAAGGGGCCCATGGGGTGACCCAGCGCGGTTTTGGCGGTGGTGTCGATGTCCTCGAGGCTGGCAATGCCGGCGCTGTGCAGGGCGAGGGCCTCCTTCTGGATGGCGCCCATCAGCCGGTTGGCGACGAAGCCGGGGATTTCCCGGTTGATCAGCACCGGCTCCTTGCCGAACCGCCGCGCCAGCTCCAGCGTGGTCTCCACCGTGGCGTCGGATGTGCGCTCGTGCCGGACGACCTCGACGCACTTCATTACCAGCGCGGGGTTGAAGAAGTGCATGTTGCAGACCTGCTCGGGCCGTCCGCTGGCCTCGGCGACCTTGGACGAGCCGAGGGTGGAGGAGTTGGTGGTGAGGATGGCGTGGGCCGGGGCGAGCCGGCCGAGCCGCTCGAAGATCTGCTGCTTGATGTCCAGCCGCTCGGTCGCGGCCTCGATCACGAAGTCCGCATCCGCCGCCGCCGCGTCCAGGTCGGTGGTGAAGGCCAGCCGGCCCAGCGCCGCCTCGGCGTCTTCGGCGCTGGTTTTGCCCTTGGCGACGTTGGCCTGCATCCGCCCGGCCAGCTGTTCCTTGGCTCGGGTGAGCATGTCCTCGGCGATGTCCTGGACGCTCACGCGGTAGCCGGCCAGGGCTGCGACCATGCCGATCTGCGAGCCCATGGCACCGGAGCCGATGACCAGGACATGCTTGATGTTCCCGATGCCTCCAGCGCTCATGCCTTCGCCTCCCCGCCGCGCAGGTAGACGGTCGTGGTGTGCGTGAAGAATTCCTTGGCGGCGGCGCCCTGTTCCTTGGGGCCGTAGCCGGATTTCTTCGCCCCGCCGAACGGCACGTGCGGGTCGGCGCCGGCGGATTCGGAGTTCACATGCAGGATGCCGACGTCCAGGTCATCGATGGCATCCAGGGCGCGGGTGACGTCCTGGGTGAACAGCGCCGCGGAGAGACCGAATTCGCTGTCGTTGGCCAGTTGGAAGGCCTGTTCGGTGCTGGTGGCCCGGCGGACGGACAGGACCGGCCCGAAGAGTTCCTCGGTCCAGACATCCAGCTGCCGGTCGGCGGGCAGCTCCAAAATTGTCGGTGGGACGAAATAGCCTGAGGCGAGCAGGCCGTCGTCGTACGCTGTGCCTCCGGCCACCAGCTCCGCGCCCTGGGCCAGGGCCGTGCTGATGCCGTCCAGGATGGACTTGCGTGCGGCGTCGTTGACCACCGGGCCCATGGCCACGGCAGGGTCGGTCGGGTCGCCGACCGTCAGGGAGGAGGCGCGTTCGGCGAGCGTATCGAGGAACTGGTCCGCGATGGACTCGGCGACGATCAGCCGCGAGGTGGCGGTGCACTTCTGCCCGGTGGAGCGGAAGGCGCCCAGCATGACCTGCTCGGCGGCGAGTTCCAGGTCCGCGTCGGCCAGCACGACGGCGGCGTTCTTGCCGCCCATTTCGGCCTGCACCGGGATGCCGCGGGCGGCGGCCTCGGCGGCGAGGCGGCGGCCGACTCCGGTGGATCCGGTGAAGGTCAGCCCGTCCAGCGCCGGGTGCTCGACGATCGCGCTGCCGATGGAACCCGGGCCGATGAGCAGGTTCAGCACGCCGTGGGGCAGGCCGGCGGCCTCCAGCGCCTGGGCCAGCCGCATGGCCAGCAGCGGCACGGTGCTGGCCGGCTTCCAGACCACGGTGTTGCCGTAGGCCAAGGCCGGGGCGATCTTCCAGGCCGGGATGGCGATCGGGAAGTTGAACGGTGTGACCACGCCGATCACGCCGAGCGGCTTGCGGGTGACGAGGATCTTTTCGCCGCGCCGCGGGGAGGAGAAGATCTCCCCGGCGGTGCGGTCGCCATCGTTGCCGTAGTACCGGAGGATCTGGGCTGCCCGCAGGACCTCGCCCTGACCCTCGGCGGCAGTTTTGCCCTCCTCGCGGGCCAGCTCCAGGCCCCACGCTTCGGCCTGCTGTTCCAGCACCGCGGCCGCTCGCAGCAGCACCGCGCCGCGCTCGTGCGCCGGAGTGCGTGCCCAGTCCCGCTTGGCGGCGGCCGCCGCGGCCATCGCCTTGTCGACCTCGGCGGCGCCGGCCTGCAGGCCCTGCGCCACGGTCTCCTCGGGATGGGCCGGGTTGGTGCTGGTGATCGGGGAACCATCGCCGTCGAGCCAGGCGCCGTCGATGTAGTGCTGCAGGTGAACCGCAGAAGTCATGCGTGTTGCTCCTTGGAGGTGTGCGGGCAGGGCAGGCAGGCCAGCCTACCGGAAGGCCGGGATGCCGGTGATCTTGTTGCCGAGGACCAGGGTGTGGACTTCGTCGGTGCCCTCGTAGGTGCGGACGGATTCGAGGTTGTTGGCGTGGCGCAGCGGCGAGTAGTCCAGCGTGATGCCGTTGCCGCCCAGAATGCTACGGCATTCGCGCGCGATCTCGATGGCCTCGCGGCAGTTGTTGAGCTTGCCGACGCTGATCTGGTGCGGCTGCAGTTGCCCGGCGTCCTTCAGCCGGCCCAGGTGCAGGGCGAGCAGGAAGCCCTTGTTGATCTCCAGCGCCATGTTGACCAGCTTCTCCTGGGTGAGCTGGTAGCCGGCCAGCGGCTTGTCGAACTGCAGGCGTTCCTTCGAGTAGTCGACGGCGGTCTGCCAGGCGTCGCGGGCGGCGCCCATCGAGCCCCAGATGATGCCGTACCGGGCTTCGTTCAGGCACTCGAACGGCCCGCGCAGCCCCTTCGCGTGCGGCAGGACCGCATTCGCGGGCAGGCGCACGTCGGTCAGTTCGATGTCGCACTGGATCGACGCGCGCATGGACAACTTCGGCTCGATCGGCGTGGCTTTGAAGCCCGCGGTATCGGTCGGCACCACGAAGCCGCGGACGCCGTCGTCGGTCTGCGCCCAGATGACGGCGACCTTGGCCACCGAGGCCAGGCCGATCCAGCGCTTGGCGCCGTTGAGGATCCAGTCGTCCCCGTCGCGCCGGGCGAAGGTCTTCATGCTCGAGGGGTCCGAGCCGGCGGTCGGTTCGGTCAGGCCGAAGCAGCCGATCGCCTCGCCGGCGGCCATCTGCGGCAGCCACTCGTTCTTCTGCTCCTCGGAACCATGCTTGTAGATCGCGCTCATCGCCAGGGAGCCCTGCACCGAGACGAACGTGCGCAGCCCGGAGTCGCCCGCCTCCAGCTCGGCACCGGCCAGGCCGTACTCCACCGCCGAGCGGCCGGCACAGCCGTAGCCCTTCAGGTGCATTCCGAGCAGGCCGAGCTTGGCCATTTCGGGCACGATTTCCAGCGGGAAGACCGCGTCCTCGTACCAGCCGGCGATGTTCGGCTTGATGGCGGTGTCGACGAAGGAGCGCACGTTCTTCTGCAGCAGCCGCTCCTCCTCGGTCAAGAGGGATTCGAAGCTGATCAGGTCGTAGTCGAGGGACATGGGGTCGCTTTCTCTCGGGGTGGTGGGCGGGTGCGGGCCGGCGGCGCCGGGCCGGGCGG
>NZ_ANPE02000310.1 GCF_000328305.2 Arthrobacter crystallopoietes BAB-32 | reverse complement strand
TTTTCGACTCGAAAAGGGGCCTCAGCTGAATAGTCATTCGGGTGCCGCTATTGCAGGCCGCCGGGATCAGGGATACATGCTCTCCAGGTCCGGGGCCTTGCTGAGCGTGCCGTACTTCACCGCGGCGTCGGCCAGCTTCTGCGCGGCCTCCATGTTGAAGTCCTTGCGGAAGGTCGGCAGCGCCATCTCGGCGCGATCGGCTTCTTCGATCTTGGTGTAGGTGCCGACGATGTCGCGGACTTCCTCCGGATTCTCCTGCGCGTACTCCAGGGACTTGTTCATCGCGGCCTTGAACTTGGCCACCAGCTCCGGCTTGTTCTCCACGGTGTCTCCGGTGGTGAAGTAGCCGGAGATGTCGAGGTTCGGGTCGAAGTCGGCGAAGTTGTAGGAAATCACACGGCCTCCGTCGGCCACGGCCTTGGACAGGAACGGATCGAGGATCCAGGCTGCGTCGACCTGCCCGTTGGCCAGCGCGGCCGGCGCATCCGGGAAGCCGACCTCGACGAACTTGACGCTTTCGGGATCGCCGCCGTCCTCTTCGACGATGCTGCGGATGGTGGTGTCGCCGATGTTGGCCAGCGTGTTCACCGAAACGGTCTTGCCGGCCAGGTCCTTGGCTGACTGGATGTCGGAATCCTCCGGCACGACCACGCCGCTGAAGTCCTTGCTGACATCACCCGAGGTGGAGTTGCCGTTGGCCACGAGCTGGATGTCCAGGCCCTTGTCGTTGGCCACCATCACCGAGACGACGTTGCCGAAGGAGAAGTCGAAGCCGCCGCTGACCACCGCCGGGATGGCAGCAGCACCGCCGGCCACCGTTTGGATGTCCAGGTCCAGGCCCTCTTCCTCGAAGAAGCCCTTCTCCTCGCCCAAGTACAGGGGCGCGGTGTCGACGATCGGGATCACGCCGACGGTGACCTTCTCGAGGCCGCCCGCTCCAGCCTCCGGGGAGGCCCCTTCGGTGCCCGTTTCGCCGCTGGGCGAGCCCGAGCCGCAGGCCGCCAGGCCGAGCACGGAGACGCCGGCCAGCACGGTCAAGAATGTTCGTTTCATGTCACTTCCTCGTGGTCGAAAACCTGCAGCGCCCGCGTATCCCCCCAACTGGAACACGCGGTCCAGGGCAGCTGCCGCTGGGGACAGCCCTGCGCAAAAGTGCGATGCATCACATCATAATTCTGTCTATCAGAACCATGAGGGTTGCAACGAACGCATGTTCCACTGTGAACCGCAGTACGCTGGCCATGCATCCAGCCCGACCATTCGGCGAAGGAGAACACATGCCTGACCGTCCCGTCGAGCTTGAGGCCGCGCTGCTCGCCGCCCGCAACGGCACCGCCTTCTTCAGCCGCAAGCTCAGTGAACTGCCCGACGACGAACTCCGCGCACCCTCACTGCTGCCGGAGTGGAGCCGCGCCCACGTGGTCGCCCATGTGGGCTACAACGCCCTGGCGATCAGCCGGCTCATGGCTTGGGCGACGACCGGCACCGAGACCCCAATGTACGCATCGTGGGACGTCCGGAACCAGGAAATCGAGGACGGCGCGAACCTGCCGCCGAGCGAACTGCGCAGCCTCTTCGAGCAGTCGGCCGCCCGGCTTGCCGCTGCCTGGCAAGCCGCCCCGCCGGAAGCCTGGAGCCGCGAGGTCAGGAACGCGCAGGGACGGATGATCCCCGCCTCCAAGACCGTCTGGATGCGCACCCGCGAGGTCTGGATCCACGCCGTCGACCTTGGCAGCGGGGCAACCTTCGCAGACCTCCCTGCCGATGTCTTGGAACGCATCCTCCAGGAGATCGTCGGTTCCTGGCGCGACCGCGGCGACGGCCAGGACCTGGTCCTGAGGGACACGGGCGGCGCCAGCTTCCGTGTGTCCGATGGTACCGTGGCCGATCCGGAAATCATTTCCGGCACCCTGCCCGACGTCACCGCCTGGGCTGCCGGGCGCTCGGACCAAGGCGTCAGCTCCAGCAAGCAAGGCCAACCCGCGCCCGCACCGCGCTGGATCTAGCCGCAAGCCGGAGTCAGGTCCCCGGCACCGCCTCCGTACTGCCGCGCGAACGAAGCCCTGCGAGGACGGCGTACGTCAGCCGGACGCCGTTGACCAGGGTCCGAATCCCAAACAGCAGTGCCACACCCAGCAGTGTCAGCAGCGGCAAGAGCAGGGCGAGCGCAGCCAGCAGCAGGTCGAATAGCCCGAGCAGCAGGCCGGTGCGGCGGCGGGCGGGGTCGGCCCCTCGC
>NZ_ANPE02000311.1 GCF_000328305.2 Arthrobacter crystallopoietes BAB-32 | reverse complement strand
CGAGGCCGACCCAGCCCGCCACGCCGGCACCGCCATCGCTGGTAGTGCTGCTGGCGGGCGAAGCTTCGACAGCCTCGCTGGTGGCGCCGGCCTCCTGTGCCGCAGGCTGGGCTGCTGCATGCCCGTGGCCGTCGGCCTGAGCAGCGGTCAGGGTCATGGTCGGCGCCGGGGATTCCAGGCTATGGGCGTCCTGCCCTTCTTCGGCAACCTGCGCCCAGTCGGTCCAGCCCTCTTCGCAGGTCTGCAGGACAGGGAAGGCGAGCGTTTCGCCTGCGGCGTCCGGCAGTTTGACCTGCAGCTGCAGCACGTCGCGCACGCCGTCGGCCACTGGCTCCTTCGCGGTGTAGACGATCTGGCTGACGCGTTCGGTGACGGTTGCCCCGCCCTCGGCCTTCTTGGGCTCATCGAGCTTTTCCGTCACCTTTTCCACGGTCCAGCCCGGGTGCGCGGTGGGCGTCGCATCGTCCAGCTGGTCCGGCAGGGTGATCGCGATTTCGGTGGTCGGCGAGGTGCCGCAGCCGTGGGCGAAATCGAAGCTGAGCACGGAACTGGAACCGGCGGCAGTGCTGTCCGGGTTCACGTGGACATGGGCGGAAGCGGCGCCGGCGCCGAGGCCGGCCAGGCCGAGGGCTGCGGCAGCGGCGAGCGAGCTGCGCAGGGCGAAACGGGTGGTGTTCATGGCAGGTCCTTTCAGGGCGCGCCGTTGGCAGGCGCGCGGGTGCGCCGGATGGCGGCGCGGATGATGTTGCCCGGTTCGGGCAGGATGGCTTAGTGAAAGGACAGCGCGGGAGGTCCGCGGAGCGGCTCGAGCGCCAGCTGGCACAGCGTGCGCAGTTCGCGGGGCGTCGCAGCCGGAGCCTGGCTGCGGCGGACGGGAAGGACGACGGCGGCGGGCAGCCGGGTGAGCGGTCGCAGCCAGGCGGCCAGCGCCCACAGTGCATCTTCGCCGCGGACCAGCAGCAGGCCGGTCAGCACGGTGGCAAGCACGTGCGCGGCGACCATGCCGGCGCCATGCTCCCCGGCCGTGTGGGCCGTGGCCGCCAAGCACTCCAGCGACCCGGACCCCGCATAGGCGTGGTGCCCGGCCTCGGTGCACAGCGCCGTCGTACTTAACACGGTGAAGGCCTGGTGCAGGAGCAGCTGGCTGGCACCGAGGACTGCGGCCGTGGTTTTGGCGCCGAGCTTGCGTCCGGCCAGGATCATCACCGGCAGCAGGGTGAGCGTGCCCAGGGCAATAACGACGGCGGGAGCGGGCAAAGTGCCTCCGCCGGCAACGTGCGCGGCAGCGGAGAGGCAGAGTATGGCAGCCGCGAAGCTGCCGGCGCGCAGCAGCCGCAGCGGTGCCAACGCCGGCGTCCGGGCCATGGCCGCCTCCCTCCGCTGGCCTTTTCTACGCTGCGTAAAAGTCTAAGCCGTGCGGTCCGCCGGAGCGGAATCCGCGGCTATTCGTGATGGTAGGGTCGGCCGCTTATGATTTCCTGAGCCCGGTAGAGCTGTTCGATGAGGATCAGCCGGACCAGCTGGTGCGGGAAAACGAGTTTGGACAGCGACCAGACGAAGTCGGAACGCTGGTGGATGGTCTCGTCCACGCCGTAGGCGCCGCCGATGATCAGCGTGACGTTGCGGGAGCTGTCGAGCGGGGCCTGGAGGGTCCGGGCCAGCGTGGGCGAATCGATGTTGCGGCCGCGCTCGTCCAGCAGGATGACGAAGTCGTTCGCATTCTTGCCGGACAGCTTGCCCAGCAACTGGGCCGATTCTTCCTTCCGGGCGGCATCGTTTTCCCGGGCAGAGTGGGGGATCGGTAGCCACGTGACGTCGAAGGGTTTCTTCAGGCGTTTTTCGTAGCGGCCGATGCCCTCGGCCACCCAGCTTTCATGCTTGCGGCCGATGGTCAGGATGCGCAGGGACATGAACTTATTGTTCCAGCAACGGCAGCGCCGGCCGTCCCACGGGA
>NZ_ANPE02000312.1 GCF_000328305.2 Arthrobacter crystallopoietes BAB-32 | reverse complement strand
TCCTGCGCCGCGGACATCCGCTGGTTTTTGACGGCGCCCACGCGGCCGCCGCCGCAGCCCTGGCCGCCGGCGACGCCGGTGCCCGAACCTATCTCGCCGAGCATCCGGAGCTCGTCGACCTGGTCGACTGTTCGGACCTCGGCTCGGCCGCGGATGTCGATACCCCGGCGGACCTGCCGCTGCTGCAGGACCACGGGCGGGATGGCTGAGCAGCAGGGTCAACCGGCTCCCCTAGCCCTAGCCGGTCAGTGGTCCGGTAGGACAGGATGGTCCTATGACCGCGACGGCGCCGACAACGCACTGGCAGACGCATCCGGTGACCCCGGACCGCTTCGAGGACTTTGCCGATGTCATCAATCCGAACCGCCGGGACACCCACTGCTGGTGCCTGTCCCACCGGCTCCCGGGCAAGGACATCGAGGCTCTCGGCGGCGGCAGCCGCGAACAGGCGATGCGCAGGCTCTGTGAGCGGGAGAATCCGCCCGGGGTGATCACCTATCGCAACGGGGAGCCCGTCGGGTGGTGCAGCATCAGCCCCCGCTCCGAGATCCCGCGGCTGGCGGCTTCGAAGCTCATCCGGCCGGTGGACGACGTACCGGTCTGGAGCATCATCTGCGTCGTCGTTCGCAGTGGCCACCGCAGGCAGGGCGTCACTGGCCATCTGCTCGCAGGCGCAGTGGAGTACGCGGCATCGAGGAATGCACCGGCGGTCGAGGCGTACCCGGTGGATCCCGAGGGCCGGATGGACCTCACGATGGCGTTCGTGGGCACCCGCGCGATGTTCGAGGGGGCTGGCTTCCGGGTTATTGGCACCACTGATGCGGTAGCGAGCAGGATGCCGCGGCTCATCATGCGCCGCGATCTGTAACGTTCGAGGAGCAGCCTCAACACGATCGCAGCTTGGACCACCCTGCAGCTCAGCGCCCGTGGCGCCCGGATCACCCGCCCGGTTGCCGCAGCCTGACGGCAGCTCCGGCG
>NZ_ANPE02000313.1 GCF_000328305.2 Arthrobacter crystallopoietes BAB-32 | reverse complement strand
CCCGGGCCCGGCGTCCCGTCCTGCCGCACCCCAAGCAGCCCCCGCCGTCGAACTGGAGCCCCTGAAATGAATGAGCCGATCGTCAGCGCACGCAGCGTGCGCAAATCCTTCGGGCACGTCGAGGTGCTCAAAGGCATCGACATGGACGTTCATGCCGGCGAGGTCGCCTGCCTGCTCGGGCCCTCCGGATCCGGCAAGAGTACCTTCCTTCGCTGCATTAACCATTTGGAAAAGATCGACGGCGGCCAGCTCTGGGTGCACGGCGAGCGCATCGGCTACCGGCGCATCGGCGACCGGCTGCGAGAGCTGAAGGAACATGAAACCTCGCGGCAGCGGGCCTCGGTGGGCATGGTCTTCCAGCAGTTCAACCTGTTTCCGCACCGCACCGCCTTGGAGAACGTGATCGAGGGCCCGATGGTTGTCCAGCGCCGGCCCAAGGCCGAGGTGGTCGAAGAAGGCATGGCCCTGCTGGAACGAGTGGGGCTGGCCGAAAAGCGGAACCACTATCCCGGCCAGCTTTCCGGCGGCCAGCAGCAGCGGGTGGCCATTGCGCGGGCCTTGGCGCTGAAGCCGTCCGTGATGCTTTTCGACGAGCCGACCTCGGCGCTGGACCCGGAATTGGTCGGAGAGGTGCTGGATGTGATGGTGCAGTTGGCGGCCTCCGGCATGACGATGATCGTGGTGACCCATGAGATGGGCTTCGCCAAAGAAGTTGGCGACGTGGTCCACTTCATGGCGGACGGCTGCCTGGTGGAGAGCGGCGACCCGTGCCAGGTGCTCGAGGATCCCCGGGAGGCACGTACCCAGGCCTTCCTCTCGAAGGTGCTGGCATGAACGCAGCCCACAAGGTGCGCTCGTGAAAGCCTCAAGCATCATCCAACTGGTTGGCCGGGGGCCCGGCGGACCTCGCGGCCGGTTGGATCGATGCCACAGCGTGGAGGACCTGCAGCGGCTTGCCGCCCGCAGGCTGCCCCGGCCGGTGCTGGACTATATCGACGGTGGGGCTGACACGGAGCTCAGCCTGGCCGGCAATGCCGCCGCCTTTGAACGCTACCGGTTCACGCCCCGCGTGCTGGCGGACGTCAGCGTCCCGGACACCACCACGACCGCCCTGGGCCGGCCGGCCACGCTGCCGCTGGGCCTGGCGCCGACCGGCTATACCCGGATGGTCAATCCCGCGGGCGAAGCGGCCGTAGCCGGAGCCGCGGCCCAGGCGGGTATTCCCTACGTGCTGTCCACCATGGCCACCACGTCGCTCGAGGATCTGGCGGCCTTACCGGCAGTTGCCCCGGCTGACCGCTGGTTCCAGCTGTACGTCTGGAAGGACCGAGGCCGCACGCTGGACCTGGTCCGGCGCGCCGCCGACGCGGGCTACCGGGTGCTGGAGGTTGCGGTGGATACAGCGGTGCCCGGCAACAGGCTGCGCGACCTGCGCAACGGCTTCACCATTCCGCCCCGGCTGACCGCGTCCAGCCTGCTGGACATCGGCTCCAAGCCGGGCTACTGGACGAGGATGCTGCGTGCTCCGGACCTGGAATTCGCCAATGTCTCCGGCGGCCCCGCCGGCTACACCATCGAAAACATCGGCTCACAGTTCGACCCGTCGCTCACGTGGAGGGAGCTGGCCGAACTCCGGGAGGCGTGGAACGGCAAGCTGCTGGTGAAAGGGCCGGTGGGCCCGGCGGACGCGCGCCGTGCCCGGGAGCTCGGCGCGGACGGAGTCCACCTCTCCAACCATGGCGGCCGCCAGCTCGACCGGACGGTCGCACCGGTGGACCTGGTGGCCGGGGTACGGGTGGCGGCCGGTGAGGACTTCACCATCGTCGTTGATTCCGGCATCCGGCACGGCGCGGACATTGCCGTCGCGCTTGCCCACGGCGCCGACCTGGCCATGGTCGGGCGGCCCTACCTGTGGGCGCTGGCCGCTGGCGGCGAGGCCGGCGTCGCCCGGCTAATCGAACTGCTGGCGTCCCAGTTCCGCCGCACAATGGCGCTGTTGGGTGTGGCCAGCGCGGCCGAGTTGCGCCGCCGCGGTCCGGAATTGCTCGCTGCCGGACCTGCCGCCGGGCCGGCCGGAACTGCCGACCCTGAACTGTCCACCGCGGACAAAGCCAGCATCGTCAGCGAGGCCACCGTCCGAGAGACCGCCGCCCGAGGGGCCGCCCTCCGAGAGCTCACCGTGGACAAGGCTCCCGCTCCCGAGACCGCCCCCAGCCACCCGTAGCCAGAGGAAGGACCGAAGATGAACGCACCCGTCAACAGCCCGAGCATCTCTCCTGTGGCCGTACTTCCCGCCCCGCGCCCGGGGATCGCAGTGCTGCCCGGCTACTCCCGGTCCAGCGCCAAGTCGCGCGTGCGCTGGATTGCTTCGTCCAACGAATCCCCGGTACCGCCATCGGCCGCCGTGCAGGAAGCCATCGCCGCTGCCGGAGCCGGAGCCAACCGCTACCCGTCCCTGGCCGCGAACGAGCTCACCGCCGCCATCGCCACCCGGCTCGGCCTGGCCTCCGACCAGCTGCTGGCCGGGGCCGGTTCCTTGGCACTGCTGCAGCTGCTGCTCTCCTGCTACGCCGGCCCCGGCGATGAGGTCGTCTATGCCTGGCGCAGCTACGAGGCGTATCCGATCCTCACGGGCGTAACGGGAGCGACCGCCGTCGAAATCCCGCTGGGTCCCGCCGCGGAGCATGACCTGCATGCCATGGCCGGGGCCATCACGAATGCCACCCGCGTGGTGATTGTCTGCAGCCCGAACAATCCCACCGGCACCGTGACTGGCCGCGGCGAGCTGCTGCAATTCCTGGAGCTGGTGCCTCCGCGCGTGCTGGTTGTCCTTGACGAGGCGTACCGCGAATTCACCCTGCCAACGGATGACAACACGGACCTGCTGGCGGCGTTCCCCAACCTCGCCATCCTGCGCACGTTCTCCAAGGCCTACGGGCTGGCTGGCCTGCGCGTAGGCTACTTGGCCACGTCTCCGGGCATCGCCGCCATCCTGCGCCGCGCGGCACCGCCGTTCCCGGTGAGCCGGGTGGCCG
>NZ_ANPE02000314.1 GCF_000328305.2 Arthrobacter crystallopoietes BAB-32 | reverse complement strand
GCAGCCGACGCCGCGGGAGACGCCCACGGCCGCGCAGACCACGGAGGCAGCCGAAGCCGAGACGCAGGAGCCCGAGGAGCCGCCGGTCGCCGTCTTCCTCGGTGACTCCTACACCGAGGGCATCGGCGCGTCGGCGCCGGAACAGCGCTGGAGCACGCTGGTGGCCGGCGAACTGGGCTGGGAGGAAGTCAACCTGGGCGTCTCGGGCACCGGGTACCACACCAGCGCGGGGGAGGCCGAGTACCAGAACCGCGTGGGCGAGGTGCTGGAGGCCGAGCCGCGGATCGTCGTCGTCTCCGGAGGACAGAACGACTTCAGCACCTACGCGGTCGATCCGGGCGGCACGGTCCAGGCCATCAACGGGCTGTATGAGGCGCTGCGTGAGGAACTTCCGCGGGCCCGGCTGGTCGCCGTCGGGCCGTCCACTCCGGGCCCCGTGGACCAGACGGTGCGCGCCATCGATGCGGCGGTCCAGGACGCGGCGGAAGCGGTCGATGCCACCTACGTGAGTTTGCTGGAGCCGGATGTGTTTACCGTGGACATGGTGCTGCCGGACCAGGCCCATGTGGACGACCGCGGGCACCAGGCGATTGCCGACCGGGTCATCGCCGCGCTGGAGTAGCCGCCGGCGCAGGTCAGACCGACAGAACCTGGATCAGCCGCCAGCCTTCCGGAACCTGGCTTTCCAACGCCGCCTTGGCGGACGCGAAGTCCTCGCCTTCCGCCTCGAGTTCCCGGATCTCCACGGGCTGGATCTTTCCAACAACCTTAACCACAGCAGTATCTTAGCCACGGCCGCGTACGACGCCGGGCAGCGGCTTCGGTGGTGGCGGTCACCCCTGCTGCGCGGCGGCTGCGGCGTGCAGGTTGCGCCGCCGCCCCCGCACGTCAGCCGGTGGAGATGGTGTTGCCGCTGCCCTCGTCTGCGATCTCGGAACCGCCGGCCCGGTAGCTGATCGAGTTCCCGGCGCCTTCGGCATCGATCTCGCCGACGGTTCCGAGCATGATGCTGTTGTCCGCACCGTCGACCCTGAGCTCCGCGGCATCGGCGGCCCTGACCGTGTTGCCGCTGCCGGACACATCGAGCTTGTCGACTCCCTCGGCGTCGAGGGTAATGCCGAATCCCATAACCTCGATTTCCTGGCAGGAGCCGGTCACTGCCAGGACCACGTCGTCCGCCTCGATGTCGATGCTGCCGCCACCGTCGCAATGCAGTTCCACTTCCTGGCCTTTCAGCACCACATTGCGTTCCTGGCCGTTTGTGAGGACCGGCCCGGGGACTGCCTTGGCCCCAGCCACGGCGGAAGCGGGGGGCACCGGCGGCAGAGGTCTGCGGTGCCGCCGGTTTAGGGTCCGCGCCGGCCGGGCCGGTGGTCTCCATGGCCGAGGCTGCGTTGCCATGGACCGCCGCGCCGAGGTCGGTCGTCGTGTTCTCCGGCACGGCATCGCCGGTGCACCCCGAGGCCAGCAGGACAAGAGCGGCGGCGCCGAGGACGCTGCGGAGGACGGGCCGATGATCCACTGTGCTCTCCTTCCGCAGGACCCGGCAGCGGGTCCGTCCTGCTCGCAAGGCTAACCCATGCAGGATGGAAAATGGCTGGAACGAGCCGGCGGCGGAAGGTCAGCGGTAGCCTGTGGGGTCGGCGGGCCGGCCTGCTTCGACGACTTCGACCAAGTAGCGCCAGCAGTCCGGGCTGGAGCCGTCCACATCAGTGAAGCCGTACTCGCGGGCCAGGCTGCCGGAAGAGAAGGAGCCGCCGTTCCGGCGGTGCAGCTGCGGATCCGCAGCCAAGGCAGCAACGGCCCGGCCGACGAAGCGCGGCGACTCGGCGATGGCAGCAAAATGCGGGTCGGTCGCCGCACCGTCGCGCCAGTTCGCCTCCGTCACGCCGAAGTGCTCCAGCATCATTTCCGAACGCATCCAGCCCGGTGTCAGCGCCACCGCACTGCAGCCATGGGGTTCAAGGTCCTTCGCCTGCGAAAACGCGAGCCGCAGCACGGCGGTCTTGGCCAGGTCGTAGAACGCGGACAGCCGGTAATGCGTGGAGTTGTACTCGCGCGTCCCATCGGTCATCTCCACCACCAGGCCGCCCGGACGGCGGATCAGCAGCGGAAGGGCGTGGTGGCTGGTGATGAGGTGGGTGTCGATGGCCAGCCGCAGCAGGCGCAGCCCGGCCTCCAGGTCATGCTCCCAGACCGGCACCTCCCACTGCACGAGGTTCTCGCCGCCCCAGATGTCGTTGACCAGGATGTCCAGCCGCCCCTGTTCCCGGTCGATGCGCTGCACCAGTTCCGCCACGGCCTGCGGGTTGAGGTGGTCGACGGCCACCGGGATGCCCCGGCCGCCGGCCGCTGTCACCTGGCCGGCGGTTTCCTCGATGGTCTCGGGCCGGTCGTACTCCGAGCGACGGCCGGCGGTTGAGCGGCCGGTGCAGTAGACCGTGGCGCCTTGCTCGCCCAGGGCGACGGCGGTGCCGCGGCCGGCTCCGCGCGTTGCCCCGGCGACCAGCGCGATTCTTCCCTCAAGGGTTCCAGGCATTCCCTCAGCGTACGGTCCGGTGGCCCGGTGGTACAGGGCTGCTGTACCACCGGGCCGCGCCCGTCCAGCCGGAACCGGTTCAGCCGGAACCCGTCCGTCCGCTACTTGCCCAGGCCTGCCCGGCGCAGCGCTTCGGCCATCGCGGTGTTGGCCGCC
>NZ_ANPE02000315.1 GCF_000328305.2 Arthrobacter crystallopoietes BAB-32 | reverse complement strand
AGGGCCCCGGCATAGGTGGCGGCGCGGACGGCTTCGTGGACGCTCAGGCCCATCTGCAGCACGGCCGTCGTCACGCAGTAGTTCATGGCACTGGTGTACGAGGTGCCGGGGTTGCAGTTGGAGGCCAGGGCGATTTCGACGCCGGCATCCAGCAGCGTGCGCCCGGGGGCCAGCGGCTGCCGGGTGGACAGATCGCAGGCGGGGAGGCAGGTGGCAACCGTGCCGGGCTCCCCCGTCCCGCTCCGGGCATCCCAGCCGGACCACGTACCCGCCAGCGCCGCCACGTCGTCGTCGTTCAGGTAATTGACGTGGTCCACGCTGGCCGCGCTGAATTCCACCGCCAGCTGCACGCCCGGCCCCTCGCCCAGCTGGTTGCCGTGCACGCGCAGGCCCAGCCCGGCGTCGCGGCAGGCCGCCAGCACCCGGCGGGATTGCTCGGCGGTGAAGGCACCGCGCTCGCAGAACACGTCCGCCCACTGCACGTAGGGGCGCACCGCCGCGAGCATGTCGCCGCAGACCAGGTCCGTGTACTCGTCCGCGTCCACGCCGGCCGGCACCAGATGCGCGCCGAGGTAGGTCACCTGGTCGGCCACGGTGGCGGCAATCCGCGCGCTCCGGGCCTCCTGCTCGACGTCCAGCCCGTAGCCGGTCTTGGTCTCCAGATAGGTGGTGCCCCCGGCCACCGCCTCCGCGGCGCGGCCGAGCAGCAGCCGGGTCAGGTCGTAGTCGCTGGCGCCGCGGGTGGCCTCCATGGTCACGGCGATCCCGCCGGCGGCATAGTCCTGTCCGGCCATCCGGGCTTCGAATTCGGCGGTGCGGTCTCCGGCGAACACCAGGTGGGTGTGGGAGTCCACCCAGCCCGGCAGCAGCGCCCGGCCTTCGGCGTCGAACTGTTCGTCCGCCGCAGGAGCCTCGGCGGCGGGCCCGAGCCAGCTGATCCGCTCCCCCTCGATGACGATGGCGGCGTCCCGCAGCACGCCGTCGCTGCCGCGGGCCGGATCCTGGGTCATCAGCTCACCAATGTTGGTGACCAGTGCTGACGGGCTCATCGGCGGACTCCTTGCGTCGCGGGCCGCGACTGGTAGGTGCCGGCGCGGCCCACGGTGCGGGAGCCGGCAGCATCGATTTGTTCAATGGCGGCCGCGAGCAGCCGCGCGGGGTCGCCGAGGGTGGCATGGATGCCATGCCGGGCTGCCAGCCTTCCATTAACGACGACGGAGGTTACGTCCTGCGCGGTGGCCGTGAGGGCGAGCTGGTCGGGCCGGGAGCCCACCGTGCGCACGCTGGCCGGGTCCAGTGCCATCAGGTCCGCGTAGCTCCCCGGGCGGAAGCCCG
>NZ_ANPE02000316.1 GCF_000328305.2 Arthrobacter crystallopoietes BAB-32 | reverse complement strand
GCCGCTCCGCCGCGCGGATCTGGGCTCCGGTCCAGGCCCGGATCATGCCGCGCCCGCGGCACGGGGCCGGACCATCACGCCGTGGCCCGTCATCCGTTGCCTTCGCCCTGCCGACGCAGCACTGCCGCGGACTTAGCCGGCAGGGTCAGGGCCCCGTCCAGCTGGGCCTCCGGATCCGTGGCCAGCAGCAGCCGCCCGGATCCGGTTTCCAGCCGGCAGGACGTGTCGGCAAAGTTGCAGGCCACGGTGATCCGGCCGCGCCGCATGAGCAGCCAGCGGCGTTCCTCGTTGAAGTCCACGGCGACGGCGCGCAGGTCCGGGTTGGTCAGCTCGGGCTCCTGCCGCCGCAGCCGGATCAGCTGCCGGTACAGCTCCACCAGCCGGGCGTGTTCGCCATCCTCGGCCTCGGACCAGAGCAGCTTGGAGTTGGTGAAGGTGCTCTCGGCCTGCGGATCCGGCACGACCGCCGGGTCCCAGCCCATCCGCTCGAATTCCCTGAGCCGGCCCTTGGAAGTGGCTTCGCCGAGCTCAGGCTCGGGGTGCGAGGTGAAGAACTGCCAGGGCGTGGAGGCGGCGAATTCCTCGCCCATGAACAGCATCGGGGTGAACGGCGAGGTCAGGTTCAGCACCGCGGCCAGCGCCAGCGAGCCGTAGCCCAGGGTGGCCGTCAGCCGGTCCCCTGCCGCGCGGTTGCCGATCTGGTCATGGTTCTGGGTGCAGACCACCAGCTGCCGCGCGGTCACCTGCTCCTTGTCGATCGGCCGCCCGTGGTGGCGCTGCCGGAAGGACGAGTAGCTGCCGTCGTGGAAAAACCCGCCGGTGAGCACCTTCGCCAGCGCGGCCAGCGAGTCGAAGTCCGCATAGTAGCCGGAGGTTTCGCCGGTCAGGTTCACGTGCACGGCGTGGTGGAAGTCGTCGCTCCACTGCCCTGCCAGCCCGTAGCCGTTGCGGCTGCGTGCCTCCAGCAGCCGCGGATTGTTCAGGTCCGACTCGGCCACCAGGAACAGTGGCTTGCCCAGGTCCTCGGCGCACGCGTCGGTCGCGGCCGAGAGCTCCTCGAGGAGGTGCACGGCCCGCTCGTCCCGCAGCGCATGCACCGCATCCAGCCGCAGCCCGTCCACATGGAAGTCCCGGAACCACATCAGCGCGTTCTCCACGATGTAGCGGCGGACCTCGTCGGATTCCGGGCCGTCCAGGTTCAGCGAATCGCCCCACGGATTGGCGCCGGCCGGGGCGAGGTACGGCCCGAACTGCGGCAGGTAGTTCCCGCTCGGACCGAAGTGGTTGTAGACCACGTCCTGGATGACGCCGATGCCGTGCCGGTGGGCCGCGTCCACGAAGCGCTGGTAGGCGGCCGGCCCACCGTAGCTCTCCTGCACTGCGTACCAGAGCACGCCGTCGTAGCCCCAGTTGTGCGTCCCGTTGAAGGCATTGACAGGCAGCAGCTCCACATGGTCCACGCCCAGCCCGGCGAGGTACTCCAGCTTCGCCGCCGCGGCGTCCAGCGTGCCCTCCTGGGTGAAGGTGCCGATGTGCAGCTCGTAGATCACGCCGCCGTTGAGCCCCGGCGAGCGCCAGCCGCCGTCCGTCCAGGCGTGGGCCGCGGGGTCGAAGGTCCGCGACAGC
>NZ_ANPE02000317.1 GCF_000328305.2 Arthrobacter crystallopoietes BAB-32 | reverse complement strand
GTGGCACCGGCGCAGTCGCTGGCCGTGCAGTACCGCCAGGAGCCCGATGGCGCCGGCCGCCATCCGCTGGAGGAATGGGCCGGGCTCTCCGCGCTGCTCTCCGGTCAGCCCGGCTTGGCCGGCGGCTTGGAATAGCTCCACGTCGGGTGACGTTATGGGCGTTGTGCCCAATAACGACGGCGTAAGCGCCTCCCTGCCCGACGTCCAGCCGCCTGCCGTTGCCACTGAGGCGACGGCCTCCGGCACGGGTGCCCAGGGCCGCAGGGGCCGCCGTCCGCGGAGCGAGAACAGCGCCGGGCTGGCCTTCGGGCTCGCTGCCTACGGGATCTGGGGCATTCTGCCGCTCTATTTCGCGGTGCTGGATCCGGCGGGTCCGCTGGAGATCGTGGCCAACCGGATTGTCTGGTCGCTGCTGTTCTGCCTGCTGCTGATGACCGCAATGCGCAGCTGGCGACCGTTCCTGGCCGCCATGCGCAGCGGCCGGATCCTCGGCGTGCTGACGCTGGCGGCCGCGCTGATTGCCGTCAACTGGTTCACCTACACGGTCGCCGTGCTGAGTGAACGCACCGTCGAGGCCTCGCTCGGCTACTTCATCAACCCGCTGGTCTCCGTGCTGCTCGGTGTCCTGCTGCTGAAGGAGCGGCTGCGGCCGGCGCAGTGGGCTGCGCTGGGCGTCGCCTTCGCCGCCGTCCTGGTGCTGGCGTTCGGGTACGGCAATGTGCCCTGGCTTTCCCTGGTGCTGGCCCTCAGTTTCGGCTTCTACGGGCTGGTCAAGAAGAACGTGGGCTCCAAGGTGGACGCGGTCTCCAGCCTCAGCGTCGAGACGCTGGTGCTGACCCCGCTCTCGATCGCCATCATGGCGGTGCTGATGGTCCAGGGGCAGGCCACGCTGACGGACCACGGTGCCGGGCACTTCTGGCTAATGGCGGCGGGCGGCCTGATCACCGCGCTGCCGCTGCTCTTCTTCGGCGCCGCTGCCCGCCGGCTGCCGCTGAGCACGGTCGGCATGCTGCAGTACCTGGCGCCGCTGCTGCAGTTCATCACCGCGCTGGCCGTCTTTCACGAGCCGATGCCGCCGGAGCGCTGGGCCGGTTTCGCCCTCGTCTGGCTGTCCCTGGCTATTCTGACGGCGGACATGGTGCTCGCCTACCGGAAGGCCCCGCGCCCCGCCGCCTGACCGCCGCCCCCGGCCCGCCGCCGTCGTACGTGTCCGGTGCTGCCTACAC
>NZ_ANPE02000318.1 GCF_000328305.2 Arthrobacter crystallopoietes BAB-32 | reverse complement strand
GGGGCGCGCCGTGCCGCCGCGGGACAGCAAGCTCCACCCGCAGTCCGTGCTGGCCGAAGCCGCCGGGCTTGGGCGGGAGTACCTGCTGCCCTGGTGGAAGCGGGCCAGCGCCCTGCTGGAACGCTACCTCCGGCCGGTGCTGGCCGTGGTGTCGCCGCTGGGCTGGATGGTGCTCGGCACCGCGGTGCTCCTGTTCGTCCTGGGGGCGGCATTCGGCTGGGCGGAAGCCCGGACGGCTGCCTTCATGGCCGCCCTGCTGCTGCTGATCGCCGTCGGGTTCGTGCTGGGCCGTTCCTCCTACGGGGTCGACCTGGACCTCGCCCGGACGCGCGTTGCGGTGGGGGACCGTGCCGTCGGCAGCATCGCGGTGACCAACACGGCGGCCAAGCCGTTGCTGCCCGCGGCCATGGAACTGCCGGTCGGTGCCGGCACCGCGGTGTTCCAGCTGCCCCGGATGCAGTCCGGCCAGGTCCACGAGGACCTCTTCACCATCCCCACGCAGCGCCGCGCCGTGATCGTCGTTGGCCCGGTCCGGTCGGTCCGGGCGGATCCGCTGGGCCTGCTGCGCCGGCAGATGATGTGGACCGAACCGACGGACCTCTACGTGCACCCGAAGACCACCGCACTGGTCGGCACCGCCTCCGGCTTCATCCGTGACCTGGAGGGCCTGCCCACCAAGGAGCTCTCCAGTGCGGACGTCTCCTTCCACGCCCTGCGCGACTACGTTCCCGGCGACGACCGCCGGCACATCCACTGGAAGACGACGGCGCGCACCGGCCAGCTGATGGTCCGCCAGTTCGAGGAGACCCGCCGCGCGCACCTGGCCGTCGCGGTCTCCACCAACACCGAGGAGTACGCTTCCGAGGCCGAATTCGAGCTGGCCGTCTCCGCTGCCGCTTCCATCGGCCTGCAGGCCATCCGCGAGCAGCGGAACCTGAGCGTGATGACCCAGCAGGGCCCGCTGCGCTCCGAGACCGGACGGAACCTGCTGGACGAAATGACCCGGATCGAAGGCAGGCCGCTGCGGGAGACCGCCGTCGAACTGGCCCGCACCACGGCGGACGCCGTGCCGAACGCGTCGGTATTCTTCCTGGTCACCGGTTCGCAGGCCACGCCCACCGAGCTGCGGCGCGCCGCGGCGACCATCCCGCCCGGCATCCGCGCCTTCGCGGTCCGCTGCTCCTACGGGACCGAGGCGGCGCGGGCCACCATCGGGGACTTGACGGTGCTCTCGCTGGGCAACCTGGAGGACCTCGGCATCGTTTTGAGGAAGGCTGCCGCATGAGCACCACCGACAGCCCCGACAACGAGCCCACCCGGGCACGCCGGCGGGACAGTTCCCG
>NZ_ANPE02000319.1 GCF_000328305.2 Arthrobacter crystallopoietes BAB-32 | reverse complement strand
GCGCCGGCACCGGGCGACGCGCTCACGGTGGAGATTGCCGGCCGGCCGCAGCCGCTCTTCGCCGGCGACGTCACCGTCGTCGAGCGAAGCTACGCCGCCAACGCCAACCGGCTGCTGCGGCTGCGCGCCTACGACGCCCTGCACCGGCTGCGCAAGCGCCAATCGACCCGGCTGCTGGAGGCCACTGACCTCGCCGGGTTGGCCGCAGCGCTCAGCGCCGGCACCGGCCTGCAGGTTTCAAGCCGGGCCGCCGGGCATGCCGTGGGTCCGGTGTACCAGTGCGGCCGCTCGGACCTGGCCGTGCTCGCCGAAATCTGCTCCCGCGCCGGGCGCTATCCCGTAGTCGCCGGGGACCAGCTGCTGCTGGTCCCGTTATCCGGTAACGACGACGGCGAGCCGCTGGAGCTTGAGCTGGGCGTAAACCTGCACTCGGCCGAGCTGGAGCTGAGCCAGGAGCCTTCTTTCCGCAGCGCGGACGTGGCCGGTTGGCATCCCGATCCGGCCGCCGCCGTGCGCGGCCGTGCCGAGGACCGTGGCGCCCGTGCCGAGGTGAAGGCGGACCCGGCTCCGGCGATCGTGGGCGGCGGCGGGCCACTGCAGCGCCGGAACGAACTCCACCGGGAGGCGGCAGCCGCCGAGGCGCTTGGCCAGGCCGAGCTGGACGTCCGCTCCGCCGCCGAAGCCACCGCCGAGCTGGTCGCGGATGGAGACCCGGCGCTGCGCCCCGGGCAGCGCATCCGGCTGCGCGGCGTGGCCGCCGAGTTCGAGGGGACCTACACGGTCTGCACGGCAGCCCACAAGATCGACGCCACCGGCTACGAATCCGCCGTCTCCACCCGTCCGCCCGGTCCTCCGGCAGCCCGCGCGGCAGATGTCGCCACGCTCGGCATCGTCACCGGCACGGAGGACCCCCAGCAGCTCGGCCGGGTCCGCGTCTCGCTGCCGGCCTATCCGGATCTGGCAACCGCCTGGGCACCCGTGCTGGTGGCCGGGGCCGGTCCGGACAAGGGCGCCGTCGTCCTGCCCGCGACCGGCGACCACGTGCTCACCCTGCTGCTCGCCGCGGACCCGGGCAACGCCGTCGTACTTGGCGGACTCTACGGGACGCACCAGGCGCCGGACGCCGCCGTCCCCGGGCCGCGCGGCGGACGCTATACGCTCCGCACCGCAGACGGCCAGCAGGTCATGCTCGACGGCGCGGGCCACCGGCTCGCCCTCGCGGACGGCCACGGCTCCACCATTGAACTGGGGCCGGACCTGCTGCGGATCAGCTCGGCCACGGACCTCACGCTGGAGGCACCCGGCCAGGCCCTGCGCATCCGCGCCCGCAGCGTCGACTTCGAGGAGGCGCCGTGAAAGTCCTGGTCCTCGCCGGCACCACCCGCTGCGGCCACGACGGCACCGTCCGCCCCACCGCCTCGCAGCAGTGGGTGCGCATCGCCGGCTCCCCGGTGCTGGTGGCGCACGATCCCGAGGGCCGCCCGATCGGCGGCTGCCCGAACATCGGACTGAACATCAAGCCCTGCACCAACACCCTGGCCGTGCATACCGGCTACTCCGGGTTCCTGCGCATCGGGGACCGCGCCGTCTGTCTGGACTCAGTGACCGGCTACACGGACGGCACCCCGCCGGGAGCAGTCAAGTACACCGTCCGCGCCGCCGGCCAGGACTTCGCGGAGGCCACGTCATGAGCATGCCCCGCTACCGCGCCCTGGCTATGGTACATCCGGATTTCGACGCCGATGCGGGGCCGGCGGGCCTACGCACCGCACCGGGCGGTGGCCTGGCGAGCGTCACCGATGCCGCAGCCGTCCGCCAGTCACTGCTGTTGCTGCTGAGCACCCGCCCCGGCGAGCGCGTGAACCGGCCGGACTACGGGTGCCGGCTGTTCCAGCTCGTCTTCGAACCCGCCGGCGACACCACCGCCGGACTCGCCGTGCACTACGTGGCCCGGGCGATCGAGCGCTGGGAGGAGCGAATCAGCATTCTCTCGCTGGACGCCGGCCGGATGCCCGAGGAGCCCGGGCAGCTGGAAATCCGCCTGCACTACCGCATTCGTGCCACCTCGCACGAAGACCGGATCACCGTCGTCGTTCCCGTCCGGGACGCCGGGATTCCGCCGCGCCTCAACGACACCGGAGCCCCCGTTCCCGGCGCCTACGGAGGTGCCGGATGAGCATCCCCGTGCCCAACCTGGACGACCGCTCCTTCATGGAGCTGGTGGCCAGCGCCCGCGAGCGCATCCGCCAGGTGGACCCCTCCTGGGAGCCCACGGTGCACGATCCGGGCATGGTGCTGGTGGAGGCTTTCGCGCACCTGACCGACATGCTCATCTACCGGCTGAACCGCGTGCCGGAAAAGCTCTACACCGTCTACCTGAACCTGCTGGGCACCGCGCTGCGGCCGCCGCACGCGGCGCAGGCGCTGCTCGAATTCACCCGGACGGACCCCAAGGCCGGGCCCGTCACCATTCCCAAGGGCACGCAGGTCGGCTGCCAGCCCGGCGTTCCCGGTGCGCCGCAGCCGGTCTTCACCACCACCGAGGACGCGCTGCTGCCGGCCGGCGGGCAGACCGTGCAGGTCCCGGCCGTGGACGCCGTCCTGCATGAGGCCGTCCCGGTCGGGACCGGAACCGGACGCCCCGGCCAGGTCGCCCAGCTGCCGGCCGTTCCCGCGGTGGCCGGCGAGGGGTTGGCCGTCGGCATCGAGGTGCCGGAGGGAACCCAGCTGCGCAGCGGCAACGCCGTCCTGGTGGAGGGCCGCCCGTTCCGGATCTGCCGCGAGGTGGAGGCCTTCGCGGACGCCGGTCCGGACGAGGCCGCCGTGCGCGTGGACCGTTCCGCCGGCACCCTCGCCTTCCCCTGGTGGCCGGAGGACGAGCCGGCTCCCCCGCC
>NZ_ANPE02000320.1 GCF_000328305.2 Arthrobacter crystallopoietes BAB-32 | reverse complement strand
AAGAAGGACGCCTTATCAAGTCGGCTGCTACAGAGTTGGCAGAATTGAATGAGATCAGCTCGGATTCATTAGCGTCGTGGGTTACCGCTAAACCTGCTGGATCAGGAGTCGCGGTCCTCGGTCTGGTCGTCGGGCTCTCACAGGAGAGGCTGAAGAATAGCCTCCGTCATGGCCTGGGATCAGCCACTTTTACCAAGCTCGCCAGAGAAAACCCGCTTGGCTTAGTGGAGTACATGGACGCTGAATACGCGTTGCTGAGCCTCTTGGAAGCGCAGCGGCACCGCCAGTACGACTTCGGGGACGTCCTGGTTGCAAGGGCAGGGACAAGAGCCCTGGCAACTCGCGCCGGCCAAGCAGGCCGGCAACTCGAAGACGAAATCGAAGAAATTGCCAAGAGCCTTCGCCTGCCGTATCAGACCCGATGTAGGTTCGAGGGTCGGAACGCTACTGCTCCGTGTGATCTGGCTGTGCCCGCGGGTAACTCACAGGCTCAAATCGTGGTTGCAGCAAAGTCATTCGGTTCCACAGGCAGCAAACTTACGGATGCGGTTCGGGAGATTGAGGAAATGGCGCTGGTGCGCAAACCGACACAGTTTGTTTTCGCAGTCATCGACGGCATCGGTTGGAAAGGTCGCTTGAATGATTTGCGC
>NZ_ANPE02000321.1 GCF_000328305.2 Arthrobacter crystallopoietes BAB-32 | reverse complement strand
CCATGGCGGCGCTGACCTCGGTGGCGGAGGCCAAGGGCAAGAACGACGGCGGCGCGCTGGGTCTTGCGGCCCAGCTTGCGGAGCGTCTGGGGCTGGCCGATCCGGTGGCCCCGTGGCAGACCAACCGGCTGCCGATGACCGCCCTCGCTGCGGCGCTGGCGGACGTGCTGGCCGCGGCCGGGAAGGTGGCCAACGATGTGCTGCTGCTCAGCCGGCCGGAGTTCGGCGAGCTGTCCGAACCCCGGGCCGAGGGGCGCGGCGTCTCCTCGGCGATGCCGCAGAAGCAGAACCCCGTCCTGTCCGTGCTGATCCGCAGCGCGGCCCTGGCAGCCCCGGGGCATCTGGCCCAGGTGCAGGCTGCTGCCGCCGGGGCCATCGACGAGCGGCCGGACGGCTCGTGGCACGTGGAATGGCAGGCGCTGCGGCAGCTGCTGCGGCTGGCCGGGGGAGCGGCGGCACACCTGGCCGAACTCGCCGGCGGCCTCCAGGTGCACATTGACCGGATGCAGCAGAACCTGGCGATCACCGGACCGCTCGTCGTGAGCGAAAAGATCATGGCCGCGGTCGCCCCGTTGCTGGATGCCGGCACGCCCGGCGCCGGCAAGCCGAAGGTCCAGGCGCTGGTGAACGAATCGCTCGGCGGGGGAGCGCCCCTGGCCGACCTGCTCCGCCGGGCCGTGCCCGAGGAGGAGCTGCCGGACACGGAGCTGAAGGCGCTGCTGGACCCGGCCAACTACCTCGGCCAGAACAATGAACTGATCGACCGGATCACCGGACACTTTGCAGAATGGAGCCAAGCATGACCGTCCCCGAAATCACCCCCACCCTGCTCTCCGAAGGCAGCGGCAAGCCGGTGCTGATCGCCGGCGCAGGCCTGGGCACCGGTGCCCAGGCGCTCTGGGGCGACGCCGTGCCTTTCCTGGCGGACTTCCAGGTCATCGGCGTCGACCTGCCCGGCCACGGCGCGAGCCCGGCGTCCACCGAAACCTTCACGGTGGCCGAGCTGGCCGCCGCCGTCGCCACGGTCGTGGAGAAACTGCGGGCCTCCGGCGAGATCGCCAACGACGCCCCGGTTTACTACGCCGGCGTCTCGCTCGCCGGCGCGCTGGGCCTGCAGCTGGGACTGGACTATCCCGAGCTGTTCAAGGGCATCGGCGTGCTCTGCTCCGGGGCGAAAATCGGCGAACCCCAGGCCTGGCTGGACCGGGCCGAGACCGTGCGCACGGCCGGAACCCCCACCATGGTGGAAGGCTCGGCCCAGCGCTGGTTCGCACCCGGCTTCATCGAATCCCATGCCGAGGCCACCACACGGCTGCTGCACACGCTGCAGAACGCGGACCGCTTTGCCTACGCGCATGCCTGCGAGGCGCTGGCCGGCTTCGATGTGCGGGAGCGGCTGGGCGAGATCGCCACGCCCGTGATCGCCATCGCCGGCGGCCAGGACGACGTCTGCCCGCCGCCCTTCGCCGAGGCCACGGCCGCCGGCGTACGCAACGGACGTGCCGCCGTCGTTGCTTCCGCCGCGCACCAGGCGCCGCTGGAAGCCCCGGAGGAAACCGCCAAACTGCTGCGCGAGTTCTTCCTCGCCGCCTGAGCAACCCGCAACAACCCGATAAGGAGCACTCCCCTTGAGTGAAACGCACCGGACCTTCGATCCGGCCAAGTCCCAGCAGGACGTGTACGACGACGGCATGGCAGTCCGCCGCGAGGTTCTCGGCGATGCGCATGTGGACCGCGCGAACGCCGGGATCGACGACTTCACCCAGGACTTCCAGGAGCTGATCACCCGCTACGCCTGGGGAACCATCTGGACCCGCCCGGGCCTGCCGCGCACCACGCGCAGCGCGATTACGTTGACCGCGATGATCGCCAACGGCTACTGGGAGGAGCTCGCGATGCATGTGCGCGCCGCCCTGACCAACGGCATGACCCGCGACGAGATCAAGGAAGTGATCCTGCAGTCGGCGATTTACTGCAGCGTGCCGGCGGCAAACGTGGCCTTCAAAGTGGCCCAGGGCGTCTTCGCATCCCTTGACGAGACTGAACGGAAGTAGCTATAGTTCTTATGTCGCACAGTTGTTCGTGATACGAACGGCGCGGCTGAGAATCTTCCGGTTGGTGTGGCCGCGGCGCAGGTGCCCGCGGCCACGCCGGAGCAGAGCCCGCGCCTGCATCCTGCGCGGTCGAAGGAGTCTTCGTGAACCAGGCGTACCTCTATGACGCGATCCGCACCCCGTTCGGCAAATTCGGCGGAGGATTGGCAGGCGTCCGGCCGGACGATCTGGCCGCCGAAGTAGTCAAGGCAACCGTCGGCCGCGCCCCCGGGCTGGACCCGGCCCGCATCGACGAGGTCATCTTCGGCAACGCCAACGGTGCCGGCGAGGAGAACCGCAATGTGGCCCGCATGGCCACCCTGCTGGCCGGCCTGCCCACCTCCATCCCGGGCACCACCGTCAACCGTCTCTGCGGTTCCAGCCTGGACGCCGCCATCATCGCGTCCCGGCAGATCAACACCGGCGACGCAGACGTGATGCTGGTCGGCGGCGTCGAATCAATGAGCCGGGCGCCCTGGGTGCTGCCGAAGACCGAGAAGCCCTACCCGGCGGGCGACATGACGCTCGCCTCGACCACGCTGGGCTGGCGGCTGGTCAACAAGAAGATGCCGAAGGAGTGGACCGTCTCCCTGGGCGAGGCCACCGAGCAGCTGCGCGAGCGGCACGGCATCACCCGCGAACGCCAGGACGAGTTCGCGGCCAGCTCGCACAACCTGGCCGACGCCGCCTGGAACGAGGGCAAGTACGACAACCAGGTCATCACCGTCCCGGGCACCGAGCTGGCCCGCGACGAAGGCATCCGCCCGAACAGCTCCGCCGAGAAGCTGGCCGGCCTGAAGACCGTTTTCCGCCCGGTCGCCGAGGACCCAGCTGGAGGCAAATCCGGCGGCACCGTGACCGCCGGCAACGCCTCGCCGCTGAGCGACGGCGCCTCCGCGGCGCTGCTGGGC
>NZ_ANPE02000322.1 GCF_000328305.2 Arthrobacter crystallopoietes BAB-32 | reverse complement strand
GGCTGCCGAAGCCGGGCGGCAGCCACCCCTGCGCCGGCCTCCCGCCGATCGACGGGTAGCTGTAGCCGACATCCTCGTAAGACAGCAGCGGCGCCCGATGCGGCCGACCCTGCGCCCTGGGAATGGCGGCCCGGTCCTCCGGCCATGCGGGCGGCGCAGTGGTTCGCATAATGACCCCGGCTTCCGGTGCCCGCCGGCGCACGCTGTCCAGCCCTTCGGCGACTGCCCGTCCGTCCTGCAGCAGCAGTGCCCGCTCCGCGGTTTCGGACAGCGCGTCCAGCTGCTGCGTCAGGAGTACGACGGCGGTCCCTTCCTCCCGCAGTCTTCCCACCGCTTGCTTCACCAGGCCGGCGGCAGCTTGGTCGAGTCCGGCAAGCGGTTCGTCCAGCACCAGGATGGGGGCTCCGGTGATGCTGGCGGCGGCCAGCGCCACGAGCCGTTCCTGGCCGCCGGAAAGCCGGGCGGGATTCCGCTCCAGCAGGGACTCAAGCCCGAACATGGCAGCAGAGCGGCGGACCTTGTCCTGCATCAGCTGTCGGGGCGTCCCGGCGTTCTCCAGCCCGAAGGCCAATTCTTCCTCCACCGTCGGGCGTACCAGTGAGAGGTAGTTGCGCGCGTCCTGTGGAACGCACGCAACCTGGCGGGACCACTCACGGAGGTCGACGACGGGAGGTTCACTGCCGCCGTCGTACTCCACTAGGCGGCCGTCCAGCTGGAGGGAACCGGCAAGCCGGCCGCCGGTGCGGCCGGGCAGGTAGCCGGCCAGCACGCCCGCGAGCGTGCTCTTGCCCGAGCCGGAGCCGCCTGCGACGACGGTCAAGGTCCCCGGTGCGACGGTGAGCTTGATGCCGGACAGTGCGGCCTCGGACCGGCCCGCGTGGTGGTAGGCGGCGACCTGCAGGTGCATCATCGGATCACCCCCAGCGTGAGCAGGACGACCAACAGGGCGGCTAGACAGAGCGCCGCGGCGCCGGCCGGCAGCTCCCAGCGGCGGGCGGTAACCGTGCGTAACTGGGTGCGCTCCCGGCCAGCCGGGAATCCGCGCAGCTGCAGGGCCGACGACCGCTCGGTGGCGTCCTGCAGGCTGGCGAGCACCAGCGGCACTGCCAGCAGCCGGGCGCTGGACAAGCGGTTGGCCAAGCCTCGCCCTCCGGCTCCGCGCACGGCTTGGGCCTGGGCGATAGAACGCGCCCGCTCCATGGTGGCGGGCACCAGCGCCAGCACTGCGGCGATGATGTAGCCAAGCTGGGCGGGCAGGCCGGCCTGGTCCAGGGCGCGGATCAGTGCGTGCCGGTCCAGGGTCAGCGAGAACAGCAGGAAGACGGCTGCAAAGGCTCCGGCCCGCAGTCCCAGGCCACCCGCCGTCGTCAATCCCTCCACCGTGAGGCGCACCGGACCACCGGCGAGCAGCACCTGGCTGCCGGTCCGGTCGAACGCCGCGTGCACCAGCAGCTGGGACAGCCACAGCGGAGCCAGTACCGCGCCGCCCGCAACGGCCAGCCGGCCGCCAACCCTGCGGCGGGCTGCCAGGGCCAGGCACGCCAGAATGATGGCGAGGCTGAGCCACCAGCGGTCGGCAGCCAGGCAGACCAGCGCCGCGGAAGTGGCGAAGGCGAGGCCGGTGAAGGGATGCAGCCGGGTCATGGCGGGGTCAGTCGCGGGCAGCCCGACGCGGCAGCGGGAACTGCAGCCGGACCCGCCGGGGCAGCGCGAGCACCAGCAGCGCGGCGACCAGGAAGGCCACCGCCTTGTCGGCGGGGTCCGAAATCAGCGCCTGCTTGGTCACCGAAGCCAGCAGAGAATCGCCCATCGCACGGAACATGGCGACAATGGCGCCCGTGGCCGCGCCGGAGGTGCCGCCGTAGACGAACGCGGCGACCGGGGCCGAAATGACGGCCGCCACGACGCCGGCGAGGAAGCCGGCGACCGGGGCCAGCCAGGCACGGCGCAGCACCCACGGACCCACCGCTCCAGCGAGGAAGCCGATCACGGCGGCTCCGGCGGCGAACGGCAGCACCGTGGGGTTGAACAGCGACCACACGAGCGAACCCAGCACGCCGGTGGCGGCCCCGGCCGAGCGGCCCGCGAGCAGTCCCACCAGCACCGTGCCGATGGAGTCGAGGTAGAGCGGCACCAGGGTGCTGCCGACGAACTGGCCGAGCACGATGTTCAGCACCATGCCGACCGGGATGACGGCCACGACGGAGACAGGCAGCTGCGGCAGCACGCCGGCGAGCAGCAGGATGGCACCGGCCAGGTAGCCGGCAAAGGCGACGGCGGCAGGCCAGTTGGAGAGCCCGGCCGCGGCTTCGGTTGGCTGGAGCAGCACGAGCATGGTGTAGGTGGCGGCGATGACGGCCGCGCCGAGCAGCGGCAGCAGGCGGGAGCGCAGCGGCGCACGCGTGCCGGCGGCAGGAAGAACCAGGGGGCTGGACATAGGTATTCCTCGCAGATAGAACAGAGTGGGAATGGGCCTATGTCACCTCGACCCGGTTATCCAGTGTAGCGAATCAGCCCGTCCCGGATTCCAGCCGGCGGGCCAGGGCAGCGATGGAGCCGATCACCTCGTCGAAGACGGCCGGAGGATCGTTCCACGCCACGATGCGGGCATTGGGCTTCCTCCCCCAGAGCCCGCGGTAGTCCGCCACGGTGGTGCCGACCAGCGGGCCGGGGGCGGTCTCCACGTGCACGGTGGCCGGGCGCACCCGGTAGTCGACGGTCCCGGCGGCGACGGCGGCGGCGAACAAGTCGTGGACGTGGGCGATGTAGCCCTGGTCGTACTGGCGGTGGAATTCGAAGTAGAAGCGCAAGGCGTCCGAGAGGACCCGGATGAGCGGGTTGGCGGCGGTGCTGGGCGTCCCGGGCGGGTCCTCCGGACGCAGCAGCTCCTCCCCTGCGCTGCCGGCTTCCTGTGCGAGCCGGGCAAGGTGCGCGGACGTCAGCTCGATCCGCTCGGTCGTTTCCAGCGCGCAGACAATCGGCAGCTGCTCCTCCGGCAGCCCCTCGAACGCCGCGAAGACCTCGGCCGCCGCATGCGGATCGACGTGGGTGTTCCACTCGGCGGTCGGCGTGGTGTTGCCCTGGTAGAAATAGCAGCCGCCCATGATCACCGTGCGCTTGAGCAGCCGCGGCAGTTCCGCGTCACGCCGCAGCGCCAGCGCGAAGTTGGTCAGCGGCGCGGTGAGCAAAGCGGTCAGTTCGCCTGGTGCGCGGCGCACTTCCTCAATCCAAAGGTCGACGGCGGAGCGCTGCGACACGGGCGCGGAGGCTGCGGGAAGCGTGGCGTAGCCAAGGCCCTGCTCGCCGTGGGTCTCGGGTGTCGTGACCAGCGGGATGGACAGCGGATCGCTGGCCCCGGCTGCGACCTCGACCTCCGGCCGGCCGCAGAGCTGCAGCAGGGCGAGGTTGTTGCGGGCCACCTGGTCCGCCGAGACGTTTCCGGCGGAACAGGTGATCGCCGCGAGGTCCACCTCGGGTTTGCTCAGCAGGTAGACCAGGGCGAGGGCGTCGTCGATCCCGGTGTCATTGTCGAACAGGATGCGCATGCGGCGGCCGGACTAGAAAAGCGCGACTTTGGGCACAGCGGGGAAGATCTCCTCCAGCTCCGCCATGTCCGCCGCTTCCGGCTTCCAGCCCGCCGCGGCCGCGTTCTGGCGGATCTGCTCCGGTTTCGTGGCGCCGGCGATGACCGAGCCAACGGACGGCCGGCTGGCGAGCCAGGAGAAAGCCACCTCGATTTCGCTCAGCCCGCGGTCGGCAGCAAACTTGGAGAACGCCCCGAGCTGCTCCCAGTCCGCGTCCTTCAGCAGGTTGGTGCGGGAGTGGGTCAGCCGACTGCCCTCGSGCT
>NZ_ANPE02000323.1 GCF_000328305.2 Arthrobacter crystallopoietes BAB-32 | reverse complement strand
CCCAATCTGCCCGCGGCCGACCCTCTAGCGGCGGTCCACTACGGCCCGCCGCCCATCCCGCCTGCCGCCGAGCAGGCACCCTTCGATCCGGCGGCAGCAGCTGCCTGGTATGCGGAGGAAGAGCGCCGGCGGGCAGTTGCAAAGGAGCGGCGGGACCTGCGCAACATCAACATCACGCTCTACACCGCAAGCCTGCTGCTGGTGGCAGCGGCAGCGTTGTTTATCGGCGCCGGGGTCCCGTCGGCGGCCCGCGCCGTCGTTATTTTCCTGGTGACCGCCTTGTTCTACGGCTCGGGCATGGCGGTTCACGCGCTGCTGCCGAGGCTGCGTCCCGCCGGGATCGCCTTCACCGGGACCGGGCTGGGCATGATTCCAGTGGCCGGCCTCGCGCTCTACAGCTTTGTCCTGTCCGATGGGCCACTCGCCTGGCTGATCACGTCCATAGCCGGGACACTGGCCTACCTCTTTGCCGCCGTGCGCATCGACAACAAAGTCGTCGCCTATCTGAGACCTGCCCTTCTTCGTCTCCATCGCCTGGTCGGCCACAGCGATCCTCGGCTCGGCCATGGTCTGGTACTTCACCTGGTCAATTGTGTTCGCCGGCCTGCTGAGTGTGCTGGCCTACCTGCGCCCGGGCTGGCTGCCCGGGGTCTATCTCCGTGCCTTGGTTGACGTTCACCGCTACCTGACGCCGCTGTCCGTTGCCGCCGCGGCCCTGGTGCCCTCGTTTCTCGGCGCCGGCGACTATGCGCTGCTCACCACGGCGGCGGCCGCCTACTATCTCGCGGTGCTGGTGACCGGGCGGGACCAGGACCGGGCCATGAACGTCTGGGGCCTGCGGCTCGCTGCCACTCTGGCCGTGCTGTTCTGGACGCTGACAGCAGGCAGCGGCTGGCCGGGCGCCTTCTTCGCCGCCGTGGCAGTCCTCGGACTACAGGTTGCCGGTATGGCCATCTTCCCGGAGCGCTACGGCCGCTTCCTGCAACCTGCCGCCGGGCCGGCAGCCGACCGCGGCGCGGCAGGAAGCGGCACCGGGGACGGAACAAGCGCTGGCGACAGTGCGGACAGCGCTGGTACGGCTTGGCTGGTCGCCGCGGATCTGATGACGACCTTTGGTCTCCAGGTCCTCGGGGCGGCCGGAGCGCTTGCCGCCGGGCTGGTCCTCAATGACGGGGAAGGCCAGCCGGATCCGGTGCTCCCGCTGCTGTTGCTCCTGGCCGCCGCGGCGGTCGTTGGCTGGCGGCGGCAGGGCTGGGCGGACCTGCTCGTTGCCGTGCCGCTAGTGCTCTCGGTGGTGCTGCTCGATGATGCGGAGCCTTGACGGCTGGAAGTCCAGCTGGCCCTCGTGCTGGCCTACCTGCTCCTGCGGAGGCGCCGCGGCTCCGGCGACGAGCGCCTCCGCCTGGCCGCGGC
>NZ_ANPE02000324.1 GCF_000328305.2 Arthrobacter crystallopoietes BAB-32 | reverse complement strand
CAGCCTGCCGGCCAGCTCCACGCCCCAACCGGCCAGCTGCGCGGCCTGGGCCCGCAGGGACTCGACCGCCGGCGCGACTTCGTCGAAATGGGCCAGCACCGCCTGGACCGAGTCGGCGCCTGGCTGCCCGGCCGGGGGCGCGGGCACCGGAACCAGTGCGGGTGCGGCCTTGAAGGATTCGGCCGGTCCGGCTGCCGCGGACCGGGCTGCTGCCGCGGGCCTCACAGTGCCTCTCCTTCCAGCTCGCGCAATGCC
The DNA here is from genome assembly GCF_000328305.2 of Arthrobacter crystallopoietes BAB-32. Classification (GTDB taxonomy): domain Bacteria; phylum Actinomycetota; class Actinomycetes; order Actinomycetales; family Micrococcaceae; genus Crystallibacter; species Crystallibacter crystallopoietes_A. The sequence continues at coordinate 3,214 of NZ_ANPE02000324.1, read as the reverse complement.
CCGCGCAGGGCGCCGGAATTCGCGGCGAGGTTGTACGCCTTTTCGGTATCCGCAGCCACGCGGTCCCAGGAGTAGCGGGTCCGCACCCGCTGCTGGCCGGCACGGCCAAGCTCCGCGGCGAACTGCGGGTCCCCGAGCAGCCGGGCCAGCGCATCCGCCACCGCCTCCGGATCCCGCGGCGGCACATGCAGGCCGGTCTTGTGGTCCACGACCGTATCGATCAGTCCGCCCACGGAGGCGGCGACCACCGGCACGCCGCAGGCCATGGCCTCGAGCGGAACGATGCCGAACGGCTCGTACCAGGGCACGCAGACTACCGCGTCCGCGCTGCGCAGGACAGCCGGGATCTGCTCCCGCGGGACCTGGCCGCGCAGCACCACCTGGTCCTCCACGCCCAGTTCGCGGGCCAGGGCCAGCAGCCGCTGGGCCTCCGGGTCGCCTGCCAGCCCCGCGGGGCCGGAAGATCCCCCCACCACCAGCAGCTCGACGTCGTCAATACCCTGTTCCTTCAGCAGCTTCAGCGCCTGCACCGCCAGGTCCACGCCCTTGCGCGGCACGAGCCGGCCCAGGGTGACGATGCGGTGCCGGCGTCCGCGGGTCTCCGCGCTGCCGTCCGCACTGAAGAGCTTCAGGTCCACGCCGCACGGGGCAATCGAGACGTTGCTGCGCGGCACTCCCATCGCCGCCAGCTCGAACACCTCGTCGGAGCAGGTGGCGATGATCCGGTCCACGCTGCGGCCCACATTCGGCTCAAGCCAGGCCCGCTGGGCCGGGCTGGTGTCCTGCGCGCCCTGATGGCGGCGCTTGACGGTGCCGAGCGCGTGGAAGGTCTGCAGCACCGGCACCGGGTAGCCGGATCCGGCCGGCCGCCGCGCCGCATCCAGCGCGGCGACGCCGGACATCCAGAAGTGCCCGTGCACCAGGTCCGGAGGGTTGTCCGCCCAGTCCGCGCTGATCCCGTCTGCCAGCTGCCCCATGTACGGCAGCAGCTCGTCTTTGGGCACCGGCTCGGCCGGCCCGGCATCCACGTGGACCACCTCGACTCCGGCGCGCATCGGCACCCGCACCGGCAGGTCCGGATTGTCGCGCCGGGTGTAGACCGTGACGCAGTGCCCTCGCCTGGCCAGTGCCGCGGAGAGCTCGGCCACGTGCACGTTCTGGCCGCCGGCGTCCACTCCGCCCAGCACCGCCAGCGGGCTGGCATGCTCGGAAACCATCGAAATCCTCACAGCTGACTCCTCTCGGTCACTGCCATCAACCTGCCGGCGCCGGTTGCAGCGGCGGCCAGCACGGCGTCCCAGTTCTGAAGGAACGCCGCCAGCGAATAGCGTTCAAGCGCGGCCTGCCGGGCGACCGCACCGCGTGCCTTGGCTTCCTCCGGATCGCGGATGAGCCGGGCGGCTTCGGCACGCAGGAAGTCCACGTCGGTGGAGATCGCCCCGGCTTCCGGCGGCACCGCCCGGGCCGCCTCCGTGGTGTCCAGCACGACCACCGGCATGCCCAGGTGCATCGCCTCCAGCAGGGCCAGCCCCAGCGACGTCCAGCGCAGCGGGTGCAGGTACACGCGGCAGCGGGCGAGCTCCGCGTGCAGCTGCTTGCCGGGCAGGTCACCGCGGACCCGCAGCCGCTCCGGGTCCAGGCCGACGGCCTCCGGCAGGCCCTCCCCGCCCATGCCGAACACGTCCAGCGGGGCCGCCTCGGCGAAGCCGGGCAGCAGGTCGGTGCCGGTCACGCGCCAGCGCCGCACGGGCTCGTTGACCACCACGCCCAGCCGGTCCAGCTCGCCGGTGTAGAGCGGGCCCGGATCCACGATGCCGTGTTCGATCACGGTGGTCCGGGCGCTGCCGCAGTCCCAAAAGAGCCGGTTGAAATGCGTGACATGGACGATCGGGATCTCCGTCTGGTCCGCCAGCGGATGCACCGAGTTCGGGACGGCGCCGCTCTTGGGCGTGTTGTGCTCCAGGAACACGGCCGCCAGGTCCTTGCCGGGGCGGCGGCCCAGCAGGCGCGCGCACTCGTCCGCTTCCTCCGGCCGCTGCAGGACAACGACGTCGATGTCCTCCTGGGCGAGCAGCTCCGGTGCCACATCGCGGACGTTTTCCGGCCATTCCCGGCCGGCCCGGCCGAGGCCCCAGGGTCCGCCCTCGGGCGTGGCGGGCAGCAGGTACTCGTGCCGGCCGCGGACGAACGCATCCGTCCAGCCGCCGTGCACATGCCACAGCAGGATTTTCATCCGTTCCTCATTCCTCTCCGGGCGGGCAGCGAAGCCACACCCAGGCTCAGCCGCTGGACCGCGGCCACGACTTCTTCGGGCGCCACGTTGGCCAGGCAGGGGTGGCCCGGCACCGGGCACTCGCGCGCACGGCTCAGCCGGCACGGCGCGCTTTGGTCACCGAGCAGTTCCACCGGCACCTTGTAGGGGGCCCAGCGCACGGCCGGGACGACGGGAGCGAAGAGGCTCACTACCGGGGTCCCGACGGCGGCGGCCAGGTGGGCGGGTCCGGTGTTTCCGGTGACGACGGCGGAAGCCCCGGCCAGCACGCCGGCCAACCCGCGCAGGTCGGTCTTCCCGCCCAGGTCCAGCGCGTCCGGACCGGCCACCGTCGCGGTGAGCTCCCGCTCCTGCGGCCCGCCGGTCACCACGACGTTGAAACCGGCAGCGATCAGCAGCTCCACCGCGGCCGCGTGGTGCAGCGGAGGCCAGGCCCGCGCCGGCACCGCCGCACCGGGGTGCACCGCTACATAAGGGCGTCCGCCAAACAGTTCCCCCGCGTCGGGGACATCGCGCACCCGCAGCCGTCCGTCGTCGTCCGCGGGCAAACGGAACCCCGCGGCGGCCGCGATCCGCAGCGCCCGCTCGGCCTCCGGCTGGTCCTCCGGAAAGTCCTCGCCCGGCTTCAGCCGCACGTCGAGCAGCGAGCCGGCGTAGTCCACCGAAGCACCGGTGATCCGCGGCACACCCGCCAGCCGCAGCAGCATTGCCAGCGGCAGCGGCGACTGGTGGAAGGACGTCAGGATGACCGCTTCCGCCACCGACCGCGAGCGCACCCAGTCCTGCAGCGTGGCCAGGTGCTCTGCGGTGACCGCCGGCGCCGGGTCGACGATCCACGGGCTGGCCCAGCTGAACACTTCGGCCACTCCCGGCAGCAGCTGCCCGGCGGCCGCGCCCTGCGGGCCGCACAGCATCAGCACCTCGTTCGGCCCGGACCCGTTG
>NZ_ANPE02000325.1 GCF_000328305.2 Arthrobacter crystallopoietes BAB-32 | reverse complement strand
GCCCCGGCTTATGGGCCAGCCCATCACGCCCAAATCCAGCCAGCCGAACAACAAGCGGCTCCAGACACCTCACGACTGCCAGCAATCAACCGATGAAAAATCCGGGTTAGTTCGGCATGGTCGCGGCGGGTAGCCTGACACCCTCGCTGGAATAGGAATGCCTTCACCAGTGCGGCCACCCGCCCTCCGGAAGGAAGGCAAGTGGCCGCAGTAGGGTCGGAGAGCCGGGCTTTAGGTGTCCTGGCCGCCGAGATTGTAGGGATCGTCGCTGGCGTCCGCCTCGTCGGTGTTGTGCAGCTCATCGCCGGGGACATCGGTAGCGGCGCGCTCTTCGCCGAGGGGCGGGACGTCCTCCAAGTCACCTTCAAGGCCCTCACCGCGCGGCACTGGGAATTCGCCTTCGCTCTGCTGCTTGATCAGCTCCTGCTCTTCAGACAGCCGCAGGTCGTTGCCCAAGTCGCCTGCGTCACCGCTGCGGAACTCACTGGCCGTCTGCTGCAGCTGCTCATCGTACTGCTCGTCCTGGCGTTCATCATTGCGCTCAGTCATGATGCGGCCCTTTCGCTCGGTTACTGGCTTCAATATTGATCAGCCTACTGAGCATGAGGGCAAGGCGAAAGCGAAACGGCGAAGCGGCCAGACGCGGCAGACGGAACAGACTGCAGCCGGGCTGGCGAAGCCGGGGCTGGCGAAGCCGGGGCTGGCGAAGCTGGGGCTGGCGAAGCCGGGCGGGCGAAGCTGGGC
>NZ_ANPE02000326.1 GCF_000328305.2 Arthrobacter crystallopoietes BAB-32 | reverse complement strand
GTTCGGCCGGGCCGCGGCCATCGGCGCCGGCGGACTGGCCCTGGCGCTGCTGCTGCCACTGGGCATCCCCGGCTTCACCAACGGCGCCTTCCCGCAGGGCTCCCGGCTCGACTGGCTCGGCCAGCCCACGGGGCTGAACCCGATCGTCAGCCTCGGCGACAACCTGCGCCGGCCCGGAGCGTTCGGCCGGATGACCTACGCCACCGATTCGGAAACCCCGCTCTACCTGCGCACCGTCACCCTGGAGAACCTGACCGGCGCACGCTGGCGGCCCACCGACTCCCGTTCCGAGCAGCGCGAGGGCGTCGAGGACATGGGACCGCCCGGCACCCGCCGCCTGCTGGAGGACGGCACCGTGACGACCACCGTCGTCGAAACCCATTCCTTCACCAGCCCCTGGCTGCCCGTCCCCTACGCTCCAACGGAAGTCGACGGGCTGGACGGCGACTGGTCCTGGGATCCGCGCACGCTGGCCATCCAGGCCTCCCTCGGCACCAGCAGCGCCAACCAGGTCTACACGGTCGTCAGCGTCGCCCCGGACCTGACCCGGGAGACCCTCGAGGACGCGGACCCGATCGGCAGGCCGGCCGTGGACAGCATGTTCACCAGCCTGCCCGGCTCCATGCCGGACATCATCATCGACACCACCGAGGACGTGCTGGACGGCCTGGCGGATCCGTACGAGCAGGCCATGGCGATCCAGAGCTACCTGCGCGGGCCCGGCTTCGTCTACTCGGAGCAGGCGCCGGTGGACGGCGGCTACGACCAGAGCGGCTTCGAAGTCGTCGGCGCCTTCCTGGAGGAAAAGGCCGGCTACTGCGTGCACTATGCCTCCACGATGGCGATCATGGCGCGCCAGGCCGGCATCCCGAGCCGCATCGCCGTCGGCTACGCCCCGGGCCGCCAGACCGGCGACGTCGTCGACGCGGACGGCGAGGAGCTGCCGGAGTACGAGATCGACTCCCGCGACGCGCACGCCTGGCCGGAACTGTACTTCGATGACATCGGGTGGGTCGCCTTCGAACCCACTCCCGGCCGCGGCGCCGTCCCCGACTACGCCCAGGCCGACGCCGCGCCTGCCCCGGATCCCGCGGAGCCGGACAGCCTCAACCCGGGCGCCGGTCCCACCCTTCCCACCGTGCCACGCGAAGAACGCCAGCAGGGCGGCGCCGGCCAGGCAGAAGAGAGCCCCGCGCAGAGCCTTTGGGCCGCCGCCGGCGCCGCCGTCCTGCTCCTCGCCCTCCTCGCCCC
>NZ_ANPE02000327.1 GCF_000328305.2 Arthrobacter crystallopoietes BAB-32 | reverse complement strand
GCGGACGTGAACCTGGCCGGCGCGGAGGAGACCGCCCGGCTGGTCCGCGAAGCCGGCGCCGAGGCCGCCGCCTTCGAAGCCGACGTCACCAGCGCCGAATCCACCCAGACCCTCGCCGAAAGGTGCGCCGAATTCGGCAACGGAGGGATCGACGTCGTACTCAATAATGCCGCGATCTACGCCACCGTGACCCGCACGCCGTTCGAGGAGATCGATCCGGACGAGTGGGACCTGGTGATGAACGTGAACCTCAAGGGGCCGTGGCTGGTCACCCGGGCGGCGAGCAAGTACCTGCCCGACGGCGGCCGCGTCATCAACCTCTCGTCCGCCACGATTTTCTCCGGCTCCGAGCAGTGGCTGCACTACGTGGCCTCCAAGGGCGGCGTGGTCGCGATGACCCGCGTACTGGCCAAGGAACTCGGCCGCCGCGGCATCACGGTCAACGCGATCGCCCCGGGCTTCACGCTCACCGAGGCCAGCTACTCGCTGATGGAGAACGCGGAGAGCTACGGCGTGGACCGCGGCGCCCTGAAGCGGGCCAGCCAGCCTGAAGACATCGTCGGCGCGGCGCTGTTCCTGGCCGGCCCGGACTCGTCCTACATCACCGGCCAGACCCTCGTGGTCGACGGCGGCCGCCAGTTCATCTGACCGCCGGCCCACCAGACCTACACAACCGAGAAGGAGATCCCATGCCTACGGTTCATTTCACCGACGCTGAGGGCGTTGTCCGCGACATTGAAGGCAACGCCGGCGACTCCGTCATGGAGACCGCGGTGCGCAACGGCGTGCCCGGCATCGTGGCCGAATGCGGCGGCTCGCTGTCCTGCGCCACCTGCCATGTCTTCGTCCGCGACGACTGCCTCGACCAGCTGCCCGAGATGGAGGAGATGGAGGACGAGATGCTCTACGGTACCGCCGTGGACCGCGAGGACAACTCCCGCCTGTCCTGCCAGCTGCGCCTGGCCGAGGACACCGAGCTGTTCGTCACCACGCCGGAAACGCAGGTCTGACATGGGCGCCACCAAGACAAGTACGACGGCGGCGCCCGCCGCAGCGGATGGCACCGCCGCGGACGGCGCCGTGCGCACGGGGCTGCTGATCATCGGCGCGAGCCAGTCCGGCGTCCAGCTGGCCGTCTCGCTCCGGGCACTGGGTTTCGACGAGCACATCACGCTGCTCGGCGATGAGGACCACCGCCCGTACCAGCGGCCGGCGCTGTCCAAGGAGTTCCTGCAGGGCGAGGTGGAGAGCGAGTCGCTGATCTTCCGCTCGAACCAGTACTGGGAGGAGCACAACGTCGCCTTGGTCAGGGGCGAGCGGATCACGCGGATCGAACGCGAGGCCGACGGCTCCGGCGTGGCCCACGCGGCCTCCGGCACCGAATTCCCGTTCCAGCGGCTGGCGCTGACGGTCGGCGCCCGGGCCCGGAAGCTGGAGCTGCCCGGTGCGGACCTGGACGGAGTGGTGTACCTCCGCAATGCCGACGACGCCTTGGAGCTGAAGGCCCGGCTGGACAGCGTCCGCGAGGCTGTGGTGATCGGCGGCGGGTTCATCGGGCTTGAGGCCGCTTCCAGCCTGCACAAGCTGGGCAAGAAGGTCACGGTTCTCGAGTACGGGCCGCGGCTCATCGGCCGCGCCGTCGGCGAAGAGACCAGTGAGTACTTCCTGCAGGCGCACCGCGTCCGCGGCCTGGACATCCGGCTGGACGCCCGGATGGACCGCCTGGTGCCGGCCGCAGACGGAAACCGCGTGGCCGGCGTCGAACTTTCCGATGGCACCGTGGTGCCGGCCCAGCTGGTGCTGGTCGGCATCGGCGTGGTGCCGAACACCGAACTGGCCGAACAACTCGGCCTTGAGGTGGACAACGGGATCGTGGTGGACCGGCACGCGCTGGCCTCCGACGGGACCACCGTGGCGGTGGGCGACGTGGCGAACATCCCGAACCCGCTGCCCGGCGCCCCGGCGGACGAGCGGATCCGGCTGGAGAGCGTGAATAACGCGATCGAGCACGCCAAGGTCGCCGCCTACTCGCTGGTGGGACGGCGCGAGGAGTACGCGGGCATCCCGTGGTTCTGGTCCAACCAGGCGGACTTGAAGCTCCAGATCGCCGGGCTCACCCTCGGCTATGACCGCACCGTGGTCCGGCGCGACGACGAGCGCGGCAAGTTCTCCGTCCTGTACTACCGGGATGGCCGGATCATCGCCGCGGACTGCGTGAACGCGCCGCTGGACTTCATGGCGGTCAAGAACGCCCTTGCCAAGGGCCGGAACATTCCCGCGGACGCGGCGGCAGATCCCGCCGTGGTCCTGAAAACCATCGTCACGGACGGCTGAGGAGCCTGATGAGCACCCCCGATACGCAGACCCACCGCACTGTCGACGGCGTCCCCGCCTGGGCTGCGGCTGACCCCGGCAGCCATGCGGAGGACCCGCGCGCCACGGCGTTCGCTGCCGCCAACCCGGTCCGTCCCGTGCCGGCCACCGGCCCGGTGGACTCCTCGCCGATCGCGCTGACCCCCGCCGCAGCGGACCTCGATCACCTCTGGAAAGCCGTGGTGGAGGAGACCCGCGCCCGCGGCAATGACATCCACCTGCCGATCTCGCTGGCCTACGCCGAGCGGCTGTGCCTGGCCTACCCGGAAGCCGACGCCGAACTGGTGCGCGTGGCGATCGTGCTGCACGATACCGGCTGGGCGCATGTGGACGAATCCCGGATCCTCTCCGAGGGCTTCACCGGCGACTGGCGCAAGGCCGCGATCCGGTTCGAGCACGAGGCCGAAGGCTGCAAGGTCGCCCGCCGCGTGCTGCCCGGGCTCGGCTACTCCGCGGAGTTCGTCGAGCGGGTCTGCGACATCATCGACGGGCACGACACCCGGCACGTGGCCTACTCCCTGGAGGATGCCCTGGTCCGCGACGCCGACCGGTTGTGGCGGTTCGACCACGCAGGGATTGCGCTGGCCTCGTCCTGGTTCGGCATGACGCCGGACGTCTATACGGATCGGCTCGCTGCGGAGATCATCCCGGAACTGATCACCGAGGCCGCCGTGCAGATGGGCACCGCCGACCTCGCACGCTCGAACGCGCTGCTGAAGACAGGAGTGATCCGATGACCACCGCCCCGCACGCCGCGCACGGGACGGAGAGGCCTCAC
>NZ_ANPE02000328.1 GCF_000328305.2 Arthrobacter crystallopoietes BAB-32 | reverse complement strand
GCTGCTGGACGGGGCGCCCCGGGACTGCGGTCCGGCCGGCGAGCTGGGGGAGCTGTTCGCGTCCGGCCTGCTGAGGCACGACGGCGGTGCCTTGCTTGAAGCGGCGCGGCTCGCCTCCGCGGACGGCAACGATTTGTTCGCCCACCAGGCTGCCAGGGCAGCCCAGGACGCGGCGGCGGACCAGCCGACGATGCGGCAGGCGCGGGAGCTGGCTAATTCGAGCTTCCGCCGGCTGCGACCGGAGTACGGGCTGCGTTACCGGTTTGGCCTGCTTGGACGGTTCGAACGCGAACTGGCGCTCGGCGCGGCGCACAGCAAGAGCAGCGTGGAACTGGGCAAGCAGCTCAACCTCTCGCCGCGGACGGTTGACTGGCACCTGGGCAAAATCTATTCGAAGCTGAACATCTCCAGCCGGGCCGAACTCGCAGAGTTGCTGACATAGGCCATGGAGGAATTTGGGGGAATCTCATTAGTGGGCCGGGACGCCGAGGTCCGGGCCGTCGTCGACGCCGTCTGCACCGGCTCCGGCGCGCTGGTGGTGGCGGAGCAGGGCCTGGGTAAGACGGCGCTGGCCCGGACGGTGCTGGCCGAACTGGGCTCCACCGTCGTCCCGCTGCGGATCCATGCCAGCCCGACCCTGTCGCAGGTGCCGTTCGCTGCGCTGGCGCCTTACCTTGGCTCGCTCCAGGAGGACCAGACGGACTCGGTGCTGGCGGCAATGCGCTCGGTGCTCGCGCACATCAACGGGCTGGCGCCGGGCCGGATCCCGGTGCTGCTGGTGATCGACGACGCCCATGACCTGGACGAAGCCAGCGCCCTGCTGGCCGCCCAGCTGGCGGCGTCCGGGACAGTGAAGCTGCTGGCGCTGAGCCGGCCGGCGCCCGCAGTGCCGCAGGAGCTCACGTCGCTGGCCGCGGACGGACTGCTGGTCCGCCGGCTGCTGCCGCCGCTGGATGAACAGGCCGTGCAAGGGCTGTCCCGGCTGGCCCTTGGCGGCCGGATCCTGCCCAGCCTCGGCAGCGCCTTCGCTGCGGCCTCGGGCGGAAACCCGGCGTTCCTGCTGGCCCTCCTGGCGCAGGAACGCCGCCAGGGCATACTCATCGAGCGCAACGGCGTGTGGCTGCGCACCGGTGAGCCGGGACGGCCGGATGGACGGCTGTCGGACCTGGTCAAGGGGCATTTCCGCCGCTGTACACCGGAGCAGCGCGAGGTCCTGGAGACGGTGGCGCTGGCGGATCCCGTTCCGCTCGGCCTGCTGCTGGAAACCGCGGCCGGGGAGCAGGTGGATGCCCTGGTGGAAGCCCGGCTGATCACCGTGGACGACGGCGCCGAGCGGCTGGTCCGGGTCGCCCACCCGCTGTACGGGCAGGTGCTGCGGGCAGCGGTGCCCGCGGGCCGGAGCCTGCGCCTGCACCAGC
>NZ_ANPE02000329.1 GCF_000328305.2 Arthrobacter crystallopoietes BAB-32 | reverse complement strand
ATGCGCCGGGCGCCGCAGGATTTCCAGGCTCGCGACCGCGCCGTCACCGTCCGGGACTACGAGGTGCTGGCCGCCCGGCACGGCGGCGTCGGCCGGGTCCGCGCCTTCACCCGGCGGGAGATCTGGTCCTTCGCGAACCCGGGCGAAGTGGAAGTGGTGCTGGTCCCGCACGTGCCCGAGCCGGACCGCCAGGACGGACGCATCACCGCCGGGCAGCTGCAGAGCTACGCACGCGGCCAGGTGGTCGACGAGGTGGCGGCCCACCTGGCCGGACGCGCCACCATCGGCGCGGTCCCGGTGGTCCGCTTCGCCCGCAGCAAGCAGGTGCTGGTCCGCGCCCGCGTCCACGTGCGTCCCGATGAGGACGCCGCCGGCGTGCAGCAGCGGATCCTGCAGCGGCTGCACTCCTCCATCAACCCGCTGCCGGAAGGCGGGACCGGCTACGGCTCGGGCTTTGGCAACCCGCTGCGGGTGTCCAACCTGTACCGGGTGATGGAGGAGGCCGAACCCGGCGTGGAATACGTGGACGGGGTGCGGCTGGAGGTGGAGGAGGTTCCGGACCTGGACGCCGTCAGCCTGGTCCGTGCCGCCGGCCGGCCGGGCAGCTGGTTCGTGGCCAGCGGCAGCACGCTGTTCCGCACGCTTAACTGGGGCCGGGGCTGGGAGGCCTGTGCCGGGTTCGACGGCGAGTCCATCCGCATCGTTGTTCCCTACCCCGAGCCGGGGCCGGGACGGGCGGCCGCCGCGTTTCCGGGCAAGGTCGCCGCGGCCACCAGCACCGACGAGGGCTCGCGCATCTATGTCAGCGACGACCTCGGCGAAAGCTGGCGGCGCGCGGCGGAACTCGGCTTCCCCGTCGCGGACCTGTCCTGGGTCTCCCGGGCCGGGCGCCCGGTCCTGCTGATGGCCGGCGCCCGCGGGCTCTACGAGCTGCCGGACCACCCGGACGCGGTGCCGGTTCAGAACGTGGTGGATTCCTCGGACCCGGACCGCGGCTTCTATACAGTGGACGCCTTCACCGACGTGCGCGGCCAGACCGGCGTGGTGCTCGCCGCGGAGGCCGGAGCCGGCATTTGGCTCTCGCCCCAGGACGGCGCCCCGGAGACCTTCCACCGGATCCGCCCCAGCGGCGACGACGTGCGCTGCATGGCCGTCCAGTACGACGGCCCGGCCACCTGGCTGTGGCTCGGCCGCGCCGTCCCGGAAGGCTCCGGCGCCGGCTGCGCGAGGGTAAAGCTGGTGGAACTGGACCGGACCCGCTTCGACGATTCCTTCGCCGCGTCCTGGGAGGACCTGGCCGACGGCTGGACGGGCGGCAGCTGCTCCGGCCTGCACATCCTCGGCGGCCGGGCCTACGCCGCGACCTACAGCAGCGGCGTCATCGCCCTGGACCTGGCCGCGCCAGGCGGCTGGGACCGCCGCGATGTCAACTGCGGCCTTCCGCTGCGCGACCGCACCCGGTTCGAACCGGTGCAGTCGGTGTCCGGGGCCTATGGCGACGACGGCGTTCCGCTCCTGCTCGCCGCCGGCACCCGCGGCGTCTTCGGCTCCAGTGACGCGGCAGAGCACTGGCACAGCCGGTCCGAACGCGTGGTCGACGACGTCGTCACGCTGCCCGACACCTGGCTCTTCTGCTCAGGAGAGCACCGGATCGACGTGGTGCAGTCCGATGGCTGACCGGCTGCTGGCGATCCTGCCCGAAGTCTTCCGCACCGCCGCGGAGACCAACCGGCCGCTGCAGGCCTTCGCCGCAGCCGCCGAAGAACTGCACGCCCCGGCCCACCGCGTCCTGGCCGGCCTGACCGGGTACTTCGACCCGTACCGCGCACCCGAAGCCATGCTCTCCTACCTCGCCGAGTGGGTCGACCTCGGCTGGCTCGCCGCCCGGTCCCCCGGCCAGGCCGGCGCAGGCAGCATG
>NZ_ANPE02000330.1 GCF_000328305.2 Arthrobacter crystallopoietes BAB-32 | reverse complement strand
CCGCCAGCGCTCATGCCGGTCCCGTTCCGGCCGCCGCTTCCCCCGCCCCGTCCTGGGCGCGGATGCGCTTGACGACCGCCGTCGTCGAATGGTCCGAGACGTAGTCCAGGATGGCCAGCTGCCCGCCGTAGGCTTCCACCGCGGGTGTTTCGGCGAGCATCTGCGGCGAGTAGTCCCCGCCCTTGGCGTAGATGTCCGGCTTCAGCGCCTCGATCAGCGGGATCGGAGTGTCCGTGTCGAAAACGGTCACGTAGTCCACACAGCTCAGCGACGCCACCACGCCGGCGCGGTCGGCGGCGTGGTTGATCGGGCGGTCCGGGCCCTTCAGCCGGCGTGCCGAGGCGTCGCTGTTGAGCGCGACGACGAGCACATCGCCCAGTTGCTTGGCCTGGGTCAGGTAGGTGGTGTGGCCGCGGTGCAGCACATCGAAGCAGCCGTTGGTCAGCACGATCCGCCGCCCGGCGGACCGCTCCGCGGCAACGGCGCGGGCAAGTTCTTCGGCGCCGAGCGCGGCCTCGGTGAAGGCGCCCAGGTGCCCGGCGAGGTCCGCGGTGGTGCACACCGACGTGCCCGGGCGGTGGACGACGACGTCCGCTGCCACCTGCGCCAGGTCCTGGCTGGTGGTCAGCGGCAGGCCGGCCGCGCGGGCCAGGGTCAGGCAGGCCACGAACGTGTCGCCCGCGCCGGAAGCCTGCTTCTCGCTCACCGGACTGGCCCACGTCCGGTGCGCACCGCCGTCGTTATTGACCAGCAGGGTGCCGTCCCGGTCCAGGGTGGCCACCACGGCTTCCGCTCCGGTGGCGGCCAGCAGGTTCCGGCTGGCATCGGCGACCAGGCCCGCCCGGTCCGCGTCCGGCCCGAACTCCAGGTCCAGCAGCCGGGCGGCCTCCTGCGCGTTCGGCGTGACCAGGTCCGGCCGCAGCGTGCGCCACTGGCGCAGGTTGTGCGCGTCCACCACCAGCAGCCTGTCCGCGCGGTGCGCCTGGAGCGCCTCCTGCACCGGGCCGGGGAGGGCACCGGAACCGTAATCGCACAGCACGACGGCGGCGGAGCCCGCCACGGCGTCCG
>NZ_ANPE02000331.1 GCF_000328305.2 Arthrobacter crystallopoietes BAB-32 | reverse complement strand
GCACCGCGGCGGCCAGCTGGGCCAGCGCGTCGTCCGGCGGCCGCGGGGTGCGCTCGTCCATCCGCAGCATGATCTGGTCCCCGCCGATCACCCGGTATTTGGTGGTGGTCATGACCTCCGGATGCTCCACCAGGCCAGCCGTGTCCACCCCCGCCGCGGCCAGCAGGCCGCGGAGCCGGCTGCCGGCCTCGTCCCGGCCCGCCAGTCCCACGATCCGCACGCGGGCGCCCAGCGCCGCGAGGTTCATGGCGGTGTTGGCGGCACCGCCGGGAGCGTAGTCGCGGTGCGCCAGGTCCACGACGGGTGCCGGCGCCTCGCGGCAGAACCGGTCGATCCGGCCGCTGAACCAGCCGTCCAGCATCACATCGCCGACCACGGTCACCTGCGGTGCAGCGGCGGCAAGCCGCTCGGGCAGCCAGGCCGCCAGCCCGGAAATCCCGGCAAAGGGCGTGTTCATCGGACCACTCCGCCGGGCAGGCTGATGTGCACGACCTTGACCTGCACGAACTCATCGAGCAGTTCCGGACCGTAGCCGAAGCCGTGGCCGCTGTCCCGTCTCGGCTGGGCCGAGCCGCCGGGCGCGCCGCCGAAGACCGCATTGATTTTGACCGTGCCGACATCCAGCGCGGCGACGGCACGGTGGGCGTGCTCCATGTCGGGCGTGAGCACCGTCGCGGCGAGGCCGTAGCGGCCGGCGGCAGCCAGCGCCAGGCCTTCCTCGAAGCTGTCCACCACGCGCACCGGTGCCACCGGGCCGAAGGTTTCCTCCTGCATGATGGCCATGCTCTCGGTGCAGCCGAGCAGCACCGTGGCCGGATAGTACGAGCCGGGCCCCTCGGGCAGGAAGCCGCCCTCGGCTGCGACCGCGCCGCCGGCCAGGGCCTCGCCGACCTGGCGGTGCACTTCCTGGCGCAGCCGGTCATCCACCAGCGGTCCCAGCAGCCGGCCGGTGTTCCGCTGCCGCGCCTGGTCCGCGAGCGCTTCGCAGAAGGCGCCGGACACCGCCCGGTGGACGTAGATCCGCTCCACCGAGGTGCAGATCTGGCCGCTGTTGGCAAAGGCCCCGATCGCCGCCTGTTCCGCAGCCCAGGCCGGATCCACTCCTTCGTCGATGAGCAGCGGATCATTGCCGCCGTTCTCGCGGACCACGTGCGCACCCTTGGCCGCCGCGGCCTGCGCAATCCGGGCTCCGGTGGCGCTGGAGCCGACGTGGGCATAGACGTCGATCCCGGACAGGCCGGTCAGCGCTTCGCCCACCGCCGGGCCGCCGGTCAGCGTGATGAACACGTCCTGCGGCAGCACCGCGGCGAGGATGGCGCCAAGCCGGATGCCCAGCTGGGGGCAGCGCTCACTCGGCTTGTGCAGGACGGTATTGCCGGTGGCCAGCGCCGCGCCGATGAGGCCTGCGGCCACGGCCACCGGATCGTTCCACGGGGTGAGCAGCGCGGCCACGCCCCGCGGCTCGGCCACCGTATAGTCGGCGGCGAGGTGCCCGCCACGGAGGCTGTGTCCGCGGTGCACCGGTCCCAGCTCGGCGTACTGGCGCAGCGTCGAGGCTCCGGCCAGCACTCCTTCCAGCGCCTGGTCCTCGGGACGGCCGGTCTCGCGGGCGTTCAGGGCGGCCAGTTCGGCGGCGTTGGCCTGCAGCGCATTGGCGGCCGCATGCAGGCAGGCGCCGCGTTCGGCCGCGTCCAGTTGCG
>NZ_ANPE02000332.1 GCF_000328305.2 Arthrobacter crystallopoietes BAB-32 | reverse complement strand
GGCGGTGCGGATCCCCGCGGCCCGGAGCGCGTCCAGCGTCTCCTCCAGGCCGCGCACGCCGAAGTCCAGCACATGGTTGTTGGCCAGCACGCAGGCGTCTGGCCTGGCCACCGTGATGCAGCCGATGTTGGCCGGGTGCATCCGGTAGTGGATGCCCTTGCCCGGGGCGAAGTGCCCGCTGGTGGTGACGCTGGTTTCGAGGTTGAGGATCCGCAGGTCGGGGGACGCGTCGTCCAGGAGCTGCAGCACGTCGCCCCATGGCCACTCGATCGGGACCGGGCGCGGGATCGCACCGTTGGCCGCTTCGGCCAGGGCGATGTAGTCCCGCGCGTCACGGACGAAGGACTCCCGCAGCTGGGGCGGATTCGGCGAGGGCAGCAGCTGGTCCACGCCCCGGCCGGTCATCACATCGCCGGCCAGGAAGATCGTGATCGAGTTGGATTCCATGGCCCACCGGCCCCGGTTCTGCCTGGCTGTGCAGGATCAACTCTAGTCGTTGTGCCGCCGGAAGCCGGGGCGGTCGCCGGAGCGCCGCCGGCCGGAACCGGGCGTCAGGAGTCGGCGGCCGCCAGATCGTAGCGGTAGGTGCGGGCGAGGCGGCCGTCGCGCGAGGGGCGCTCGGCCACGGCCGTCCAGCCGAGCCGTTCATAGAACGGGGCCGCGCTGCCTTCGCCGAGCATGGCGATGAGCTCGGCGCGCGGGGCGCCGGCGGACCGGGATTGCTCCAGGAACCTCTGGACCAGCAGCTGCCCGGCGCCGGTCCCGCGGGCGGTGGCGTCCACGGCAACCGCGGTGATCACGGCAACCGGGCCCGCCGCCGTCGTCGTTGTTTCCGCTGTTTCCGCTGCTGTGCCGGTTTCCGCCGGCGACTTGTCAGAAGCCGTGGCAGCCGTCTTCGCGTCACCGGGCTCCTGGTCCGCTGCCGAGGCGTTGCGGAGGATCCGGTTCAGGTAGGCCCGGCCGCGGGTCCGGACGAAGTGCGCGCCGAGGCGGGGACGGCGGGCCAGCGCGAGCAGGCCGGCCGAGGCCAGCCCGGCGCGGTGGCGGCGGACCACTTCCTCCACATGGCGGACCTGATCCGTGGAGCCGACCAGGAAGCCGATGCGCTCAGTGTTGTCCTCGCCGATGCGTTCAGCCACCAGGGCCATGCCGAAGGGGCTGTCCAGGAAGCTGGAGTGCCAGCGGCGCACGAACCGCTCGCCCATGTTCGGGAAGAGGCCGTCCGGAACGTAGCGGCACTGCCAGGCGGCCATGGCTGCCAGGTCCGCCGGGGTGGCCGGGCGGACCTGGATGGAGGGGACGACGGGCGAAAGCACGTGCTCTCCTGGGGAGGGGAGGGAGCCGTCGGTGGAACGGGGGTGGGGACTCATCAGTGGCAGACGCGATCGCCTTCCTGTCATTGACGCATCATCCATGTCAGAGGACAGTGTAGGCGACGAACCTTGGCGCGCCGCGTTCAGGAACAGCTGCGGCAGCAAGGGTTCACCCAAGCTGAGCAGGAGTGTTTACCTGCCGTTCATCTTCAATACCGCCAGCGGGTGCCCACCGTAGTGACGCGGATCATCCAGCAGGGCCGGGCGGTCCTAAACTGGGAGCCGTGGCGTGGACCGCCCGCGCCGACCTTCGAAGGAGCAGGTGAGCGAAATGGCCGGACGAGTAGTGCATTTCGAAATTCCCGCCGATGACCAGAACCGGGCGCGGGACTTCTACCAAGCCGCTTTCGGCTGGGACATCAGCGCCGTGCCGGACATGGACTACAACATGGTCCTGACGTCGCCGGTCAACGACCAGGGCATGCCCACCGAACCCGGCTCGATCAACGGCGGCATGTTCGCCCGCGAGGGGGACCTGGCCACGCCCGTGGTCACCGTGGAGGTGGACGACATCGACGCGGCGCTGGAGCAGATCGGCACCCTCGGCGGATCGACGGTGATCGCCAAGCAGGCGGTGCTGGACATGGGCTTCGCTGCCTACTTCCGCGACACGGAGGGCAACATCCTGGGCCTCTGGGAAAACAAAAAATAACGACGGCGGCCGCGCGGGCTTTCCTTCCCCTCCTCGCCACCGCGCGGCGTACGTTCCGCGGGGCATGGGTAGTTCTACCCGTGCCGCCCGGTGGCAGCCGCCGTGCCGCCCCCGGTAGCTTGAGGATGTCAGGTTTAACCGGGAGGGTGCGAAGTGCCGGAGTGGGATATCCAAGTGGGAGCGTCGCGTGGTCATATCCATGCCGCGGAAGGACACTTCGAGCAGCTCGGGACGCACAGGGCGACTCTGCAGGCCGCGCTCGACGCCGCGGCCGGGGCCTGCAAGTCCGGGCCGATCGCCGGGG
>NZ_ANPE02000333.1 GCF_000328305.2 Arthrobacter crystallopoietes BAB-32 | reverse complement strand
GCCCAGCGCGCGGGCCAGGATGGCGGTGTGCGACTGCGGTCCGCCGCCGGCGGTGACCAGCGCGATGACCTTGGCCGGGTCCAGCGTGGCCGTGTCCGCCGGCGCCAGGTCTTCGGCGACCAGCACGAACGGCACGTCCGAATCGGGGATGCCCGGGGCCGGCACGCCGCGCAGCTGGGCCACAATCCGGGCGCGGACATCGAGCACATCCGCGGCCCGCTCGGCCATGTAGCCGCCGAGCGCCTTGAGCTGCTCGGCCACCTGCTCCGCGGCCTCCCAGACCGCCCGCTCGGTGCTGCGGCCCGCGGCGAGGAGCTTCGCCGCCGACTTCAGCAGCATCGGGTCGGCTGCCATCAGGGACGTGGCCTTGAGGACCTCGGCGGCATCCCCGCTGGCGTGGGCGGCGCGGGCCTTCAGCTCGGCCTGGACCGCCTTGGCTGCGGTGCGCAGCCGCTCGGTTTCCGTTTCGGCGGTGGTGCCGGCCGGCAGCCCGGCGGTGGCATCAGGTTCGGGGATGGCGGGCGGCATCTGCAGCACGGGGCCGATGACGCGGCCCGGGCTGACGCCTGCTCCGGTGATGCTGCTCATTCTTACCTCACTGTGGGTTCTGGTTCGAAACTGGGTGCCGTCAGGCTGCCACCGGGGCGGGCTCGGCCGCCACCTCTTTGCGCACGGCGTAGCGCTTCAGGGCGAGGACCGCGAGGGCGGAGACCACCGCTCCGGCCGCGACCGCGACAATGAACATCAGGACGTTGCCGATGGCGAAGAAGACGAAGATGCCGCCGTGCGGAGCCTGCGAGGTGACACCGGCCGCCATGGTCAGGGCACCGGTGACCGCGCCGCCAAGCATGCTGGCCGGGATGACGCGCAGCGGATCCGCCGCGGCGAACGGGATGGCACCTTCGGAAATGAAGGCCGCGCCGAGCAGCCAGGCCGCCTTGCCGTTCTCTCGTTCGGCGAGGGAGAAGCGCTTGCGGTCCAGCACGGTGGCCAGCGCCATGGCCAGCGGCGGCACCATGCCTGCGGCCATCACGGCGGCCATGATCAGCCAGGGCGCCTGGTTGTCGGCGCTGCCGGCACCGAGGCCGGCGACGGCAAATGCGTAGGCGACCTTGTTGACCGGACCGCCGAGATCGAAGCACATCATCAGGCCGAGGATGACGCCCAGTGCCGCGGCGGAGACGCCGGTGAGTCCGGACAGCCAGGCATTCAGGGCGTTGGTCAGTCCGGCGATCGGGCCGCCGAGGACCAGGAACATGAGGCCCGAGGCCACGATGGACGCCAGCAGCGGGATGATCACCACGGGCATCAGGCCGCGCAGCCAGCGCGGGACGGACCAGGTGCCGATCAGGTGCGCGATCCAGCCGGCCAGCAAGCCGCCAACCAAGCCGCCCAGGAAGCCCGCGCCCATGAATCCGGCGACGGCACCCGCGGTGAAGCCCGGGGCGATGCCCGGCCGGTCGGCGATGGCGTAGGCGATGTAGCCGGCCAGCGCGGGGACCAGGAAGCCCATGGAGAGCGCGCCGATCTTGAAGGCGACCGCGCCCAGGTAGGTGAGCAGTCCGCCGTCGGGCAGGTTGCCGAAGTTGTTCTGCAGGACCACGTCGTCCGCGATGTCCGTGATGGCGTAGCCGCCGAGCAGGAAGCCGAGGGCGATCAGCAGGCCGCCGCCGGCGACGAACGGGATCATGTAGCTGACGCCGGTGAGCAGGGCGCGCTTGAGCTTGGCGCCGATGCTTTCGCCGGCCTCGCCGGTTTCGTGCGAGGCGACGTCGGCGGTGGTGCTGACGCGCCGGGCGTTGGGGTTGTCCGCGGCGGCGAGGGCCTCGCGGATCATCACGTCCGGTTCGTCGATGGCGCGCTTGACCGGGGACTGGATGACCGGCTTGCCGGCGAAGCGCTCCTTCTCGCGGACGTCCACGTCGACGGCGAAGATCACGGCGTCCGCAGCGGCGATGATGGCCGGATCCAGCGGCGTGGCGCCGGCCGAGCCCTGCGTCTCGACCTGCAGGTCGATGCCGGCTTCCTTGGCCGACGCGGCCAGCGAATCGGCGGCCATGTAGGTGTGGGCGATGCCGGTGGGGCAGGCGGTCACGGCGACCAGGCTCTTCGGCCGGGCGGCGG
>NZ_ANPE02000334.1 GCF_000328305.2 Arthrobacter crystallopoietes BAB-32 | reverse complement strand
TTCACCGTCTGCGGACCGTCGAAACGGGCCAGCACCGCCGGAACGTCTGCCGGCTCCACGGCAGGCACGGTGGCGTTGACCGGCACACTCGTGCGCAGCGGCTCGGGGAAGCCCTGCCATCCCGCCTCAATAGCCGCACGCAGCCACGACGCCGCTTCCCCGTCGTCGTACTCCAGGAACGGGGAGAACTCCGCCCAGCCGGCCGGCCCCTCGAACAGCATCAGCTCGCGGTGCAGCACCCCGCGGAACTTCACCCGCATGGGCAGCGACACCACCCGCGCCGCCGCCTGCAGTTCCTCCAGCGGGGGCAGGTGCAGCGGGGTCTCGGGCGGCAGGATGGTCACGGTTCCACTGTACGTTGTCCCCTCCCGGGCAGCATCGGGACGCCCGGCCGGCCGAAGGCTGTGGGCGTTCCTCCAGCTTCGTGTGGCACCCTTGAATCGATGAACCATCAGCAGCAACAGCGGGCGCGTGCCTCCCGGCGCAGCCGCCCGGGCCACAGTCCGTTCCTGTTCTGGTTGGGCGCCCTCTTCTGCGCCGCCGCCTTCGCCTTCAACTACTACGCACTGGTCCGGACCACCACCGGGCAGTTCGCGGACGAGTCCGCCTGGGCCGAGGCAGAGGCCGGCTGGCGCCTCGGCCGGGGCGTGTTCCTCGATTTCCTGGACCTGCTGCCCAACCTCTCCGTGGCGATCGCCGCCGTCGTCCTGGTCGTCGTTGCGCTGGTCCGGCGCCGGTGGCAGGCCGCCGGGATCGCCGTCGGGGTTGTGCTCGCCTCCGCGGCGACGACCTGGATCCTGAAGAACCTGGTGCTGGACCGTCCGGACCGGGGCATCCCGACGCTGACGCACAAC
The DNA here is from genome assembly GCF_000328305.2 of Arthrobacter crystallopoietes BAB-32. Classification (GTDB taxonomy): domain Bacteria; phylum Actinomycetota; class Actinomycetes; order Actinomycetales; family Micrococcaceae; genus Crystallibacter; species Crystallibacter crystallopoietes_A. Next base: position 75 of record NZ_ANPE02000334.1, on the reverse strand, counting down.
TCGCTGCCGTCCGGGCACACCACGATCGCGGCCGCCGCGGCGCTGGCGGTGTTCCTGGTGGTCTCGCCGCGCTGG
>NZ_ANPE02000335.1 GCF_000328305.2 Arthrobacter crystallopoietes BAB-32 | reverse complement strand
GTCCTCCGGGGCCGGGTCCGCGCGGGCGGTGAGCCGCAGCCGCGAGATTCCGTCCGGCACGCTGGGCGGGCGGAAGCAGCCGACCAGTACACCGTTGTCTTCGAGCCTGGCGGCAAGCTCCGCCGCCAGCTCCGGATCGCCGACCGGCACGGACTGCACGGCGCCGGCTGCCTGCGGAACGCCGCAGGTCCCGGCGATGATGGCGGCGTTGGCCAGCACCCGGCCGGCCAGCTCCGGGGCGGCGCCGACGATCCGGCAGGCCTCGGCGGCAGCAGCCGCGGTTGCCGGAGCCAGACCGGTATCGAAAATGAAGCTGCGGGCGGTGTTGACCAGATGCTCGCGCAGCGCGGGCGGCCCCAACACGGCGCCGCCCTGGGCCCCAAGCGCCTTGGACAGCGTCGCCGTGAGGACCACATGGTCGGCTCCGGCCAGCCCGGCGGCATGCACGGCGCCGCGTCCGCCGCCGGCCACGCCGATCCCGTGCGCCTCATCCACCACCAGGAGGGCGTCGTGGTCGGCACAGAGTCTGGCGGTGGCGGGCAGGTCGGCGGCATCTCCCAGCACGGAGTAGATGGATTCGACAACGACGACGGCGCGCGGCTGGGTGCGCGCGGCCAGTCGGGTTTGCAGCGCGGCGAGGTCCCCGTGCGGGAAGGCCTCGACCGGGGAGCGTGAGAGCCGGGCAGCGTCGATCAGCGACGCATGGCAGTGCTCATCGGAGAGCAGCAGCGTCCCCGGGCCGCCGAGCGCGGTGACGAGGCCGAGGTTCGCGGCGTAGCCGCTGGAGAACGCCAGCGCCGAGGGCTGGCCGGTGAGCCGGCACAGCTCGGCTTCGAGTTCCTCGTGGACCGGCAGCGTCCCGGTGACCACCCGTGAGGCCCGGGCGCCGGTTCCGTAGCGTTCGATGGCGCGGGCGGCGGCCGCCTTGAGCCGTGGGTCGGTGGACAGGCCGAGGTAGTCGTTCGAGGCGAGGTCGAGCAGCGGGCGCCGGCTGGATTCCGTAGCCCGAGAGTCCCTCTGGGGGAAGCGGGCGGCAAGCGGGGTGTTGCCACGTGGGTCGCCGGTCCGGACGGCGGTGTTCCGGACCAGCCCGCGCTTGCGGCGGACCCGGTCCTGGTCCTCGAGCCACTGCAGCAAAGAGCCGCCCATCAGCCGTGCACCCGGGCGATCGCGGCGGTGATGCCGGAGCCGATGGCGGCGACGTCGGCTGTGGAGGAGATGTAGGGCGGCATGGTGTAGACCAAGTCGCGGAACGGGCGGACCCAGACGCCGTGCTCCAGGCAGGCCCGGGTGACGGCCGGAAGGTCCACCGGCCGGTCCAGCTGCACCACGCCGACGGCGCCGAGGACGCGCACCTCGCGCACGGACTCCAGCGCGGCCGCGGGAGC
>NZ_ANPE02000336.1 GCF_000328305.2 Arthrobacter crystallopoietes BAB-32 | reverse complement strand
GCCGTTCGCCGCGGCGGCCGGCGGGACGTACGCCGTGCTGGCCGGGGCCGCCACGCTGATCAACGGCTGGCACCGTCCGTCCGATGTGGTGGCCGCGTTCCTGGTCGCCGGGTTCTGGGCGCTGCTGGCCGGTCCGGCGGTGCTGCGCTCGGGCGACGGCTGGAACGAGTTCCGCGGGTACGGCAGCCACTGGGCCTCATCGACGCTGTGGCCGCGGCTGTGCTGGCTGCTCGCCGCGCTCGGACTGGCGCTGTCCGCCGGACTGTACTGGATCATTCAGCAGGTGGGCGCCGCCCCGGTGCCCGGCGACGGGCGGCTGCCGCTGTTCTTCTGGGCCGGCATGGGGCTGATCCTCGGCTGCGGCATGCTGCTGGCGGCGCTGCTGACCTGGCTGTTCAGCTCGCAGACCCGGCGGCGCTGACGCCCCGACTGCGGTCCGGCTGGCGGGGGCCGCAGCGCATCAGCGCGGCGGTGTCTGGAGGCGCTTGAGCAGCGCCCTCGACTGCACCGGGCCGTACGGCAGGATCGGAATCGCCTTGGTGGCATCCGCCGGCGACTCCCGGCTGGCCTGCTCCCCCTGCCGCACCGCCAGCGCCATGGTCTCCCACATACTGCGGACAAAGGCGTCCGAAACCGTCTGGCCGTGGCCGGGGACCAGCACGTCATACTGGTGCCGCAGGCTCGAGATGCGCTGCAAGGTCTCCACCCAGTCGCGCGGGTAGGAATCCTCGAAGGCCGGCGGCGCGCCCTGTTCCACCAGGTCCCCGGCGAACAGAGTGGACGGCGTGCCCACCAGCAGGTCGCCGTCGGTATGGCCGCGGCCCAGATAGAAGAGCTTGACCGGCATATCGCCCAGGTCCACGGTCAGTTCGCGGTCCACCGGCTTGGTGGGCACCCTGATCCCGGTGTGCGGTCCCTCTCCCGCCGCCATCTCCGGCTCGGTTTCGGCAACCAGTTCGCGCTGCAGCTTCGCTGTCTCCGCCATGTCGTGGGCGCAGTTGCGCTGGGCGTAGAACTGGTGGACGCCGTTGTCCGCGAAGTACGCGTTGCCGAAGATGTGGTCGAAGTGCGAGTGCGTGTTGACGACGACGAGCGGAAGCTTGGTCAGCGAGCGCACAGTCCGGTAGATCAGGCTGGCCTGGCGCGGTCCGGCACCGGTGTCGATCACCATCGCCCGCGTCCGCCCGATGACCAAGCCGGTGTTCAACAGGTAGTTTTCCGTACGGATGACATAGTTCCCGGGAGCAACCTGGACGTAGTCGGCTATGTCTGTGGTCTGTACGGTGTCACTCATGCTTGGCGGATACCTCCATTGGCGCCGGTCCTGGCGGCCGCGTCCTTGCGGCCCTGCCTCCTACCGTACCCCGGGCACGAGCGGCAGCACGCCGCCGGTGCGGGCCATCGGCAGCGACCGGGCAGGCCATTGTCAGAGGGCACGGCGCGGCCCACCGGCAGCCGGCAACAGAGGGACGGTATCCGGCGCGGATCAGTCCCAGATATAGCCCTCGTGGATCTGTCCGAAGGGCACGCGTTCATCGACCAGTGCCTGGATGTGCTGCGATCCGGCGCCGCGGATGAGGACGCCGTGGTCTCCTTCGGCCACGGACTCCTGGAACACCGGCCGCAGCGCGTCCGCCTCGTTCGGCTTCAGTTTCGCCAAGTAGGCCTCGTAGGCCTCGGGTAGAGGTTTCATGGCACAAGGGTAGACCTGCGGCCGCAGGCGGTACAGGGCCGACCGGACCGCCTGCGGCCGCGGCAGTTACAGTTCGGCGAGGATCCCGGCGGGATTCTCCATCGCGTCCGCCACGAACCGGAGGAAACCACCCGCCGCCGCTCCATCACACACCCGGTGGTCGAAGGACAGGGTCAGTTCAGTGACGCTGCGGACCGCGAGCGCTCCCTCCACGACCCAGGGACGGTCGATGATCCGGCCGACACCGAGGATCGCCACTTCGGGATGGTTGATGATGGCGGCGCTGCCGTCCACCCCGAACACCCCGTAGTTGTTGAGGGTGAATGTTCCGCTGGTCAGTTCCTCCGGAGTGGCTTTGCCGGAACGTACGACGGCGGTCAGCCGGCGGATCTCGGCGTCCAGTCCGCGGGCGCTGAGTTTGGCGGCATTGCGGATGCTCGGCACCATCAGGCCGCGGTCCGTCTGGGCGGCGAAGCCCAGGTTGACCCCGTCGAACCGGACGATCTCGTCGCCCTCGATCCGGGTATTGAGTTCGGGGAACCGCTCCAGGCCGGCGGTGACGAACCGGGCGATGAAGGCGAGCAGGCCGGGGGTGTTTTCCGGGTCCTTCTGCTTCAGTCCGGCGCGCAGTTCCAGCAGGGCGGTGGCGTCCACGTCCACCCAGACCGTCGCCTCCGGGATCTCCCGGCGGCTGCGCGCCATCGCCGCGGCGACGGTCTTGCGCACGCCGCGCATCGGCGTCCGGGAGAGGATGCCCAGGCCGGTCCGCGCGTCCTGGTTAACGGCGCCGGCCGGTGCCGCCGTCGCGGAGGCGATCGGTTCCGCGCCCGCCGGCGGTTCCGCCGC
>NZ_ANPE02000337.1 GCF_000328305.2 Arthrobacter crystallopoietes BAB-32 | reverse complement strand
CGGCGGCGCGGGGGAGAGCGGCGGCCCCGGGACGGGGAAGGCCCGTCCGGCTGCTGGTCGGTTTGCCGCTGGCGCTCGCGGTGCTGGCGCTGGTGTGCCTGGCATCGCTGGCTTTCGGCGCGCGCCCGATTCCGTTCGACACGCTGGTTGAGGCCCTGACCGCCTTCGATCCGGCCAACGGCGACCATGCCGTGGTGCATTCGCGCATCCCGCGGACCGTGACCGGACTGCTGGTGGGTTCGGCCCTCGGCGTGGCCGGGGCGGCGATGCAGGGTGTGGCGCGAAATCCGCTGGCGGACCCGGGCATCCTGGGCGTGAATGCGGGAGCGGCGCTGGCCGTGGTCACCGGCATCTACCTCTTCGGCGTGGCCGAGCTGACCGGCTACATCTGGTTCGCCTTCGCCGGCGCCGCGCTGGCCGCCGTCGTGGTGTACGTCATTGCCAGCGTCGGCAGGGAAGGCGCGACGCCGATCAAGCTGGCGCTCGCCGGGGCGGCGCTGACCGCGGGGCTGAGTTCGCTGATGAACGCCATCCTGGTCAGCAGCCAGGACACCCTGGACGCGTTCCGGTTCTGGCAGATCGGCACCGTGGGTGGCCGCGGCTGGGAGGCCGTCGGGCCGGTGCTGCCGTTCATCGCCGCCGGACTGCTGCTGACTTTGTTCACCGGGCGAATCCTCAACAACTTCGCCCTGGGCGACGACGTGGCCCGCGGCCTGGGCCAGCAGGTCGCGCTGTCCCGCGCGATTACGGCGCTGGGCGTCGTGGTGCTCTGCGGCGCGGCCACGGCGCTGGCTGGACCGATCGCCTTCGTCGGCCTGGTGGTGCCGCACGTGGTGCGCGCCTTCACCGGCCCGGACTACCGCTGGATCCTGCCGTACTGCCTGCTGCTGGCGCCGGTGCTGCTGCTCGGCGCGGACATTGTGGGCCGGCTGATCGCGCTGCCCGGCGAGATCCAGGCCGGCATCATGACCGCCGTCATCGGCGCACCGGTCTTCATCTGGCTGATCCGGCGCCGGAAGGCGGCCGGGCTGTGAGCGCCCCGGCGACCACCGGCGCCCGC
>NZ_ANPE02000338.1 GCF_000328305.2 Arthrobacter crystallopoietes BAB-32 | reverse complement strand
GCCCCGGCTCCGGTCCAGGCCGCTCCTGCCCCGGTCCAGGCCGAGGTTGCCGTCAGCGGCGAGACCTACACCGTCCAGGCCGGCGACACACTGAACACCATCGCCACCGAACTCGGCCTCGAGGGTGGCTGGCAGGCGCTGCACGCTGCCAACGCTGACACGGTCAGCAACCCGAACCTGATCTTCGTGGACCAGGTTCTGCAGCTGCCGGCCAACTAAGGCCAGCCTGCAGCAGGGAACTGCTGCAGCACGCACCACCGGGAGCCCCGCACCGATCCAATCGGTGCGGGGCTTCCTGCTGCCCGGGTGTCCTTGCTCTCATTGCCGCCGGTTGCGGAACCAAGGGCCGGCACGGCTGGTTGTCCTTCAGGAAGAGCAGGCAAGAAAGAGGGCAGCACGATGGTGGCAAACGACGGTCAGGGAGTCTACGAGATCCTCGTGGTGATGGTGCATATCGCCTTCGCCGCGTTCCTGCTGGGCAGTGCGGTCAGCAATCTGTGCCGCCTTCCCTGGTTTGTCTACGGGGAAGAACCCAAGCCCGCTGTACAGCGCTGGATCGGGGCGGGCGAGCTGGTGCTCGCAGCCGTGATCAGCCTGCCGTACTTCTGGCAGGACGGCGCCGTAGCGGCGGTGCTGGTTGCCTTGGCCTACGGCGTGGTGCTGGTTGGCCTGGCCTTTTGGCACTGGCGTCAGGAGCACGCCGTTCGGCTGGCCACCCTCGTGACACCGGCCGTGATCGCGCTCGCCTTCGCCGTGCTGGCCCTGGCCGGGCTGGCTGGCACTCCCGCGGAAACCGCCGCCTGAACCGGCCGGGCTAGCCGCCGCCAAACAAGGAGCGGTCGGGCCGAGACGGCTCCACCCGTGCGCGGGTACCCTGAGGGAAAGCTGCAGGCTGCAGGTCATTCCGGCCGGTGCCGGTCGTCGGAGGAGGGGGCGTGCAGAGGAGTATCGGGGAGCGAGTCCGGGCTTGGCCGAAACTGCTGGCCCGGCTGCTGCAGGGTGCGCCGTGGTGGGTGCTGCTGCTCTTGGGCCTGTTGTGCGTCGGGCTGGGTGTGGTGCTGATTCTCGATCCGGTGGTCTGGTTGACCCGGTACTCGTTGGCACTGGGACTCGGGCTGATCGTCTCCGGCCTCGGGGACCTCGCCGTCATCCCGCGGCGGGCGCGGCCCGTCCTGATGCCCCTGGTCGCGTTGGGCTGGATCCTCGCCGGCGTGCTGGTAGTGGCCTGGCCGGTCCCGCCGGTGGCGCTCCTCGTTGCCATTGTGGTCTGCGCGCTGGCCGCTGCAGGGATCAGCCGGCTGGCGGCCCTGCGAGGGGCCGACCC
>NZ_ANPE02000339.1 GCF_000328305.2 Arthrobacter crystallopoietes BAB-32 | reverse complement strand
CGCGAGTTCCCGCGGCCCGGCGCCGTCCGCCTGCAGGGTCAGCTGGCACTGGGTCGGGCTGCCCAGCACGGCACGGACCTGCACGGAAACCACGGCGGCAGTTTCCGCAGCGGACAGCCGGCGCCGCCCGAGGGTGATGATGAGTTCCGGCAGCCCCTGGACCTGGCGCATGGCTCAGGCCTCGGACAGCGGCGGCACGGCCAGCGGTCCGGTGAAGTGGAAGGGATCGTCGACACCGTTGTAGGCGAGCAGCTGCTTCCAGAGCAGCGGAGTGCCGAAGGCGGCCTGGGAGAGCAGCCCGAGGTCGGTCGGGTGCACCGCTGGGACGCCGTCCGCATCCGCCTCGTCGGTACCGCTGCCGAGGACCTCGACCGAGCCGACGGCGGGGGCGGTGGCATCCACCGGAGGGAGGCGCTGTGCCAGCTCGTAGTTCTCCCCGCCGGGTTCGTCCGCGGCGGAGCCCGTGCGGACGAAGTGCAGCTTCAGCCAGGAACGCAGCGGCGAACCGTCCGGGGCGAAGCGGTCGAACCGCTCGGCGACTTCCGTGACAATCCCGGGGATGAACCAGGCCATGCCCCAGGCCAGGCACGCGAGCGGTGGCCGGCGGCGCCGGGCCGCCTCGGCCGAGTTTTCCGCGAGCTTCCAGATGGGCCGGGTCATCTGGCGCACGTCCGTAACCGGGATGTCCGCCGGGGCGAGGTCCACGTCGAAAAGCAGCTCGAGCTGCAGCTCCGTGCGGCCCCCGCCGGTGAAGAGCAGCGGGTCGTCTGCCAGCCCGGTACCGGTCAAGCGGCCTCCCGAGGAGCGCCGGGTTTCCACGCCTGCGGTCCTGGTCATCACCAGCGATTCGGGGTTGAGCAGGCAGCTGAGGTGCTCGCCGGTCTCCTCGATCAGGAACGACACGTGCTCCATCTAGCGCGCCCCCTGCTCGCCGGCCAGCCGTTCCGCCCGTGCCAGCGCTTCCAGCCACTGTCCAGGCAGCTGGCTGGCAGGCTCCGCCAGGGAGGCCCGGCCTTGTCCCGGCAGGTCCGGCCACAAGCCCGACGACGGAACCTCCTCGAGCTGCAGGGCTTCGGTTTCCGCCGCAGGAATCCCGGAAACAGCGGGTGCTGCCGTGGCCTCCGGGGCAAGGCGCCGGGTCGGCGGGGGAGGAGGAACAGCGCCGGCGGCCGCCGG
>NZ_ANPE02000340.1 GCF_000328305.2 Arthrobacter crystallopoietes BAB-32 | reverse complement strand
GGCAGCGCATCCGGCCGCATCGCCGCGCGGGCCAGCGCGGTCTGGGTGCCCAGGCTGGCGATCAGGTCCGCCTGCCCGCTGCGCCCGGCCAGGTCCCAGAACGCGCGCGAGACATCCAGGAACGGCACGCCGTCCGGCACCACCATCAGCTCCAGCCGCTCCCCCGCGCAGGCCTCCGCCAGCTCCGGCGGCACGGTGTCCAGCCCCTCGCCGAGTCCGAGCCCGAGCGCGGCCACACCCTTCGCGGCCAGCCGCCGGACGTAGGCCGACGCCGTGGCGGCAGTCCCGCCGAGCGGAATGCCGGTGGTCAGCAGGAGTTCGCCGCCCTCCAGATAGGCCGTCGGATCCTCCAGCTCGGACACATGCACGCCGCTCAGCTGGACGCCGGGAACCTGGCCGGGAATGGCGCGGTGCAGGGACTGGCCGAGTTCGGCGCTGAGCTGGGCAAGCGAAACCATGGTCCGATTATCCAACGAAGCAGCCTTTCAGGGACAGAGCGTCCAATGACCGGACGCTTGCGCCGCGGTTAGCGTGGTCCCCATGACCGCTCAGACTTCCGCTCCCGCCGTGCCCGCCGGCACCGCCGCAGCCAGCGCCGCAGCCAGTTCCCCCGCTAACACCGGCCTGGCCCCGCTCCCCCAGTCCCGCCACCTGGCCACCGCCGTCCCCGGCCCCCGTTCGCAGGAGCTGCACGCCGAGCGGCAGGCGCACGTCACGGACGGCTTCGGCATCGCCCTGCCGGTCTTCATCGACCGCGCCGACGGCGGCATCCTGCAGGACGTGGACGGCAACCGGCTGATCGACTTCGCCTCCGGCATCGCGGTGACCAGCATCGGCGCCAGCCACCCGCGCGTCCGCGAACGCGTGGCCGCCCAGCTCGAGCGCTTCACGCACACCTGCTTCATGGTCACCGAATACGAGTCCTTCACCCAGGTCTGCAGGTGGCTCAACGAGCACACCCCGGGCGACTTCGAGAAGCGCACCGCCCTGTTTTCCACCGGCGCCGAGGCCGTTGAGAACGCGGTCAAGATCGCCCGTTCCGCTACCGGCCGGCCCAAGGTGCTGGTCTTCGACGAGGCGTACCACGGCCGCTCGCTGCTGACGATGGCGATGACCGCGAAGGAGAATCCGTACCGGCTGAACTTCGGCCCGTTCCCCACCGAGATCGTGCGCGCGGCGTCCGCCAATCCGCTGCGCCCGGCCGCCGGTTTCCCGTCCGCCACTGGAAATAACGACGACGGCGGCGCGGCCATCAGTGCTTCCGCCGCCTCCGCGGGTCCCGCCTTGGCGGACGCCACTGCGGCAGCCCTCGCATCGGTCGAGGCAACGCTGGCCGAGCACGGCGCCGAGGAATTCGCCGCGATGGTCATCGAGCCGATCCAGGGTGAAGGGGGCTTCATCGTCCCGGCACCCGGCTTCCTGAAGGGCCTGCGCGCCATCGCCGACAAGCACGGCATCGTGCTGGTAATCGACGAGATCCAGGCCGGCATGGGCCGCACCGGCACCCTGTTCGCCAGCGAACACGAAGGCATCGCCGGCGACCTCACCCTCAGCGCCAAGGCATTGGCCGACGGCGTCCCGCTCAGCGCCGTCACCGGCCGCGCGGACCTGATGAACGCCGTCCACGCCGGCGGCCTCGGCGGCACCTATGCCGGCAACCCGCTGGCCTGCGAGGCGGCGCTGGCCGTGTTCGAAGCGTTCGAGGACGGCAGCCTCCTGGCCAACGCCCGGGCGATCGAGGCCACCGCCCGCGAGGTCCTCGAGCCGCTGGTCGCCGAGACCGGCATGGTCGCCGAGTTCCGTGGCCGCGGTGCGATGCTCGCGCTCGAGTTCGCCGACCGGGGCACCCTCGCCCCGCGTGCAGACCTCGCCAAGGAAATCTCCGCCCGCTGCCATGCCCAAGGTGTCCTGACCCTGACCTGCGGCACCCACGGCAACGTCATCAGGCTGCTGCCGCCGCTGGTGATCGGCGAGGAACTGCTGCGCGACGGACTCGCCGTGCTGCGCCAGGCCATCCTCGACGTCGCCGCGGAAACCGAAGCAACCCCGGCGGAAGCGGGCGCCCCGGCCCT
>NZ_ANPE02000341.1 GCF_000328305.2 Arthrobacter crystallopoietes BAB-32 | reverse complement strand
GGCAGCGGGCGGCGCCGGCGGAATGGACGAACCCGCAGGGCCGGCCGCGGTGGTTCCCGGCGGGTAGAGCGGCGGCGCCGCGGCGGAGGCAGCCGAACTGAAGGACGTGCCGGGTCCGGACTGCCCGGCGGCAGGAGCGGGGTAGTCCAGTGGCGCCGGCGGCTGGTTCCGGTTGCGCGTGGCCAGCCAGTAGATGAAGTAGCCGAGCGCGCCGATCCAGACCACGGCCCACAGGTAGGCGCCGAATTCCCAGCCGCCGTCGCGGAAGAAGCCGAACGGGCGGTCGAACAGGCCGAGGACCGTCGCGATCAGCGCGCCCGTCATCCCCGCCCTCCAGCGGCCGCGGCCGGCCTCTTCGGCATGGATGCGGCCGTCGGGTTCGGGCAGCAGCGCCCAGGCGAGGCCGTAGAGCAGCACGCCGAACCCGCCGAACAGCGCCACCAGGACGAAGAGGCCGCGCACCAGCACCGGATCGAGCCCGGTCCGGTGGCCGACTCCGGAGGCGACGCCGCCGATCCAGCGGTCGGTGCCGCGCGGCATGCCGAGGCTGCGGAACCAGTTGAAGAAGCTGTTGCTGTCCGGCGCCGGGACGCTGCCGCCCGGTACGGAGGTGTGGCCGGGGCCGGAGGTGGGGACACCGCCGTCGTAATTTTCCTGTGGAGGGAGCGGCATGGTGGGGTCCTGGCCCGAGGTGTCCCCGGGGCGGTCCGGACCGGCAGGGCCAGAGGGAGTGGATGTCATATCCCGATCATTCCAACCGGCCGCCACCGATTCCATGGGGGGCTACCCTGAAGCTTCCCTGACCGGTCGCCAGGGGCCCCTGAATGGACCCTGACCCGGTCTCCGGCGGCGCGCCGGCCGTGTTTGGATTAAGCCATGCGCGCACCACTTGTCCGTCCCAACGACCGGGTCATCGCCGGCGTGTGCTCCGGGCTGGCGGCCCACCTCGGCCTGCCCGTGCAGCTGGTCCGGATTGCCATGGTGGTGCTGGCTGTTGGCGGCGGGGCCGGGCTGCTGCTGTACGCGTGGCTCTGGCTCCTGGTGCCGACCGCGGATGAGGCGGCTCGGAACGAGAGCGCGGCCTTCAATCCGCGCAACATCGCCGGCAACTTCGCCCGCAGCTTCGGCCAGCGGCAGGATGCGGTGCGGCCGGAGGGGCTGGCCGGGACGG
>NZ_ANPE02000342.1 GCF_000328305.2 Arthrobacter crystallopoietes BAB-32 | reverse complement strand
GGAGGCCGCGCTGGAGCGGCTGCGCGCCAGCGGCCTGGATGACTGGGCGGCGGAGAACCTGCTGGCCTACCTCGGCGAGCAGCGCCAGGCCACGGACATCATCCCAAGCGACCGCGCCCTGGTGGTCGAGCGGTTCCACGACGAGCTGGGCGACTGGCGGGTGGTGCTGCACAGCCCGTTCGGCCTGCCGGTCCACGCGCCGTGGGCCCTCGCGGTAGGCGCGCGGCTGCAGCAGCGCTACGGGATGGACGGCTCCGCCATGGCGGCCGATGACGGGATCGTGCTGCGCGTGCCGATGATGGAAGACGAGCCGCCCGGCGCCGACCTGTTCCTCTTCGACCCGGAGGAGCTGGACCAGATCGTCACCGCCGAGGTGGGCGGGTCCGCCCTGTTCGCCTCGCGCTTCCGCGAATGTGCCGCCCGTGCGCTCCTGCTGCCGCGGCAGAACCCGGCCAAGCGCACCCCGCTCTGGCAGCAGCGCCAGCGCTCGGCCCAACTGCTGGACGTGGCGCGGAAGTACCCGACGTTCCCGATCGTGCTGGAAACCGTGCGCGAGTGCCTGCAGGACGTCTACGACCTGCCGGCGCTGAAGGACATCGCCGGCGCCATCGAACGCCGGGAACTGCGCGTGCTCGAGACCTCCACGCCGCAGCCGTCGCCGTTCGCCCGCTCGCTGCTCTACGGCTACGTCGCCTCCTTCCTCTACGAAGGGGACTCCCCGCTGGCCGAGCGCCGCGCCGCCGCGCTCTCCCTGGACCCGACGCTGCTGAACGACCTGCTGGGCCGGGCGGAACTGCGCGAGCTGCTGGACGCCGCGATCATCACGCGCACCGAGCGCGAACTGCAGCGCCTCATCGAAGACCGCAAGGTCCGCGGCGCCGAGGGCATTGCGGATTTGCTCCGCCTGCTCGGGCCGCTAACGACGGCGGAAGTCGCCGAGCGCGTCCGGCCTCCGGAGGCGGAGGTACTGGAGCATGCGGCGGGACCGGCACCGGTGGCCTCCGCGGACGTCGAGCCGCTGCTGGCGGAACTGGCGCAGGCCAACCGTGCGCTCAAGGTGGGCATCGCCGGCGTCGAACGGTGGGCCGCAGTGGAGGACGCCGCCCGGCTGCGCGATGCCTTGGGCGTTCCGCTGCCGATGGGCGTGCCGCTGGCCTTCATCGAACCGGTCGCGGATCCGCTCGGGGACCTGGTGGGCCGCTATGCCCGCACGCACGGTCCGTTCACCGCGCCGGAATGCGCCGCGCGGCTGGGCCTCGGCGTGGCCGTGGTGGAGACCGCGCTGCGTCGGCTGCTGAAGGACGGGCGGGTGGCGGACGGGGAATTCCGGCCGCCGGACAGCGATCCGCCGCCGCAGCCGGGCCTCACCGAATGGTGCGATGTGGAAGTGCTGCGCAGGATCCGGCGCCGTTCGCTGGCCGCGCTGCGCCAGGAAGTGGAGCCGGTGGAGGCGGCCACCTACGGGCGTTTCCTGCCGGCCTGGCAGAACGTCGGGTCCGGCCTGCGCGGGCTGGACGGCATCGCCACGGTGGTCGACCAGCTCTCCGGTGTGCCGATCCCGGCGTCCGCGTGGGAACCGCTGATCCTGGGGTCGCGGGTTGCCAACTACGCGCCTGCGATGCTGGATGAGCTGATGGCCACCGGGGAAGTGCTCTGGTCCGGTGCCGGTTCGCTGCCCGGCAATGACGGCTGGGTCAGCCTGCAGCTGGCGGAGAACGCGCCGCTGACGCTGGCTCCGCAGCCGGATTTCGAGCCCAGCGTGCTGCAGTACGAACTGCTGAACGTGCTCTCGGCACAGGGCCAGTACGGCGGCGGTGCCTTCTTCTTCCGCCAGCTCGCCGACGCACTGGTGGCCGGCGGCACCCAAGCCGCGGATGCCGATGTCGTTACTGCCCTGTGGGAACTGGCTTGGGCCGGCCGGATCACCAATGACACCTTTGCGCCGGTCCGCGCGCTGCTGGCCGGCGGGACCACCGCCCACCGGCAGCGTCCCACGGCACCGCGGGCCCGGTCTGCGCGGCTGGGACGGATCGGGCGGA
>NZ_ANPE02000343.1 GCF_000328305.2 Arthrobacter crystallopoietes BAB-32 | reverse complement strand
GCTCAGCGGAGTGGCCGCCGCCGTCGGCATGCCGGTGGCCGCGTTCGGCGGCGGGCTGGTCAGCGGCGTGGCCGTCTATCTGCTGGCCTATCGCGGCGGGATCGACAGCTACCGGCTGGTCCTGGTGGGACTCGGCATCAACGGCCTCGCCGTCAGCCTGACCACCTGGCTGCTCACCCTGGGGGACGTCACCAGCGCGGCGCAGGCCCTGACCTGGATGACCGGCTCGCTCAACGGCAAGGACTGGCCCCTGGTCACTCCGATGGCCTTCGCCGCCGCGGCGCTGCTGGCCGGCGCCATCGCCAGCGGCCGGTGGCTGCTGCTGACCTCCCTTGGCGAGGACACCGCCGTCGGACTTGGAACCCGTGTAGGCACAGTGCGGGTGACCGCCCTGACGCTGGCCGTGCTGCTCGCGTCGGTGGGCACCGTGGTGGCCGGGCCGCTGGTGTTCGTGGCGCTGGCCAGCCCGCAGATCGCCCGGATCCTCACCGGTTCGGCGGTGCCTCCGGTGGCGGTTTCCGCGCTGACCGGGGCGGTTTTCGTGCTGCTGGCGGACACGGTGGCGGCCAACGCGCTGCCGGTGGCGCTGCCCGTGGGCGTGGCCACCGCCGTCGTCGGCGCCCCTTACCTGATCTACCTGATCCTGCGCTACCAACGGAGACTGACATGAACGAGCTGCCGGGCCGCCTGCGCGCCGACGCCCTCACGCTGGGCTACGACGGCACCGACATCATCCGCGACCTGACGCTGTCCGTGCCGGATGCTAAGGTCACCGCAGTGATCGGGCCGAACGGCTGCGGCAAATCCACGCTCCTGCGCGGCCTCGGGCGGCTGCTTGCGCCGCGGTCGGGGCAGGTACTGCTCGACGGCGAACCGCTCGCGCGCCTGTCCACCCGGCATATCGCGACCCAGCTCAGCGTGCTCCCGCAGACGCCGTCGGCTCCGTCCGGGCTGACCGTGGCGGATCTGGTCTCGCGCGGCCGGCACCCGCGGCAGAAGTGGTACCAGCAGTTCTCCCCCGCCGACCGGACCTCGGTGGAAGCCGCGCTGGCCGCCACCGACATCCTCGACCTGGCCGACAAACCGGTTGAGGACCTGTCCGGCGGCCAGCGCCAACGCGCCTGGATCTCCCTCACGCTGGCGCAGGAAACCGGGATCCTACTGCTGGACGAGCCGACGACCTACCTCGACCTGGCGCACCAAGTGGAGGTGCTCGAGCTGATCCGCCGGCTGAACCGGGAGCTCGGCCGGACCGTCGTCATGGTGCTGCACGATATCTCGCTCGCCGCGCGCTACAGCGACCACATCGTGGCCATGAAGGGCGGCCGGATTGTCGCGCAGGGGCACCCGGCCGACGTCGTGACGCCCGGGATGCTGCAGGAGATCTTCGGCCTCGCCGCCCACGTCGTTGAAGAGCCGACCGACGGCCGCCCGCACGTCATCCCCCTCGGCACCCCCGTCGCCCTGAGCCGGTCGCGGCGCCGCCAAGCCCGCCAACCCGC
>NZ_ANPE02000344.1 GCF_000328305.2 Arthrobacter crystallopoietes BAB-32 | reverse complement strand
CGTGGCGATCGACCCATCCGCGGCGTTCCCAAGGCGCTGCGCATGTGGCTGCCGCGCACCGCGGTATCGGTCGACGCGTTCCACCTGGTCCAACTTGCCAACAACGCGCTGACCGAGGCCCGCCAGCGCCTGAGCCAGCAGGTGCGGGGCCGCCGTGGCCGCGCAGCGGATCCGGCCTGGGCGAACCGGCGACTGCTGCTGCGAGCCGGCGACACCCTCTCCAAGGCCGGTCTGGACCGCCTCGCCGATGTTTTCCTCAAGGACGATCCCACCGGGAAGCTGCAGGCAGCATGGAACGTCAAGGAACAGTTGCGCCTGCTGTTGGGCACCTCGTCCCTCCAGGACGCCGCCGCGGCCAGAGAGAAGCTGCAGATCCTCGTTGAGGCCGCCTCGATGCCCGAGACCAACAGGCTCTGGCGCACCATCAACAAATGGTGGAAGGAAATCGAGGTCCTCATCGTCACCGGCGCCACCACCGCGAAGGTCGAAGCCAACAACACCGCGATCAAACACATCAAAAGAACGGGGCGCGGATTCGTCAACAGCTGGAACTACAGCACTCGCGTTATGCTCAGAAGCGCAGCCCGAACCACGGTCTGCTGAACATGCATCACGGCAGTCGATTCACCACCAAACGCGAAGAGCCACTAAACGTGTGCAACTCAGGTTGAAGAACCGCACTGAGCGGAACCGGTGCTCATCGATCCCGAGCATCGGCGGCCGGAGCTTGTCGACGTCGGGCAGCCGGGTGGCAGCGTGGTTCAGCGCG
>NZ_ANPE02000345.1 GCF_000328305.2 Arthrobacter crystallopoietes BAB-32 | reverse complement strand
TACCGGCGTCGATCGGGACACGGCGGTCCTTGTTGCGCTTGGTCTGCTCGATCAGCACGATCGCCTTGTCGAGGTCGACGTCGCGGCGGTGCAGCCGCCGGGCTTCCTGCGGCCGTAGCCCGCAGCCCAGCATCAGCCGGAACACCACCGGGATCGTGTACTCGCGAAACGGGCTGGCCGGGCAGGCTGTGAATGAGTCGGCTGCCAAGAAGAAGGTGGTCAGCTCCTCGTCGGTGAAGATGTGGGGCAGACTCCTGGCGGGTTGGTTGATCCACTCGGCGGGCAGCACGAACGCATCGATGTCGACCATCTTCAGGTACTTACCGAACTCGCGGATCGCGTGGGCCTTGTACGCAGGCCATTGGACCCGTGCGCCTTCCTCGCACCAGGCCGTCACAAGCTCCCGCGACACAAACGTCTCGCCGGGCCGGTGGGCCGTGCAGAACCGGTCGAAGCTCTGCATCGGATAGACCAAGGTCTGCGCGTAGCCCAGACCGGCTCGCCATTCGAGCATTGCCTCGATGTGTGAGGCGAAGCCGCTGCTGAATGCCACGCTCATCGCAGGCCCTCTCTGGTAGGAGCGAAGCGGTCAAGAGGAAGACAGCACTCCCGCAGCGATTCATCGGCCAGGGCAATGTAGCGCCTCGAGGAGGCGACGTCACGGTGGCCGAGTACCTGTGCGGCCAGCTCCAGCTCGGCACCGGACTCGACCAGACGAGTGCCTGTCGTGCGCCGCAGGGCGTGGAAGGTCTTGCCGTCGTGGGCCTGGTGGGACACGCCTGCTTTGTGGAGCCACTGATTCATGATCAGCGCCCCGGTCGAGCCGCTCAGCTTCACGAACGGGGCGTAGACACGGACGAAAACCTCAGGCGCCTGGCATGCCGGTCTGCCGTGCAGGATCCAGTCGGCTATCGCGTTGCCAGCCTCTGCCGACAGCGGCAGCGTCAGCGGTGCCGATGTTTTGTGCTGGACCAGGTGGATCTCATCCCGACGCCAGTCGATCTGGTCCAGCCGTAGCGACACGATGTCGCCGCAACGTAGCCCCGTAGACAACGCCAACCGGACCATCCCGTAGTCCCTCTTCCCGCGCGGGGAGCCGGTTTCGATCGCGGCGAGGATTCGGCCGGTCTCCTCGGGCGTGAAGCACGGCAGCGCCCGTTGCCGCCGCGGCCCGACCCTTGCCAGCATCGCCTCGACCTTCAGCTCCGAGCAGCCCTGCTGGTTGGCGAACCCGAAGAACCGCTTAATGGCCCACACAGTGTTGCCCATGCCCGATGTGTGACGGGGCCGGACCGCGACGAGGAAGCCACGGACATCATCAAGCGTCACCGATCCAAGGGTGCAGCCAGCGCTGTCCAGATAGCGCAGGAACTGGCGGACCTCGCAGACCGCCAGGCGCACCGAACCCGATGCCAGTTCGCCGC
>NZ_ANPE02000346.1 GCF_000328305.2 Arthrobacter crystallopoietes BAB-32 | reverse complement strand
TCGATTGTTCCGATTCTCGGGTTATTCCGATGCCCGCTGCTTTGCGTGGGTGATGGGCCAGTGACTTGGGAAGACGCACTCTGATGACGTGATTTGTCGGGATAATCCGGTGTCACTCCTTGAGCCCGCATAGGCGCTGGATGATGTCTTCCTGGTTATGCCAGATCGGCACGGCTGACGGATTGGTGGTGATTCCCTCGGTGGCTTTGGCGAGGGCTTGGCGTTTCATTGCGGTGTCGGCGTATGCGTAGATAAGCGTGGTCTCGGGGTCAGCGTGACCGAGCCATTCGGAGAGTAGCGCCAGAGGCATGCCCGCTTTATAGAGGTGCATGGCGCGGGAGTGGCGCAGCATGTGCGGGTGGACCTTCGCGGGGATTTCGGGACAGTTTTCACGGGCCTTGGCTGCGTGCTGACGGAGTAACCTGGCGACGTTGTCGTCGGACATCGGTGTCTTACGGTGTCCGTGGATCGTGTAGAAGAGCGGCTGCCCTGGGTCGGGGTTGGCATGGAAAGTCGCGATGTAGCGGCGGCAGTGGGCGGCAGGTCTCAGAGGTGATGGGCAGGCGGCGGGGTTTGGCTCCTTTCCCGATCAGGTCCACGGTGAGCCGTTTGGCATCGATGTCGCCGAGGGTCAGGGCGAGCATCTCGGCGTCACGGGCGGCCAGGTCATACATGAGGATCATGAAGAACTGGTCGCGCGGGCCGGTCTTGGTGCTGGCATCGGGGGCGGCCAGCAAAGCGGTGATGGCGGTGGTCGTCATGTAGCGAATAGTCGGTGTGGCTGGGGTCTTCAGCTGGGGGATGCCGTTGAGATCGGCCAAGTGCATGGCCAGTGTCGGCTCAGCGGTGGCGGCGTATCTGAAAAAGGAACGGATGCAGGCCAATCGCTGGTTGTACGTCGTCGCCGTCCACCCGCGCGTCGTCCTCATATGGTCGAGGAATCCGATGACACAGGCACGGTCGAGGATCGTGAAGGTGATCTGGCTGAGCGAAACCTGCCGG
>NZ_ANPE02000347.1 GCF_000328305.2 Arthrobacter crystallopoietes BAB-32 | reverse complement strand
TGTCTTCTCCAGCGTCGACCGCATCGTAGGACCGATCTCCCCACGGTGCGCCCGCTCGTCCATGGCAGCTCTGAACTCCTCCACGGCCTGTTCTGTCAGCTGATCGATCCCTCGGCCGTCGCAGAACCCAACCACAGTGTGACAGCAGCTTCGGTAGTACCTGACCGACGCATCGGCTAAGCCGACGCTCGCGGTCCCCGCCAGCACGCCCTCAACAAGCATTGAAAACTTATTCTCCATGACCCGGACCTCCATCGGACGGTCGCGGCCACTCTGGTCGCGATCTCACCACGATGCACAGGAAACCCCTTGCGTGCACAGGGAACGCCCGGACCAAGACGCTCGCGCTCAGCCTCCAGGCGCGACAGGATTATTCCGACTCAGACGGGAGACTGTCGAGGTCACGGGCCCGCCCTCGCACCAAATCCGAATAACCCGAGAATCGGAACAATCGATGTTATTCCGAGCTCGGAATAATAT